>NZ_KB906863.1:0-239700 GCF_000381685.1 Nocardiopsis sp. CNS-639
CCCGCCACGGCGTGGACTTCTCCGAAACCCTCGTCCGCGGCCAGGCCACCCTGGACTACCTGCCCGCCTCCCTGGGCGTGCCCGCCCCCACCGGCACCCACCGCCTGCCCATCCGCTACGTGCCCTACAACGGACGCGCCGTCGTCCCCGACTGGCTGCGCACACCCCCCACCCGCCCCCGCGTCTGTCTCAGCCTCGGCACGACGGCCACCCAGCGCCTGGGCGGCTACACGGTCGACGTCGCGACCCTCCTGGAGGGCCTGGCCGACCTGGACGTGGAGGTCGTGGCCACCCTGCCCGCCCGCGAACAGGACAAGCTCGGCACCGTCCCCGGCAACGCCCGCCTGGTCGAGTACGTCCCCCTGCACGCCCTGACCCCCACCTGCGCCGGCATGATCACCCACGGCGGGGCGGGCACCGTGATGTCCGGCCTGGTGCACGGGGTCCCGCAGTCGGCCGTGCCGCACCACATGTACGACGAGCCCCTGCTGGCCTCACTGGTGGCCGCGCAGGGCTCGGGGGTGGTCGTGGACCCCGCCCGGGTCACCCCCGAGGCCGTCCGGGAGAGCACCCGGAGGCTGCTGGAGGACCCCTCCCACACCGAGGCCGCGCGACGCCTGCGCGGGGAGGTGGACGCCATGCCCTCCCCCGCCGACGTCGCGCGCCGGCTGGCGCGGGCCGCGGGGGAGGGCGGGCGGGTGGACCTCACACGGTGGTGACGTCCGGGACGTAGTGGATCCAGCGTCCCCCGGCCTCGCGGAACCCCTCCTCCTTGGCCATGATCTCCTCGGCGTGGTTCCAGGCCAGCAGGAGGGCGCGGTCGGGGTAGGAGGCCGTGAACGCGCCGTGGTCGCGCACCGGCACGTGGGAGCCCGGCGTCAGGCGCCCCTGCTTGGCCGGCGTGGTGTCGCAGACGAACTCCAGCAGGTCGGGGCCGATCCCGCAGAAGTTGAGCACGGTCGCGCTCTTGGCGGTGGCGCCGTAGCCCACCACGCGCAGGCCCTGGTCGCGCAGCGAGCGCAGTTCCTCCACGAGCCGGTCGCAGTTGCCCCGCACCTGGTCCGCGAAGGAGGCCAGCGACTCCGGGGAGGTCAGCTCCCGCTTCCCCTCCTCCTCCAGGATCGCCTCCACGGCGGGGGAGGCGGCCCGGGAGCCCTCGCGTGCCAGGGTGTAGCGCAGCTCGCCCCCGTGCGTGGGCAGACGCTCGACGTCGACCAGCTCCAGGCCGAACCTGCGCGCCATGTTGCGCACGGAGGATGCGGTGAACAGGAAGAAGTGCTCGTCGTAGAACTGGTCGAAGGACGCCTTCTCGCTCACGTCACCGAAGTAGGGGTCCTCGAAGACGAACACGCCCCCGGGGGACAGCAGCTCCCCGATCCCCTCCAGTACCGAGTCCACGTAGGGGATGTGGCAGAAGGTGTTGGCCGCGTAGACGACGTCGGCGGGCCCGTCCTCGGCCAGGATCTCCAGGGCCGTCGCCTTCTCGAAGAAGGCGTTGCGCACGCGCACGCCCTTGCCGCGGGCGACCTCGGCCACGGCTCCGGAGGGCTCCATCCCGAGGTGGCGCACGCCCGCGCGGGCCACCGTCTCCAGCATGACGCCGTCGTTGCACCCCAGCTCGACCACGAAGGGGTCGGAGCCGGTCAGGTGCTCCGCGAGGAGCTTCTCGGCGGTCGCCTCGAAGTGGGAGCGCATCACGGTGGAGCCCGAGGAGTAGTACGGGTACCCCTCGTGGAACATGCGTTCCCGGGGCACCTCCTCCATCAACTGCACCATCTGGCAGTCCGGGCAGAGCCCGACCGCGAGCCGGTAGAAGAACTCCTCGCTCGTGTCGTCGGGCGCCCGGAAGGCGTCGGACAGCGGCTGGCGGCCGAAGTCCATGAACTGGGTGACCGTTCCTTCGCAGACACGGCACGTGGTGGTGGGGACCAACCTCAACTCCTCGGCTTCTCACGGACGTCGTCGGACGGGCGCGCCGGACTCGGCGGCCCGGGCGCGGGCGGGGCGGTGGCGCACCGGCCGCGGCGGGGTCAGCCGGTGGTGTTCTCCGGCTGTTCGAGCCACCAGGGGTTCTCCTCGGCCCACTCGATGGTCCGGGCGACCCCCTCCCGCAGCGAGGTGGTGCTCTTCCAGCCCAGGAGCGAGCGGATCTTCCCCGCGTCGGGGATGCGCCGGTCCAGGTCCTGGTAGGAGTGCCCGAACCTGTCGCGCGTGTCGATCGAGGTCGGGACGACCTTGCCGCCGGTCAGCTCCACGATCAGGTCCACGGCCTCGCGGATGGTGACCTCGTCCGAGCTGCCGACGTTGAAGCACTCGCCGTCCGCCTCCGGACGGGTGCCGATCTGGACCGTCGCCTCGACGGCGTCGTCGATGTAGGTGAAGCTGCGGGTCTGGCCGCCCTCGTCGTAGACGACGGGGGGCTCGCCGCGCAGGGCGCGGTGGAGGCTGCGGCTGACGAGGAAGGCGGGGCGCTGGCGCGGCCCGTAGAGGTTGAAGTAGCGGACGATGGAGGCGTTGAGCCCCCGGCCCATGTAGCCGAACGTCAGGTGCTCGGCCAGGGCCTTGCTGGAGGAGTAGCTCCACCTGCTCGCCGAGGTCGTGCCGAGGACCCGGTCGGCGTCCTCCTTCCAGGGGACGTCGGGGTTCTTGCCGAACACCTCGCTGGTGCTGGCGAAGACCACCTTGGCCCCGGCGCGCTCGGCCAGGTCCAGGACGTTGCGCGTCCCCGTGAAGTTGACGTCGATGACCTCCATGGGGGACTCCAGGTAACGGTCCACCCCCACCACGGCGGCGAGGTGGTAGACCACGTCCACGCCCCCGCGGACCGCCTTGGCGAGCTGCTCGGAGGAACTGACGCTGCCCCGGACGTACTCGACCTCCTTCCATGAGGGGGCGGGCGCGGGCCGGGCCCCCCTCGTGTCGAAGACCACGACCTCGTCGCCCCTGGCGAGGAGCCGGTCGACGAGGTGGCTTCCGACGAAGCCGTTCCCTCCGGTCACTACGGCGCGTGCCACGTGTCTACCGTCCGATCCCTCGGTAGGTGAAACCGAGCCCCGTCAGGGACTCGACGGTCTGGTCGTCGAAGTGGGCCCTGCCGTCCAGGAGGAGGCACTCCCGCGCCGTGAGGCGGCGCAGGGCCGCCATGTCCAGTGCGGCGAACTCGTCGTGCCAGGCGAGCACGGCGAGGCAGTGGGCCCCGGTCGCGGCCGCCTCCGCCGAGGGGGAGGGCTCCAGGCCGAACGTCTTGCGGACCTCGTCCGGGTCGGCGAGCGGGTCGAACACCGCCACGTCGGCCCCGGCGTCGCGCAGCGCGGCGACCACGGGCAGGGTCGGCGTGGACCTCAGGTCGCCGGTGTTGTTCTTGAAGGACAGCCCGATCACGGCCACGCGGGCCCGCTCGGCGGGGGTTCCCAGCGCGTCCAGCCCCTCGGTGACGAGCCCCGCGACGTAGCCGGGCATCGCGTCGTTGGCGCCGCGGGCCGAGACGACGGTTCCCAGGTGCACGCCCCTGTCCCGGGCGGAGCGCCACAGCATCCAGGGGTCCTTGGTCAGGCAGGAGCCTCCGACGCCGACCCCCGGGGAGAGGACGTTGATGGTCCCTCCGCCCTTGGGCACCTCGTTGGTGGCGGCGATGACCTCCATCGCGTCCACCCCGATCGACGTGCAGAAGCGGGCCAGCTCGTTGGCCAGGGCGATGTTGTGGTCGATCCACCAGTTGTTGAGGAGCTTGACCGTCTCGGCGGCCTCCATGGAGGAGCAGACGACGGTCCGCACGCCGAGCCGGGACTCCCAGAACCTCGCGGCGGCGGCCCCGCTCTCCGCGTCCCACCCGCCGACGACCACGGGCAGCTCCTGGATCTCCGCCAGGGCGCTGCCCTGCGACAGCCGCTCGGGGCAGAAGGCCAGACCGAAGTCCTCGCCGCACGTCAGCCCGCCGCTCTCCAGCAGGGGGACGACGAGGTCACGGGTCGTGCCCGGGGGAACCGTGCTCTTGAAGACGAGGAGCTGCCCGCGGCGCAGGTGGCGGCCCGCCTCGGCGGCCGCGCTCCTGATCTGGGTCTCGACGAGGGTGCCGTCCTCCCGGACCGGCGTGCCGACCGCGACGACGACCACGTCCGCCGAGGAGATCGCGGAGTAGTCGGTCGTGGCGCGCAGGCGCCCGGAGCCCCGCCCCCGGGCCACCAGTTCGGGCAACCCGGGCTCCTTGAGGTGGCAGCGGCCCGCCTCGATCTCCTCGACCGGGTGGGCGTCCACGTCGACGCCCACGACGTTCACCCCGTTGGACGCCAGGCTGGCGGCCACGCACGACCCCACGTACCCCAGGCCGACGACCGAGACGGTGATCTCCTCCCGGTCCAGCAGGAAACGCATACGATCTCCATTCGACTCTCAGCCCGGCGCTACAGGGAAAACAGGCCCGGAGGGGCCTTGACGAGAAAAGTCGGGTTCCGTACCCGGCCATTCACCTGGCCCGGAGGCCGGATTCTCCCACTCTTTCTTCACTACTTCCCGTGGCCAGGGACGCACGGGGCAACATCGAGGGAATCATCGTCGGAATCGGAACAGCCAGCTTCTCTACAATCCCCTTTGTCGAGGACGGATAAAGCACCGGCCGGATCGGCTGGGCAATGATATCCGCGCGGAAGCGGCTCTTGGCAAACCCGGTTGCGCGGTGATTGGACCGCCCGCCGGAAAGGTAACAGGCCCGCCACGGGGGGCGGCGGAACCGGGAGCGCCCCGGTTCCCGACCCGGTGCGCGGGACCGCACACGAAGGACGGAGGCGACGGCCGTGCGCGTGCTGATCGCGACGCAGGCGGAGCGGACCCACTTCCTGGGGCTGGTGCCCCTGGCGTGGGCGCTGCGCGCCGCCGGGCACGAGGTCCGGGTGGCCAGCCAGCCCGAGCTGGAGGCGGTGGTCACCGGGACGGGCCTGCCCTTCTCCCCCGTGGGCAGGGACCACCTCCTGCGCCGGGTCATGCGGCAGTACCACGCGATGACCGGCGGGGAGGGCGACGACTTCGACATGGCCGAGGACCGTGACGAGGTCCTGACCTGGGACTACCTCCTGGAGGGCTACCGCCTGACCGTGCAGTGGTGGTGGCGGATGGTCAACGACCCCATGGTCGACGACCTGGTCGCCCTCTGCCGGGAATGGCGCCCCGACCTGGTCGTGTGGGAGCCCATCACCTTCTCCGGGGCGATCGCCGCCGAGGCGTGCGGGGCCGCGCACGTGCGCTACCTGTGGGGGGCCGACATCTTCGCCCGCACCCGCGCGCGGTTCCTGGCGCGGATGGGCGAGCAGCCCGCCTCACAGCGGGAGGACCCCCTGGCCGCGTGGCTGGGGGCCAGAGCGGCCCGGTACGGGGTGGACTTCTCCGAGACCCTGGTCCACGGACAGGCCACCATCGAACAGGTGCCCTCCCCGCTCAGGGTGGACACGCCCCCGCACCTGGACTACCTGCCGGTGCGCTACGTGCCCTACAACGGACGCGCCGTCGTCCCCCACTGGCTGCGCACACAACCCGACCGGCCCCGGATCGGACTCAGCCTCGGGACCAGCGCGAACGAGTGGTACGGCGGTCACCGGGTCTCCGCCGGGGAGATCCTGGAGGGTCTGGCCGAGCTGGACGTGGAGGTCGTGGCCACCCTGCCCGCCAGTGAGCAGGAGAAGCTCGGCACTGTCCCCGGCAACGCCCGCCTGGTCGAGTACGTGCCCCTGCACGCCCTGGCCCCCACCTGCGCCGCCATGGTCACCCACGGCGGCCCCGGCACCGTCCTGACCGGCCTCGCCCACGGAGTCCCGCAACTCATGTCACCCAACGCGCACATGTTCGACACGGTCCTGCTGTCCGGGCTGGTGGAGGGGGCCGGGGCGGGCAGGGTCGTGGACCCCGACCGCATGGACGCCGCCACCGTCACCGCCGGCGTACGCGACCTCCTCGAAGACCCCCGCCACACCAGCGCCGCCCACGCCCTGCGCGCACGCATGGACGCCATGCCCACCCCCGCCGACCTCGCCCACACCCTCACCGGCCTCACCCGCACCTGAAGCACGACCCACGGCCCGAGGGAACGCTCAGACACCGCCGCCACGGGTCACCCGTTGTCCCGCTGGCGGGACCGTCCCTCAGACGGAGGCGCCCAGACCCTCCAGGACGCGGGGCAGGCCGCGCACCGCCTCCGCGGGCGAGGGCATGGCGGCCATCTCCCCGCGCAGGCGCCGCGCCGCCCCGACGTGGGAGGGGTCCTCCAACAGGCGCCGGGTCGCGTCGCGGACGCTGTCGGCCCCCGCCTCGCCCGACGGCACCACCAGCCCGGCCCCCTCCCGCTCCACCAGCCGCGCGAGCAGGGGGGCGTCGAGGCGGGGGCCGGGGACGAGGAGCTGGGGAACACCGTGGGAGAGCCCGGAGCACAGGGTCCCCGGCCCCGCGTGGGTGATCATGACGTCGCAGGTGGGGGCCAGGACGTGCAGGGGGGCGTACCCCACCAGCCGCACGTTGTCCGGAACCGCGCCGAGTGCGGCCTCCTCCTCGGGGGGCAGGGTCGCGACCACCTCCGCGTCCAGTTCGCCGAGGCCGCGCACCACCTCGGCCAGGGAGAACGTGTGCCCGCCGAACCACTCGGTCGTGCTGCTCCCCACGCTGAGGCAGACGCGGGGGCGGGTGGGGGGTGTGCGCAGCCAGTCGGGGACGACGGCGCGTCCGTTGTAGGGCACGTAGCGGATGGGCAGGCGGTGGGCGCCGGTGGGGGCGGGCACGCCCAGGGAGGCGGGCAGGTAGTCCAGGGTGGCCTGGCCGCGGACGAGGGTTTCGGAGAAGTCCACGCCGTGGCGGGCGGCGCGGTCGCCCAGCCACGCGGCGAGGGGGTCGTCCCGCTCCTGTGGGGGCTGTCGTTCCATGTGGCGCAGGTACTGTTCGCGCATCGCGGCGAACAGGTCCAGGCTCCACAGGAAGCGCACGTGCGCCGCACCGCACGCCTCCGCGGCGACCGCCGCCGAGAACGTCATCGCCTCCCACACGACCAGGTCGGGGCGCCACTCGCGGCAGAAGGCGACCAGGTCCTCCAGCATCGGGTCGTTCACCATGCGCCACCACCAGGCCGCGGTGTCGCGCAGGCCCCAGCGCATCTCGTCCCAGGACAGGTCGCCGGGCCAGCTCTCCCCCACGTCGAACAGCCCCGGGGCATCGCCCTCGCCCCACTGCGTCACCAGCTCGAACCGCTCGCGCAGCAGGTGGTCCCGCCCGACCGGGACGGCGGGCAGACCCGCACCCCTCAGGAACCCCGCCAGTCCGGGCTGGCTGGCGACGCGCACCTCGTGCCCGGCGGCGCGCAGCGCCCACGCCAGGGACACCATGCCGATGAAGTGCGTCTTCTCCGCGTAGGAGGCGAGTAGTACACGCAAGGGGTCATCTCCCAGATGGAGGGCCGAACCCGCTTCCGGGACCGGGGCGGGCGCCGCGCGGCTCGGCGGCGGAGGAGGGGCCCTCGGCCGCGTCGAGTTCACGGGGCCCGGGATACGGTGCCATTCGTCCGCCGGGAGCGGGTCGGTCCCGGCCCGAATCCGCCGGACCGGAGCATACCGGCGCGGCCTTTCCCCGGAACGTGGAAGCCTTCCCCCGACGGCCTTTCCCGCTCCGGAAAAGTGGCGGCCTACCCGTGGGCTTCTGCAGCGGATGAGAGCCCCGTCCGCCCCCGAGTCCCGTTTTCTCCGCGAGAGACACCATGAAACAGGGGAGAGAATGCAGTACACACGCCTTGGCCGGACCGCTCTTGAGGTCAGCCGGCTCTGCCTGGGAACGCTGAATTTCGGCGTGAACACCCCGAGGGACGAGAGTTTCGCGATGATGGACAGGGCCCTCTCCCACGGCGTCAACTTCTTCGACACCGCCAACCACTACGGATGGCAGGTCCACAAGGGCATGACCGAGGAGCTCATCGGCGAGTGGTTCGGCAGGGGCGGCGGGCGTCGCGAGCGCTCCATCGTGGCCACCAAGGTCTTCAACCCGATGAGCGACTGGCCCAACGACCGCGGTCTGTCGGCCCGCCACATCATCGCCTCGTGCGAGGGGTCCCTGCGGCGGCTGCGCACCGACTGGATCGACCTCTTCCAGATGCACCACGTGGACCGCAACGCGCCGTGGGAGGAGGTCTGGCAGGCGATGGAGATCCTGGTCCACCAGGGCAAGGTCCGCTACGTCGGCTCCTCCAACTTCGCGGGCTGGCACCTGGCGGCGGCTCAGGAGGCCGCCAACCGCAGGAACTTCCTCGGCCTGGTCTCCGAGCAGTGCGCCTACAACCTGGTGACGCGCCACGTGGAGCTGGAGGTGCTCCCCGCGGCGCAGGCGTACGGCATCGGGGTCCTGACCTGGTCGCCCCTGCACGGCGGCCTGCTCGGCGGAGCCATCCGCAAGCTGCGCGAGGGCACCGCGGTCAAGACGGTCAAGAGCCGGGCGATGCAGGCGCTGGAGGAGCGGCGCGAGACGATCGCCGCCTACGAGGACCTGTGCGACGAGATCGGCAGGGACCCCGCCGAACTGTCCATCGCCTGGGTCCTGTCACGCCCGGAGGTGCACTCGACGATCGTCGGGCCGCGCACCCTGGAGCAGTTCGACGGGGCGCTGCGGGCCCTGGAGACGGGGCTCGGCGAGGGGGACGGCGAACGGATCGACGCCCTGTTCCCCCCGGTCGGCAAGGGCGGCCCCGCCCCCGAGGCGTGGTCCTGGTGACCCCGGGGAGGGCCGGGGCCGCTCAGGCCTCCCCGGTCCTCCCGGCGCACAGCATCGCCGCGATGCTGCGGACGTCGGTGAACGCGCGGGGGTCGATCCTCTCGGCCCGGATCTGCACGCCCAGGCCGGTGTGGATGTGGTTCATCAGGACGGCGGTGTTGAGGGAGGTGAGCACACCCCACTCCCGCAGCGGTGAGTCCTCGGTCAGCTCGCCGTGGGGGTCGCCGTCCAGGAACCGGTCGCGGACGAAGAGCAGGAGGAGTTCCCGCACCTCCTGCTCGCTGGCGTCCTTCGTCACGTGTTCTCCCTCCGCTCCGGAGCGCGCGCCCACCGGGCGAGCTCCAGTCTGTCGGTCTTGCCGTTGGGTGTGCGCGGCAGCGCCTCGGTGAAGCGCACCGCGTCCGGGATCATGTAGGCGGGCAGGTGCCGCGAGGCGTGGCGCTTGAGTCCCAGCACTCCCAGCCGGGCGCCCCTCCTCAGGACGGCGAACGCCGTGATGGCCGCCGTGACCCCGCTCCCGGTCACCACGACGGCCGCCTCCTCGACGTCCGGGCTGCGCTCCAGCGCCGCCTCCACCGCCCCCGGCTCGACGCGGTACCCGCGGACCTTGGCCATGTGGTCGCGGCGCCCCAGGAACTCGAACACGCCGTCCTCGCGCACGCGTGCCAGGTCGCCCGTGGCGTAGGGGCCCTCCACGGGCGGCGCCCCCCAGTAGCCGAGCATCACCGTGGGACCGTCCACCACCAGTTCTCCGGCCTCGCCCGGAGCCGCGGGTCCGCCCGTGTCCGAGCGCACCCAGACGCGGTTGCCCGCGGTGGCCCGGCCGATGGGCAGCGGCCTTCCGTCCTCCAGGTCGGCGGGCACCACCTCGTGGAAGGTGCACGCGTTGGTCTCGGTGGGGCCGTACAGGTTGAGCAGCCGTGCGGGGCTCCACTCCGCCAGGCGCCGGGCGTACTCCGGAGGGAGCGCCTCCCCGGCGAAGAGCACGGCGCGCAGGGCCGGAGGCGGGGGCCGGTCGGCGAGCCCGCCGTCGCGGATCATCAGCACCAGCGCCGAGGGCACGGAGTACCAGACGGTCACGCCCTCGCTGTGGACGAGGTCCACGAGCAGGTCGGGCGCGAAGGAGTACCCCTCGGGGATCAGCGTGACCGACGCCCCCGCGCTGAAGGCGGTGTACAGGTCCAGGACCGACAGGTCGAAGGTGAGCGAGGCGTGGTTGGCGAAGCGGTCCCCCGGCCCCGCGTCCAGCTCCCCGCGGGCCCACTCCACGAAGGCCAGGGCGCCCGCGTGGCTCACCGTCACACCCTTGGGCCTGCCGGTGGACCCCGAGGTGTAGAGCACGTAGGCGGGCGCGTCCGCGGGCGCGGTGCAGGCGGGGACCGGCCCGCTCCGCGCCGGAGGTGCGTCGATGTCGAGGAACGCCGTGTCCGCGCCGAGGCGTCCGCGCAACCGCTCCAGGTCCGCGGCGGCGGCGCAGACCACACGCGGTCGGCAGTCCTCGGCGATCCGCAGGACGTGGTCCGGCGGCATGGCGCCGCTGGCCGGAACGTGGACGGCCCCCGTCCGGAGCACCGCCTGGGACGCGGCGACGGCGCGCAGGCCCTTCTCCGCCCAGACCAGGACGCGCTCGCCGGGGCCCGCGCCCAGCGCCGCCAGGTCGGCGGCCATGGCGTCGGCCTCCGCGTCCAGCTCCGCGTAGGTCAGCTCCCGGCCCCCGCAGCGCAGCGCGGTGCGCTCGGGCGCCTCGCGCGCGGACCGGCGGACCAGGTCCTGGAGGTTCACAGGCCCTCCCCCCGGGCGATGATCTCGCGCTGGATCTCGCTCGTGCCCGAGACGAGGGTGCCGGGCAGGGCGTCGCGCAGCCGCTGCTCCATCCCCGTGCCGACGAGGTAGCCGGAGGAGCCGA
The DNA here is from genome assembly GCF_000381685.1 of Nocardiopsis sp. CNS-639. Lineage (NCBI taxonomy): Bacteria > Bacillati > Actinomycetota > Actinomycetes > Streptosporangiales > Nocardiopsidaceae > Nocardiopsis > Nocardiopsis sp. CNS-639. The sequence continues at coordinate 10,634 of NZ_KB906863.1, forward strand.
AGAGCTGCACGGCGTCGAGCCCGTTGGCCACGGCCGCCTCGGTGACCGCGACCTTGGCCAGGGAGACGGCGGTGTCGGCCTCCGGCCTGGCCCGGTCGAGCAGCCAGCAGGCGCGGTAGAGCAGGAGGCGGGCGCCCTCCAACCTCTGGCGCATCGCGGCCACCCGGTGCGAGACCGCCTGGAACTCGCTGATCGGCCGCCCGAACTGCCTGCGGCCGCGCACGTGCGCCGCGACCCGGCCCATCTGGTCCTCCATCGCGCCCAGGTAGATCGCCGGGAGGCAGGCCCGCTCCCAGGCCATGGAGAACTGGAAGACCGCGTTCCCCTGCCCCTCGGCGCCCAGCCTGAGCGAGGCGGGCACGCGGCAGCCGGAGAAGGTCACCGGCGCCGCCGCGCAGGCGTGCAGTCCCGCCTTGCGCAGTGTCGGGCCGACGGTGACCCCGGCCGTGCCGCGCGGCACGGCGAACGCGGTGACGCCGAAGAAGCCCGCCGACGGGTCGGTGACCGCGTAGGCGACCAGGACGTCGGCCTCGGCCGCGTTGCTCACGAAGGACTTGGTCCCGTCGAGCACGTAGCCCCCGTCGTCCGGCCGGGCCGTGGTCGCCATGGCGTTGACGTCGGAGCCCGCGCCCTCCTCGGTCGCGGCGTTGCCCGCGACCAGTTCCCCGCCGGCCATGCCCCGGAGCAGGTCGGTGACCTCCGGGCCGCGGCCGAACTCGCGCATGGGTACGCCGCAGGCCAGCAGGTGGGCGGCCACCGCGAAGGGCAGACCGGCGTCGGGGCAGGCCGAACCGAGGGCTTCCAGGGCGAGGGCGGTGTCGAGCGCGCCGAGCCCTCCGCCGCCCACGGAGGCGGGCAGGCACGCACCGGTCAGTCCGGCCTCGGTCGCGGTCCGCCACTCCTCGCGGGTCAGCGGCTGGTCGTGTTCGCGGGGCGGGGCCCCGCCGAGGCGGTCCCGGACGAGCGCGGTGACGCGCTCACCCCTCTCCCGCTGCTCGGGGGTCGGGTCGAAGTCCACGGTGTCCCTTCCGTCTCAGGAGCCGGACGGGGGTTCGGCGATCCTCACCACGGCGCAGGAGACCGTCATCCCCGATCCGAGTCCGCCCAGGATGACGTGGTCCCCCGGCCCGACCTCGCCCTCGTCCATGAGGTGGCGCAGGCCGATGAAGGGGTCGGCCGCGCCGATGTGCCCGATGGTGCGGCCGTGTTCCCACGTGGAGCGCTCCATCGGCAGGCCGAGGACCTCCATCCAGCGGTGCTCCACCGCCTCGGGGCCCAGGTTGCCGAAGGCCGCCCGGGAGATGTCCCCGAAACCCACCCCGGCCTCGGCCAGGGTCCGTCCCACCAGCAGCATCATCTTCTTCTGGAGGGTGAACCAAGCGATGTTCACCTCCGGGTCCCGCTCGCCCTGCCGGGCGTGGTCACGGGCCCTGGCCCGGAAGTCGAGGAGCGAGCCGGTGGTCGCCGCGGGCGGGAAGTCCGGCTCACCCGAGCGGTGGTGCTGCTCCAGCTCGGGGACGACCATCGACCCCACCGCGAGCACCCGCGCGGGTCCGGGGCGCCGGCCGAGGAGGACGGAGCAGGCGCCGTCGCCCAGCACGAAGGCGCCCGACCGCCACCGGTCGACGCCCGGGGTGCCGAAGTTGTCCGCGGCGACGAGGAGGGCCGTGGCGTCCTCGGGCGCCTCCCTCAGGTGGGGGACGCACAACTCCATGGCGGTGAACAGGGCGTTGCACCCCTGGCGCACCTCGGCGGCGATGACGTCGCCGCGGACCAGGTGGTGCTGGAGGTGGTACTGGGGGAACCAGCCGTCCGGGCCCTGGTGCCAGGTGTCGGCGTACAGCAGGACACGCACGTCGTCCGGGCTGGCCCCGGCCCGTTCGAAGGCCTCGCGGGCGCTGCGCAGCGCCATCTCCGGCGCGGGCAGGTCGTCGGCCACGGCGGCGCCGACCATGTCGTGCACGGCGGCCTCCTCCGCCGTCGTGAGGCCCCGTTCGACCGCGGACCGCACGCTCACCCGGGTCTCCGGCAGGTACACGCCGAGGCCGCGGATCCATAGTTCTGGCGTCTTCAAGGGGAACCCTTCCTGTCCGGTCGCGGCGGGCGGCCGGGGCCCGCCCGGATGCGCGCCCGGTCGGCGGCGCGCCCCCGGACCGGGGCGCGGGACGAAGGTAGCGAAGGGCCGGGGCGCGCCCGCCCCGGCCGCCGTCACAGCTCCGGCAGGGGCCACCGGTCGGCTCTGCGCGCGGCCTCCTCGGCCAGGGCGTCGCGCACGGCCCGCACCTCGGCGGCCAGGGGGCGGTCGCGGTCCAGCGGCGGGCTGAGCTCGGCGATCCGGGCCCACGGCCCCGCCTCCTCGGACCGGCCCGAGAGCGCGGCGAGCTGCGCCAGGCCCACGCCGAGCGAACCGACGACGAGCCAGGCCAGCTCGATCGCCTGGGCCACGGAGTTGGCGCCGTTCAGCGCCATCGGCACGTGGTCCTGGTTGCCGTTGTTGCAGGGCAGGGCGGTGAGGCTGGCGGGTGTCACGAGCTGGCGGATGCGCGAGACGAACGAGGTGGCGCTCACCTGGACCCCGGCCAGACCGCTGCCCGCGCCGGGCCGGGGGGTGAGCATGGGGGGCAGGCCCCCGTTGGTCTCCGAGGCGCAGAGCAGGGAGAGCTGCCGGTCGGCCAGGTAGGCGACCTGCTGGAGGGCCAGGCCGATCTGGTCCGAGCACAACCCCACCGGCATCGCGTGGAAGTTGCCCCCGTGCAGGACCTCGTCACCGTGGCTGACCGGGTTGTCGGTGGTCCCGACCGCCTCGCGCAGCAGGATGCGCGAGGCGGCGGAGAGCTGGTCCAGGACCGCGCCCAGCACCTGCGGCGCGCACCGCAGGCTGTAGGGCTCCTGGAGGGGCCGCGAAGGCGCGCGCTCGGCTCCGGCGGGCAGGTCGGACCTGATCCAGGCCGCGACCGCGGTCTGGCCCGCCTGGCCCCGGGCCTCGGCGACACCGTGCGCGTACGCCTGGGGGTTGGCCCCCAGCAGGTCCGCCATCCGCGCCGTCATCATCGCCGAGGCGCGCACGACGTCCTCGACCTGCTGGTGGTTGTGCAGGGTCACCGCGAGGCTGACCCCGCTGCCGTTGACGAAGGAGAGGGCCTCGCGGGCGCTCCAGCGCACGGGGGCGGCGCCCAGTCGGGCGAGGGCCTCGTCGGCGGGCACGCGGGACCACCGGCCGGGGCCGTCGGACACCCACGCCTCCCCCTGCCCGGCGAAGGCCAGGGCGGCGCTGGCCAGGGGCTGGAGGTCGCCGCTCGCGCTGACGGTGCCCTCCCGCGGGATGACGGGGGTGAAGCCCCGGTTCCACAGGTCGACGAGCTCCTGCCAGAAGTCGACCGAGACCGCCGAGTAGCCCCGGCGCATGCTGGTGAGGCGCAGCGCGACCACGAGCCTGCTGACCTCGGGCGGGAGCGGCTCGCCCTGGGCGCTGCCGAGGTGGGAGATGAGCCCCTCCCCCTGCTCGCCCGCGGACTCCGCCGCGGGGAAGGCCACGAGCGGGCCGAAGCCGCGCGTGACGCCGTAGACGTCGGCGCCCTCGGCCAGGTGCTTGGCCATGGTCGTGGCGCTGGCGCGCATGCGCGAGAGGTCCTCCTCGGTCCATCCGATGCGCGCGTCCGGTCCGGCCTGGCGGAGGACCTCGGCCAGGCTGCTCGGCGTAGGCGTCAACTGTCCACTCCTTCGGGGCGGGCGCGCGTCGGCTGCACGCGCCGTAGTTTGCCTGTCTCGGAGCGGTCGATCCGCTCCACCGCGCACACCCTCCGGGGGCGGTACGCGATCTGGTCCAGGGCCCGCGCCATCTCGTCGGCGCCCGGGACGCCGTTCTCCCCCGGTACGACCAGCAGGTCGAAGTGCTCCCCCGTCAGGGGGTCGCGCACCGGGACGCAGGCGAGGTCCTCGCATTCCAGGGCGCCGGACAGGGTCTCCTCCATGGCGTCCAGGTCCAGGCGGCGGCCGTTGACGTTGACCAGCCGGGTCCTGCGCCCGGCGAAACCGAAACCGCGCTCTCCCACGCGGACCACGTGGTCGTCCATGCGGCACTCGGGACCCGCCGTCCCGTCCTGGGGGCGGGCCAGACGGGGGCTGCGCACCACCAGGGGCGCCTCCGCCGCCGGGGCGGCGGGCCCGCCGCCGAACTCGACGTCGGGGAAGAGGCGCCACGGCGGGTCGTTCGGACCCCACACCCGGTGGGCGACGCCACCGGTCTCCGTGGACCCGAAGATCTCCACCAGGCTCGCCCGGTCCCCCAGCCCGGCCATCAGGTCCACCGCGCTCTGCGGCAGGACCGCCGTGCTGTGCACGAAGGCCAGGTGCTCGGCGGAGGCGAGCCACTCCCGGCGCTGCCGCAGGATGCGGAAGGTCCAGGGGATGGCCATCACCGCCCAGCGGCGGCCGTCCGCCGGCGGGAGCGGCGCGAACTGGGAGACGTACCAGACCGGCACGCCCAGGTAGGCGGGCACCAGCACGCTGGCGAGCATGCCGTAGACGTGCCGGGGCGGGGCGAAGGACAGGACCGCCTCCGGGCGGTGGCCGACCACCAGGTCGGCGAGCAGGCGGGCCTCGTCCATGAGCTGCTCACGGGTGCGGAACCAGGACCGCGGCCGCCCCGTGCTCCCCGAGGTGAAGAACTCCGTCTCGGGCGGGAGGAGTTCGGCGAACAGCCGGTCGGCCGGTTCGTCCGCCTCGTCCCAGCGCACCGTCCACGGGCGCTCGGTGAGTTCGGGGGCCCTGGGCAGCTTCGCCATGAGGTCGCCGGGGGTCAGCTCGTCAACCGCCACGTGAGTCCTGATCCGATCGTGGTCGTGTCCCGGACCGGTCCGGGAGCTGTGCGGATGGGGCGCGCCCGCGGGTCGGTGTCCCGCCGGCGGGACGCGGCCCGGGGCGGAGCCCGTCAGTCGTCCTGCTGGGGGAGGCGCTTCTTCAGCGGCTCCCACCACGCGCGGTTCTCCGTGTACCAGGCGACGGTGCGGGCCAGCCCCTCCTCGAAGGAGACGGAGGGGCGGTACCCGAGCCTGGTCTCGGCCTTGGAGCCGTCCACGGAGTAGCGGCGGTCGTGGCCCTTGCGGTCGGCCACGAAGCGGACCATCGAGTCGTCGTGGCCGAGCAGTTCCAGGAGCGCCTCGGTGACCTCCAGGTTCCGCTTCCCGACCGAGCCGCCGATGTTGTAGACCTCGCCGGGCTCGCCGTGCTCGGCCGCCAGGGCGAGGGCGTCGCAGTGGTCGTCCACGTGGACCCACTCCCGGACGTTGCCGCCGTCCCCGTAGAGGGGGACCGGGACGCCGTCCAGGAGGTTCGTCACGAAGAGGGGGATCATCTTCTCGGGGAACTGGAAGGGCCCGTAGTTGTTGGCGCAGCGGGTCACGCAGACGCGCATCCCGTAGGTCCGGTGGAAGGACCGCGCCAGCAGGTCCGAGGCGCTCTTGGAGGCCGAGTAGGGGGAGTTCGGCTCCAGGGGGTCGGTCTCGACCCAGGACCCCGTGCTGAGGGTTCCGTAGACCTCGTCGGTGGAGACGAGGACGAAGTTCTCCACGCCCTCGTTGAGCGCGCTGTCCAGCAGGTGGAACGTGCCCACGACGTTGGTGCGCACGAAGCACCCCGCGTCGGAGATGGAGCGGTCGACGTGGGTCTCGGCGGCGCAGTGGACCACGGTCGAGACCCCGCGCATGAGGCCGCGGACGAGCTGCTCGTCGCAGACGTCCCCCTGGACGAACGTCATCCGGGGGTGGTCGGCGACGGAGGCGAGGCTCTCCGTGGTGCCCGCGTAGGTCAGTTTGTCCAGGACCACGACCTCGGCGTCCGCGAAGCGCGGATAAACGCCTGCGAGCACGCGCCTGACGAAGTTCGAACCGATGAATCCGGCTCCACCGGTGACCAGGATCTTCATACGCCCGCACCCTGCCATACCCCGGCCGCCCGGCGGGCGGCCTCCATGACGTACTCGCCGTAGGGCGAATTCTGCATTTCCTCCCCAAGGCGATAGCACTCATCGGCCCCGATGAAGCCCATGCGCAATGCGATCTCCTCAAGACAGGCGACTCGGACTCCGGATTCCCGGGCCATGGTGGACACGTACCGGCCTCCCTCCAGCAGGGATTCCTCCGTGCCGAGGTCGAGCCACGTTATCTCGTTCCCCATGGTCACGAGTTCGGCTCTGCCCATTTCCAGATAGGCGCGGTTGACATCGGTGATCTCGAGTTCTCCGCGCCCGGAGGGCTCGATCCTCTCAGCGATGTCTACCACGTCCTGGTCATAGAAATAAAGCCCGGTCACCGCGTAGTCCGACTCCGGCTCGGAGGGCTTCTCCACCAGGGAGACGAACCTGCCCTTTTCACCGAAGCCCGCCACGGCGTAATGCCGGGGGTCGCTCACCTTGCACCCGAACAGCGTGCAGCCGGAAGTGGAGGCGGCGGCCCTGCCGAGGAGGTCCGGGAACCCTTCGCCGTGAAATATGTTGTCGCCCAGGGCTAGGGCGCTACGGGTTCCGCGAATGTGGTCCCGCCCGATGAGGAGCGCCTCGGCTATACCCCTGGGCTCTTTCTGGACCGCGTATTCGATCTCTATTCCCAGATGGCCGCCGTCACCCAGGGCCTGCTGGATGAGGGGGAGGCTCTCTGCGTTCGATATCACCATGATCTCCCGGATTCCGGCCATCATGAGCACGGAAACCGGATAGTAGAACATCGGCTTGTCATAAACCGGGAAAAGGTGCTTGGAGACGCTTCGCGTGGTGGGGAATAGGCGGCTCCCAGTACCGCCTGCCAGCACAATGCCTTTCATGGTGACTCCCAACGGTGGCCGAACATCGATATTGCTGGGCAAGCACACCACGGATGCGCCGTGGTGCTTTGGTCAGCGGCCTGGACCCGGCACTCGGTGCTAGGCTCTCCGAACCTCTCCCGAAGGAATCCTCACAACAGTACCGTCACGCTGCCTCGGGAGAGGAGAACAGCCCGGAGTGCAGCACCCGCAATGAACATGGCGCGGACCGGACTTGTCAAGGATCGGTGTCGGCTTTCACTCCTCGGAACATCGGGTCATCGAAATCTCGGAAGTGGGGAACACGTTGCGAATCGTCGTCGCGGCTTACGCGGACAAAGCTTATTTCTTTAGCATGGTGCCGACGGCGTGGGCACTGCGCGCCGCCGGGCACGAGGTCCGGATCGTCACCCAGCCCTCCATGACCGAGGCCGCGGCGGAGACGGGCCTGACCGTGGTCCCGGTCGGCGGCGACCACACCCTGGCCGAGGTGCTGGCCCACGCCCGCGATCAGCAGGGCGAGTCGATCTTCGACCTGGCCGAGGAGCGGCCGGAGATGCTGGTGCCGGAGAAACTGCACCACGCCTACGAGGAGTACGTCACCTGGTGGTGGAAGCTCGTCAACGAGCCGATGGAGCGGGACCTGGTCGCCTTCTGCCGCGAGTGGCGCCCCGACCTCGTGCTGTGGGAGCCCAACACCTACTCCGCGGCGATCGCCGCGGAGGCGTGCGGCGCCGCGCACGGGCGGTTCCTGTGGAGCGTGGACCTCTTCGCGCGCATGCGGCGCCTGTACCTGGGGGCCGCCGACGCCACCCCCGGACCCGACCCGCTCAGGAGCTGGCTGGAGGAGAGCGCGGCCCGGTACGGGGTGGCGTTCTCCGAGGACCTCGTACTCGGCCAGTTCTCCGTCCACCAGATCCCGGAGGCGCTGCGGCCGCGCGAACTGGAGAAGACGGGCACCCACCTGAGCGTGCGCCCGGTTCCCTACGCCGGAAGCGCCGTTCTGCCCTCCTGGGCACGGGCCGGGTCCGAGCGGCGGCGCGTCCTGGTGGACTGGGGGTCCTGGAGCAGGACGGCCGAGGGCGCCGCCGCCCTGGTGGACGTCATCGACGCCTGTGCCGAGATCGGCGCCGAGGCCGTCGTCCTCTCCCCCGCCTCCCGCCGGGACTCCCTGCCCGCGCTGCCCGAGGACGTGGTGGTGACCGACTCGGGGGCGGCCCACATGCTCATGGGCTCCGGCTCGCTGATCGTCCACGGCGGCGGCTTCGACGTGTGCTGCAACGCCGTGGTCGAGGGGCTGCCGCAGCTGGTCGTGCTCAACACCGAGCAGTTCGACGCCGCTCCGCTCTCGCGGGCGCTCCGGGAGCGCGGGGCCGCGCGCGTACTGGCGGTGGAGGAGGTCCTCACCCGGGGCGTGGACGACCTCCTCGCGGAGCTCCTGGGCAGCGGGGAGGTACGCGCGGCGGCCGGGCTGGTGCGCGACGAGGCCCTGGCCGTGCCCGCCCCGGACCAGGTGGTGCCGGAGCTGGAGCGCATCGCGGCGGCCCGTGGCGGCGGTGTCTGAGCGTTCCCTCGGGCCGTGGGTCGTGCTTCAGGTGCGGGTGAGGCCGGTGAGGGTGTGGGCGAGGTCGGCGGGGGTGGGCATGGCGTCCATGCGTGCGCGCAGGGCGTGGGCGGCGCTGGTGTGGCGGGGGTCTTCGAGGAGGTCGCGTACGCCGGCGGTGACGGTGGCGGCGTCCAGGCGGTCGGGGTCCACGACCCTGCCCGCCCCGGCCCCCTCCACCAGCCCCGCGAGGACCGGGATGTCGAACATCCGGGCGTTGGGTGACATGAGTTGCGGGACTCCGTGGGCGAGGCCGGTCAGGACGGTGCCGGGACCGCCGTGGGTGACCATGGCGGCGCAGGTGGGGGCCAGGGCGTGCAGGGGCACGTACTCGACCAGGCGGGCGTTGTCGGGGACGGTGCCGAGCTTGTCCTGCTCACTGGCGGGCAGGGTGGCCACGACCTCCACGTCCAGCTCGGCCAGACCCTCCAGGAGGGTCGCCACGTCGACCGTGTAGCCGCCCAGGCGCAACGCCGCCGTCGTGCCGAGGCTGAGTCCGATCCGGGGGCGGGTGGGGGGTGTGCGCAGCCAGCGGGGGACGACGGCGCGTCCGTTGTAGGGCACGTAGCGCACCGGCAGGTAGTCCAGGTGCGCGGGCGTGTCCACCCTGAGCGGGGAGGGCACCTGTTCGATGGTGGCCCGGCCGTGGACCAGGGTCTCGGAGAAGTCCACGCCGTACCGGGCGGCCCTGGCTCCCAGCCACGCGGCCAGGGGGTCCTCCCGCTGTGAGGCGGGCTGCTCGCCCATCCGCGCCAGGAAGGTCCGGCGGACCCTGCTGAACAGGTCCACGCTCCACAGGTGGCGCACGTGGGCGGCACCGCACGCCTGGGCCGCCACGGGGGCGGCGTAGGTGGACGGCTCCCACACGACCAGGTCGGGGCGCCACTCGCGGCAGAGGGCGACCAGGTCGTCGAACATGGGGTCGTTGACCGTCCGCCACCACCAGGTGACCACCCCGCGGTAGCCCTGGAGGAGGTGGTCCCAGGTCAGGGCCTCGTCACGGTCCTCGGCCATGTCGAAGTCCAGGTGCCGGTCCGCCCGGCCGTCCCGGCTGATCCTGGCGAAGTGGTGGTCGCGGCCCACGGCGGTGAAGGGCAGTCCCGCCCCCGCCGCGACGGACTCCAGATGGGGCTGGCTGGCCACCCGGACCTCGTGCCCGGCGGCGCGCAGCGCCCACGCCAGGGGCACCAGCCCCAGGAAGTGGGTCCGCTCCGCCTGCGTCGCGAACAGCACCCTCATCCCGGCGTTCCCCTCCGGAGGGGACCCGTCCGCGGGACCGCGCTCACGCCGCCCTCCCGGCCGCCGCGTCCCGGACGTAACCGGCCCCGTCCGCGTCCCACGCCTCCCGGTAGACGGCGAAGATCCGCGCCGAGCGCAGCCGTTCGCCGTCGAGCACGTACTCGGGGAGCGTCCCCTCCCGGTGCACCTCGACGCCGCTCGCCCGCAGGGCGGGCAGCCCGCTGTCGACCACCCAGAAGTAGACCTTCCGGATGTTCCACATCGCGAAGGCGTAGTTCACGGCGAGGGCGTGGGCGTGGGCCACGCCCTCGGAGCCCAGTACCTCCGGGTCCGCGGCCACGGAGCACTTGACATAGCGCCCCAGCGGATTGAGGGAGTGGAGGGAGACGTAGCCCCCGACCCTTCCCGACCCCGGCTCCTCCGCGAGGAACTGCGCGGCCACGCCCTCGAACTCCTTGGGCCACAGGGACGCGAAGACGTCCCTGCTGGGAAGGCCCCCCAGCCCGTGCCGCGAGAGCTCGTCGTGGACCGCCTCCCCCGACCTCTCCGCCGTGGAGGCGAACCTGACGGCGCGCGTCACGATATGCGGAAACACGATCTCCTGCACCACATCTCCCGTCGCCCCGAACGGGGCAGAGAAAAGCGCTGTGAAGAATGGATTTCTCCACAGCGCATCAGAGGAATCAGCTGCAACCGACGTAGCTGAGACCGCTGTTCAGCAGAACGGCTTCATCGAGGACGGTGTCCATCTCCTGAAGGGACAGAACGTCAGAGAGAACCATGGCTGGCCTCCTTTCCTTCGCGTGGGCCGACACTGGCGGGACAGAACCTAGGACAATTCCTCCGGCTCGACAAGAAGGCGGACCGGTCCGGGGCCCCGGACCCGGCGGCTGTCCCGCCGGCGGGACGCCGCGCGGCGGGAGGGGGTCCGCGCCGCGGCGCGGACACTAGGGTGTGGCGCCATGCTCACACTGCACCTGGAGACCCCGCGCATCAGGTTCGGTCCCATCGCCCCGGAGAAGGTCGGAGAACTCTACGACCTCCTCGTGGAACTGGGCCTGGAAAGCCTTCCGTCACGAGGCGCCTTCATCGAGTCCTACCACTCGGTGGCCAAGCGCTTCGTCGACGTATTCGAGATCCAATTCCGCAGTACGGGCGAGGTCCTCGGTTTCGCGTCGATTCGCGAACACGATCCGGCGGGGCACGTGAAACTGGGCATCTTCATGCGCACGGACCGTCTTCCCGTGGGTGTGGGGGCCGAGTCCATGATGATGCTCGTCAACTACGCCTTCGCCCACTGGGATTACCTGCGGAAGGTATACGTTCTGACGACGGACGCGAGTCTGGGGAAATTCGGTTCGGCGCTCGCCAGCACCCCCCGGGAGGCGTCCCTCCCCCGGCACGTCTACTTCCAGGGCCGTTTGTGGGACCTGCACTTCTACTCGGTCTCCCGCGGCGCCTGGACCGACAAGGGGGCGCCCATCCTCGACCGGATCGCGCGCGGACCGCGTTCGAGACGGTCCGAGGGCCCGGACCGCGGCTGAGCCGCCGCCCGCGAGCCGGACGCAGCACCCGCCACACCGCCCATCCCGGAGGGAAGCCCCCCATGCTCGACCTGGTCGAGATGTACACGCTCGCGGACCCGTTGTTCTTCGAGGAGCCGAGCAGGCTCACGGACGACTCCCCCAACGCCCTCGTGGCCCCGGCGGACCTCTCCGTCACGAGGCTGGACCCGCCCCCGGGTTGGCGGCGCGAGCGCGACGGCCTGTGGCACGTCGTCTCCCCGGAGGCTCCGGACCTGCCCGAGCAGGGATGGAAGATCCACGTCTCGGCGACCGTGGACAACGCGGACGCGATCTGCCGCGAGGTGTGGGACCACTGCACGGAGCACGGCCTGGTGTTCAAGTACCTGTTGAACAGGAACATCCTGGTCGCGGCCAACACCAAGTACGCCCCCCGGGCCTCCAGCGGCAAGCTGCTCACCGTCTACCCCCGCGACGAGGAGGAGCTGGAACGGACCCTGCACGCGCTCTCCGCGCGCGTGGGAGGGCAGCCGGGCCCCTACGTCCTGAGCGACCTGCGGTGGGACCAAGGGCCCCTGCACGTCAGATACGGCGCCTTCCGCCAGATGTGGTGCCTCGACGAGCACGGTTCCCGGGTCCCGGCGCTGCGCGACCCCGACGGAGCGCTGGTGCCGGACCGCCGGCTGCCCTCGTTCACCCCGCCTCCCTGGGTGATCCTCCCGTCCTTCCTCCAGCCGCACCTCGACGCCCGCTCCACCGGGGAGCGCGTGCCGTACCTCATCGACAGGGCCCTGCACTTCTCCAACGGCGGAGGGATCTACCTGGGACGCCGCGAGGAGGACGGGACCCGGGTCGTACTCAAGGAGGCCCGTCCCCACGCCGGGCTCGACCGCGAGCTGCGCGACGCGGTCTCCCGCCAGACACGGGAGGAGGAGAACCTGCGGCGTCTGGACGGGGTGCCCGGCGTGCCCCGGTTCCTGGACAGCTTCACCCTGGGCGGCCACCGCTTCCTGGTCCAGGAGTACAAGGAGGGCCGGACCCTGGGCTCCTGGTGCGCCGTGCACCACCCCGGCGTCACCGAGGCGTACGCCGACGCCGACTCCCTCGCCGCCTTCACCGGGCGCGCCCTGCGCATCCTGGGCCGGTTGGAGGCCGTCCTCGACGCCGTCCACGACCGCGACCTGGTCTTCGCGGACCTGCACGCCAACAACGTGCTGGTGGACGAGGACGACGAGGTCTGCCTGATCGACTACGAACTGGCCTTCGACGCGAAGAGGGAGGGGCACCGGGCACCGCTCGGAGCCCCCGGGTTCGCCAGCGCCGACCGGGTCGGCACCGCGGTCGACCGGTACGCCCTGGCCGCGACCCGCCTGTCGGTCTTCCTGCCCTTCTCCCGGATCACCGCCCTGTCGCCGCACAAGGCCGCGGAGCTGGTGGACCTGCTCCGCGAGCTCTACCCCGTCCCCCGCGAGTGGGCCGACGAGATCGAGCGCGAACTGGTCCCGGAGCGCCCGGAGGAGGCCCCCGGGCGCCCGCCCGTGTCCCTCGGCTCCGTCGCGGCGGGCATCGCCGCCTCCGCGACCCCGGAGCGGACCGACCGGCTGTTCCCCGGGGACCTCCAGCAGTTCCTCTCCGGCGGCTACGGCGTGGCCCACGGCGCGGCCGGAGTCCTGTGGGCGCTGGAGCGCGCGGGCGGGGACCGCTTCCCGGAGCACGAGGAGTGGCTGGTCTCCGCCGCGCGGCGGCTGCGCTCCCCCGGCCAGGGCTTCTACGACGGCGTCAGCGGCCTGGCCTACGTCCTGGACCACCTCGGCCACCGCGACGAGGCCGACGACCTGCTGGAGCGCCACGCCGGGGACGAGTGCGGCGGGATCTCCCTCTTCTCCGGCATGGCGGGCGTGTGCGCCGCGCTGGTCCACCTCTCCCGGGGCGGCGCGGGCGACGCGCGCATGACCCGCGCCCTCGCCCTGGGCGGGCGGCTCTCGGAGGCGGTCGCGGAGGCGGAGGCGGCCACGGAGCCCCCGAGGCCCGGACGCGCGGGGCTCATGCGGGGATGGAGCGGCGTGGCCCTGGCCCTGCTGAACCTGTACCGGGCGACGGGGGACGGCCTCTGGCTCGACACCGCGGCGCGGGCCCTGCACCTGGACCTGGACCAGTGCGTCTCGGCCCCGGACGGCACCCTGCTGGTACGCGACCGCGGGGCGCGGGCCCTGCCCAACATCGACGCCGGGGGGCTGGGCGTCGCCCTGGTCGTCAAGGAGCTGCTGGAGCACCGCGAGGACGGGCGCTGCGCCGAGAGCCTCCCCGCGCTGACCCGTTCGTGCCACACCCTGCTGTACGCCCAGGCGGACCTGTTCCACGGCAAGGCGGGCCAGGTGGCGGCGCTGGCCCGGCTGGGCGGAGCACCCGAGGCTCTGCGCTCCCGGGTCGCCGAACTGGAGTGGTACGCCCTGCCCTTCCGGGGGCAGACCGCCTTCCACGGCGGCCGGGTGCCGCGGCTGTCGATGGACCTGGCCACGGGCGGAGCGGGCGTACTCCTCGCCCTGGCCGCCGCAGAGGGGGGCGGCCGGCCCTTCCTCCCCTTCTTCTCCGAGGCCCCCTAGGGCCGCGGAACCGGACCGGACGGCCCGCGGCCGGGGCGACAGGCGCCCCGGGTCCGCCGACCATGGACGAAGGACCGATCGGATGTACGACACCTACTACGCCGCCGTCTACGACGCGGTGATGATCCACCGGGGCAAGGACTACGCCGCCGAGGCCGACCGGATCGGCGAGATCGTCCGGGAGCGGCGGCCCGGCTCCGCCTCGCTGCTGGACGTGGCGTGCGGGACGGGCCTGCACCTGCGCGCGTTCGCGGAGCGCTTCGACGAGGTGGCGGGCCTGGACGGGTCGCGGGAGATGCTGGCGCTGGCCCGGGCGCGCGTCCCGGGCCTGCGGACCTGGTGCTCGGACCTGCGGGAGACGGCGCTGGAGGCGCGTTTCGACGCCATCACCTACCTGTTCGCCGTCCCGCACCTGGAGTCGGAGGCGGAACTGGCCGCCGTGGTCCGGTCCCTCGCGGACCACCTGAACCCGGGAGGGCTCCTCCTCCTGGAACCCTGGATCGGCCCGGACGGTTTCACGCCCGGGTACGTCTCACGGGACGTGGTGGAGGACGGCGACCGCACGATCATGCGCCTGTCCCACTCCGCCTCCGTGCCCGGGCGGCGCGACCGGATGTCGATCGTCGTGCACTACGCCGTGGCCGACCCCGCGGAGGGGCTGCGCCACGCCACCGAGTCGACGGAGATGTCCCTGTTCACCCCGGAGCAGTACGCGGCGGCCTTCGAGGGGGCCGGGTGCGAGGCCGAGCACCTGAGGACCGAACCGTTCGCGCACGGGCTGTGGGTGGCCCGGCGCCGCGACGGCTGATCCGGCTCAGCGCTCCTCCCCCTCCGGCAGCGCGCGGCGGGCGGAGCCCCCGAGTTCCCCCCGCCGCGCCGACGGGTGGGGGAGCCGCGCGGCCACGGCCGTGGCCACCGCGGCCGTGGTCCCGCCCTCGTAGTCGCGGCCCCACTGGCTCCAGTGGACGGAGAAGGGGTCGTACCGGGGCTCGGTGCGGTCGCCGCGGCCGTCCGCCGTCACGAACCTCAGGCTGCCGTCGTGGCCGCCCGCCACGGAGGTCCACCGCACCTCGGCGATGTCCTCCAACGCGAGCTGCTGGGGGCCCGCCGCGCGTTTGGCCGCCTCCGCCTTCCAGTTGGGCCTGATGTAGACGTGGGTCCCGTCGAAGACGACGGACGCGTCACCGGCCTCGGAACGCACCGGAGCCCCGGGGGCCCCGACCAGGTACCGGTCCGGGGCGCCCTCGGGGGGCAGGGCGGCGAGCTCCTCGGTGACGGTCTCGGCGAAGTACTCGGCCACCAGGACGCGGGAGCGGCCGACCCTGAGCTGGTACGGGTCGCCCCTGCGGGCCAACAGGCCCCGGGTGACCTCGGTGAAGGGGTCGGCGCCCGGGCGGAGGTGCACCCGCAGGGTCCCGCCTCCGCGCCGGGGTTCGAGGACGACGCCCGCCAGCGCGGGCAGCGGCAGCGAGACCACGCCCAGGGCACGGCGCAGCTGGTGGGACCTGCGGCCCGGGGTGATCCACACGGCCGCGCCGTCGAAGGACCACGAGCCGTCGCGCGCGCTTACCTCAGCCATGCCGTCATCGTAGGGGAGAGGTCACCGCCCGGCCCCTTCGACGGAGGGCTCGGCCCCCTGGCCGCGCTCCTCCGCGGGGGTGTTGATGCCCCGGCCGGTGTGGGCGAGGAAGACGTCGTCCAACGAGGGCGACCTGACCTGAACCGACGTGATCTCGGTGTCCGCCTCGGCGAACAGACGGGGGACGAACCGGCGCCCGTCGGCCACCGTGAACCAGACGGTGTCGCCCTCGACCACCGGGGCCGTGTCCAGGATCGACCGGAGCCGCTCGCAGAGCGCCCCGGGGTCGCGCGCGACGATCTCCACGCGGTCCCGCCCGATCCCCGCCTTGAGTTCGGCGGGGCTGCCGACCGTGACGATCCCACCGCCGTCGATGATGGCGATGCGGCCGCAGTTCTCCGCCTCCTCCAGGTAGTGCGTGGTCATGAGCACGGTGACGCCCTCGCGCTCGTTGAGCTCCCTGACCCGGTCCCAGATGGCCTCCCTGGAGCGGGGGTCGAGCCCGGCGGTCGGCTCGTCCAGGAACAGCAGGCGCGGACCGTGCAGCAGCCCCCTGGCGATCTCCAACCGTCGCCGCATACCGCCGGAGTAGGTTCCCGCGAGCCTCTCCCGGTCCTCCCACAGGCCCACGTCCCGCAGGGCCCGGGAGACCCTCTCGTCGACCTCCCCCGGGGGCACCCCGTAGATCTCCGCGTGGAACCTGAGGTTGTACCAACCCGTCAGGTAGCGGTCGAGGGTCTGCTCCTGGAACACCAGGCCGATGCTGCGGCGCACGTCGGGCCGCTCCCGGACGATGTCGAAACCCGCGATCGATCCCGTCCCGGAGGTCGGTGTGACCAGGGTCGAGAGCATGCCGATCAGCGTGGACTTGCCCGCTCCGTTGGGCCCGAGGAGGCCGAACAGCTCGCCGGGGGCCACGTCCAGGTCCACCCCCCTGACGGCCTCGACCTCACCGAAGCGCTTGGTCAGTCCGCGCGCGCGGACCATGGCCCGCGGGCCGGAGCCGTTCACCGACGTGTTCTCCAACAGTCCTCCGTACGTAGGGCGCCCCGTGTCGGGCGCGCGGACGCGGACGCCCCGGCCCCGCGGGCCGGGACCCTCACGCGGGGTCCGCCTGGCCGACGCGCCCGTCGACGAAACCGGTCCCGGTCCGCTCCCACGCGTCCCGGTAGACCGCGAAGACGCGGGCCGTGCGCAGTGTGCCCCCGACGAGCACGTACTCGGGCAGGGAGCCCTCCAGCCGGACCTCGACCCCGGTGCGGCGCAACGCGGAGGGGTCCTCCTCCAGGGTCCACAGGTAGAGCTTCCTAAGGTTCCACATGGAGAACGCGTAGTTGACGGTGAGCGCGTGGGCGTCGGTGGCGCCCCGCGGCCCCAGGACCGCCTCGTCCGCCGCCAGGGAGCAGCAGCCGTGACGCGCCTGGAAGTTGAACCCGTGCAGGGAGGCGTAGCCCGCGACGCGCCCGGAGCCCGGGACGCGCACGAGGAACTGCGCGCCGACCTGGTCGTACACGCCCGGCCACAGGGCCTCGAACACCTCGCGTCCGGGCACTCCGGCCACGCCGTGCCCGACGAGTTCGTCGTACACCCTGCCACCCCTCCTGGTGTCGGTGGGGTCGAGCACCGCGTCGGCGGAGCCGGTGTGGGGGAAGATCATCGGACACGACCTCTCGCGGGCCGGGCCGTCGCGCCCGGCCGGACGTCGGGGGGAGCGCCGCGGAGCAGGACGCCTCCGCGGCGCTCCCGTCGGGGGGCTGTTAGGCGGGGCGGACGATCACGTCACCGCTGCATCCGACGAGGCTGAGTCCGCTGTTCAGCATGGTGCTCTCGTCGACAGCGATCTCGAAACCCTGCAAATCGAGAACGTCGGAAAGGGGCATGTTCCCTCCTCGGAAGAGAATGGACGGGGGTGCCGGCACGAAAGGAACATAGAAGAACTCGGGACCGCCCACAAGAGAGGTTCCCGCGCTCGCCCGAACAGCTCCCGTCCTCCTTTGGTGGGATCATCGGCAGAACCCCTTCCGCATGGCGCGCCAGGTCTCAGGCGGGCCTGACGATGACGTCGCCGCTGCAGCCGACATAGCTCAGACCGCTGTTGAGGAGGGCCTCCGCCTCCAACCGCACGCCCAGGGACTGGAGGGAGAGGACATCGGAAATGATCATGGTTCGGCCTTTCTCGAATGCTTTTCCGACAGGACGCGCCAGAACCTAGGCAAGGGCTTCCGCGGGCGCAAGGGAAAGGCATGGAACCGCACGTCCCGCCGACGGGACGTTTACGCGCGCGAGGCCCGCGGATCCTTCTCGGACGCGCGACGCCCTTTCTCGGTCTTTCACGCGAGGACGTTCAGGGGGCTTTCTCCCGCCCTTCCGCGCCGGTCACGCCATGGGAGCGCTCCCATAACCGGGGGCGCGTGCAAGGATGGCCTCTCCCCCGGGCTGCCACGCCCGACGGTCCCACGGAAAGGCCAGGGCAGTCGGCGATGATCCCCCTCCACCTCGAAACCCCCCGTGTCCGGTTCCGCCCCATCGGGGAGGACAACGTCCTCGGGCTGTACCAACTGCTGCTGAGGCTCGGGATCGAGACGCTCCCGGCCCGGGACAGCTTCGAGTCGTCCTTCAGGGCGCTGGACGGTTCGGACGTCACCGTGCTCCAGATCGAGGCCGCCGGGAGCGGCGAGGTCCTGGGGTTCGCCTCGGTCCGCGAGCGCAGCCCGGCCGGACACGTGAAGATCGGCATCTTCATGGACCCGGACGGACTCGCCGTGGGGGTCGGCGCCGAATCCATGATGCTCCTCGTCAACTACGCGTTCGCGCGCTGGGACGACATCAGGAAGGTGTACGCGCTGACCACGGACGCGAGCCTCATGCACTTCGGTTCGGCGCTGTTCGCCACGCCCAGGGAGGCGACGCTCCCCGGCCACGTCTACTTTCGGGGACGGCTGTGGGACCTGCACTACTACTCGGTCTCCCGGGACCACTGGCTCCAGACGGGGGCCCGGCTCCTCGCGCGCATCACCGGGGGCCGGTCGCGACGGGAGGGCGGCCCGGTGGGAATCGGCTCCGCGCCGGTCTGGACCGAGTGACGGGCCCCCGGACCGATCCCCCACCACCACGAGCAAGGACAAGGACCAGATGACGGCCACGCGACGGCGCCCGCTCCCCACCTCGCCCTTCGGGCTCGGCCACGACCTGCGCACGGTCCGGGTCGTGCTCAAGCGCGACCTCTTCCGCTTCGTCCACGACGTCAGCCGGGGCGTGGCGATGCTGCTCCAGTCGGTGATGTGGCTGTTCGTCATCGGGGTGGGCTTCGGCTCCCTCATCCCGAGGGGCGAGGACGACCTCCCGCTGACCGCCGTGATGTTCCCGGGCGTGGTCGTCATGACCGTCATGGGGACGGCGGTGTCCGCCGCGGCGACCATCGTCACCGACCGCGAGGTCGGCTTCCTGCGCGGAATGCTCGTCGCCCCGGCCAAGCGCTCCGCGCTGATCCTGGGCAAGATCCTCTCGGGCGCGGTCCTGGCCACCCTCCAGGCCAGCATCATCCTGGCGGTGGCCGGCCTGGCGGGGGTGCCCTACGCGCCGGGGCTGATGCTGACCCTGTTCGGGCTCACCTTCCTGGTGGCGCTGACGGCGTCGGCGGTGGGCGTCCTCATCGCGATCTCGGTCCGGGGCAGCGAGGCGTTCATGGGGATGGCCCAGCTGGTCATCTCCCCGCTGGTCCTGCTGTCGGGCGCCATGTTCCCCATCGGGAACCTTCCCTCCTGGCTCACCGCGATCACACTGGTCAATCCCGTCACCTACGTCGTCGACCCCATGCGCCAGGCGGTCTTCGCCCACCTGGACACCTCACCGGAGACCGAGGCGCTGTTCAACCCCGGCATCTCCTGGTTCGGCTGGCAGATCCCCTGGGCGGCCGAGGTCGCCCTCGTTGCGGGCGTGGGCGTCCTGCTGGTCTGGCTGACGGTGGTCAGGTTCGGCGACTCCGAGTAGGAGGCGCCCCGGTCCCGCGGGGACCGGGGCGCGGGCGGCGCTACAGGGCGGCGGCCTCCCTGGCCAGACCGGTGATCCGCTCCCACTCCCCCGCCGCCACCAGGTCGGCCGGGGTCAGCCAGCTGCCGCCCACGCAGCCCACGTTGGGCAGGGCCAGGTAGGTGGGAGCCGACGCGACGGTGATGCCGCCGGTGGGGCAGAACCGCACCTGGGGCAGGGGGCCCGCCAGCGACTTCAGGAACGCCGCGCCGCCCGAGGCCTCGGCCGGGAAGAACTTCATCTCCGTCACCCCGCGCTCCAGGAGCGCCAGGGCCTCGGACACGGTGCCCACGCCGGGCAGGAAGGGCAGGCCCGTGTCGGACATGGCCGACGCCAGCCCGTCGGTGCACCCGGGGCTGACCAGGAAGCGCGCGCCCGCCCTGGCGGCCGCGGCCGCCTGGTCGGGGGTGGCCACGGTGCCCGCGCCGACCACGGCCTCGGGCACCTCGGCGGCGATCCGCTCGATGGCCTCCAACGCGGCCGGGGTCCGCAGGGTCACCTCGATGCCCGGCAGGCCGCCCGCCACCAGCGCGCGGGCCAGCGGCACGGCGGACTCGGCCTCCGAGACGACCACCACCGGCATCACCGGGGCCAGGTCGAGGATGTCGGCGCCCGAACGGGGGTTCGTCGTCATCTGAATCCTTTCGAGAAAACTCTGGCCTTCAGGCCAGAGAGGAATCGGGCTCCTGCGGAGCGGGACGGTCAACGGTCGTGCGCCCCCGGGCGAATCACCATCCACCAAAATCACCGAACCCGCCAACCACCACTCGAACCGGTGATAGCTTGCTTCGCGTCGGCTCAGACGAGAACCACATCCGGGCCTCCTACTGCCGGGCTGGCAGAAAGTCAGGTCTGTGGAGCTGATGTAAGACCGATGGGCGGCACCCCGTCCCCCGCCGTTAGTTCGGGTCGGCAACCGGCTACGAAGCAGAAAGCTCAACCCGCGAGGGAAGAATCTCCCCGCTTCAGCTGGGAGAGAAGTCAAGTCGTGTTCTCTCCAGGATCGGTCGAAGGTCTGGGGCGGGCGCGCCGCGGCCGCGGGGGCGTGCGGGGCGGATGTCCGCCGCACGCCCCCGGGCCGGTCCCCCGGCGCGCCCGGGTCGGCGGGTCAGGATCCGAAGACCCCTGCGCCCTTCTCCGCGGGGCCGACCGCGCCGCGCAGGGCCGCGAAGAGCTCCCGGCCGGTACCGGTGGCGGAGTCCACGGTGGGACGGGCGGGCTCGCGGCCGGTCAGGTCGGCCAGCACCTCCAGTGTGCCCGTGGTGGCGTCCAGGCGGATGGGGTCGCCGTCGCGGACGTAGGCCAGCGCGCCGCCCGCCTCGGCCTCGGGGGACACGTGGATGGCGGCGGGCACCTTGCCCGAGGCGCCCGACATGCGGCCGTCGGTCACCAGCGCCACCTTCTGGCCCCGGTCCTGGAGCACGGCCAGCGGCGGCGTGAGCTTGTGCAGCTCGGGCATGCCGTTGGCGCGCGGCCCCTGGAAGCGGACCACCGCGACGAAGTCGCCGGTCAGCTCCCCGGCGGAGAACGCCTCCTGGAGTTCGGCCTGGTCGCCGAAGACGCGGGCCGGCGCCTCCACCACGTGCCGCTCCGGCGCGACCGCGGAGACCTTGATGACGGCGCGGCCCAGGTTGCCCGACAGCATGCGAAGGCCGCCGTCGGGGGCGAAGGGGTCGTCCGTGCCGCGCAGGACGGAGGTGTCGCCGCTCTCCTTGGGACCGTCGACCCAGGTCAGCTCGCCCCCGTCCAGGCTCGGGACCTGGCGGTAGCGGCCCAGGCCCTCGCCCATCAGGGTGCGCACGTCCTCGTGCAGCAGTCCGGCGTCCAGCAGGGAGCCGATCAGGTGGGCCATACCGCCCGCCTCGTGGAACTGGTTCACGTCGGCGGCGCCGTTGGGGTACATGCGGGTGAGCAGCGGCACCACCTCGGACAGGTCGGCGAAGTCGTCCCAGGTCAGCTCGATACCGGCGGCGCGGGCGATGGCGACCAGGTGCAGGGTGTGGTTGCTGGAGCCGCCGGTGGCCAGCAGGGCGACCACGGCGTTGACGACGGCCCGCTCGTCGACCTGGCGGCCGACGGGGTTGTAGGAGTCGCCCAGGGCGGTGCGGGCGAGCACGCTGCGCCCGGCCTCGGCGGTCAGGGCCTCGCGCAGCGGGGTGCCCGGCTGCTCGAAGCTGGCCCCGGCCAGGTGCAGGCCCATGACCTCCATGAGCATCTGGTTGGAGTTGGCGGTGCCGTAGAAGGTGCAGGTGCCGGGCGAGTGGTAGGCGGCGGACTCGGCCTGGAGCAGCTCGCGGCGGCCCACCTGGCCCTCGGCGAAGCGCTGGCGCACGCGGGCCTTGTCCTTGTTGGGCAGGCCCGAGGGCATGGGTCCGGCGGGCACGAACGCCACCGGCAGGTGGCCGAAGGACAGGGCGCCGATCAGCAGGCCCGGCACGATCTTGTCGCACACGCCGAGCATCAGCGCGCCGTCGAACATGTCGTGGGACAGGGCCACGGCGGTGGCCATCGCGATGACGTCCCTGCTGAACAGGGACAGCTCCATGCCCGCGCGGCCCTGGGTGATGCCGTCGCACATGGCGGGCACGCCCCCGGCGAACTGGGCGACGCCGCCCGCCTCGGCCACGGCGGCCTTGATCACGGCCGGGTAGGACTCCAGCGGCTGGTGCGCGGAGAGCATGTCGTTGTAGGCGGAGACGATCGCCAGGTTGGGCGTGACGTCGCCGGACAGCTTGAGCTTGTCCGAGACGCCGCAGGCCGCGAACCCGTGGGCGAGGTTGGCGCAGCCCAGGGCGGAGCGGGCGGGGCCCTCGGCCGCCGCCGCGTCGATCCGCGCCAGGTAGGCGGACCGGGTGTCGGCGCTGCGCTCGGCGAGGCGCCGGGTGACGTCTGCGACGACGGGGTGGACGGCGGGTCCGTACCCTGCGTTGTCGGCGTCGTCGGGGATGTGCGCGGTCATCGGGGTCGCTCCTCTTCGTACCACGTACGGCCTGTTCGGCCGATGAGCCGGTGCGCGCCCGCGGGGCCGGCGCTTCCGGCTGGATAGGTCTCGGGGGTGGTGCTCAGGCCGTTCCACGCCTCGATGACGGGGTCCACCCAGCGCCAGGCGGCCTCGACCTCGTCGCGGCGCATGAAGAGGGTGGAGTCACCGGCCAGGACGTCCGTCAGCAGCCGCTCGTAGGCCTCGGGCGAGCGGGTGGCGAAGGTGTCGGCGAAGCTGAGCTCCAGCGGGGCGGGCCGCAGCCGCAGCGCTCCGGCGCCGGGCGTCTTGGCCAGCATGGTCAGGTGTATGCCCTCGTCCGGCTGGAGCCGGATCACGAGGCTGCCCGCGCCGGGCAGGTTGGTGCCGGGGAAGATCGTGTGCGGCACCTCGCGGAAGCGGATGACGATCTCCGAGCGGGCGTGCGACATGCGCTTGCCGGTGCGCAGGTAGAAGGGCACTCCCGCCCAGCGCCAGTTGGCCACCTCGGCGCGCAGGGCCACGAAGGTCTCGGTGTCGCTGAGGGCGGGTCCGCCGGGCTCGTCGAGGTAGCCGAGCACCTCCGAGCCGTGGACGGAGCCGCGTCCGTACTGGCCGCGCACGGTGTCCTCGGCGACGCGGTCCCCGGTGAGGGGGCGCAGCGACTGGAGGACCTTGAGCTTCTCGTCGCGGACGGAGTCGCGGTCGTAGCTGGCCGGGGGTTCCATGGCGGTCAGGCACAGCAGCTGGAGCAGGTGGTTCTGGACCATGTCGCGCATGGCGCCGGAGGTGTCGTAGTAGCCCCGGCGCCCGCCGACGCCGACGGTCTCGGCGGCGGTGATCTGGACGTGGTCGATCCAGCGGGAGTTCCACAGGGGTTCGAGGAAGACGTTGGCGAAGCGCAGCACCAGCAGGTTCTGCACCGTCTCCTTGCCCAGGTAGTGGTCGATGCGGTAGATGCGCGACTCGTCGAAGACCGCCCCCACCGCGTCGTTGACGGCGCGGGAGGAGGCCAGGTCGCGGCCCAGGGGCTTCTCCATGACCACGCGGGAGTCGGGGGTGACGAGCCCGGCGTCGTCCAGGCCGCGGCAGATCGCGCCGGAGATCATCGGCGGGACGGCGAGGTAGAAGACGCGGTCGCGGCCGGGGGCGAGGGCGGCGGTGAGGGCGTCCCAGCCCGAGGGGTCGCCGCCGACGTCCACGGTGACGTGGGAGAGGCGCTCCAGGAACCGGTGGAGCACGTCGGGTTCGGCGACCTGGACGGCGTGGTGGCCGCGGACCGCCGAGGCGGCCTTGTCCCTGAGGTCGGCGTCGGTGAGGCCGTCGCGCGAGACGGCGACGACGCGGGTCCCCCCGTCCAGGTGGCCGTCGCGGTCCAGCAGGTACAGGGAGGGGAGGAGTTTGCGCATGGACAGGTCGCCGGTACCCCCGAAGACCACCAGGTCGGTGGCACGGGACGCGGACTGCTGCGGCATCTTCGGTCTGCTCCAGCGGGGAGGGAAGGGGATGGGGAGCGGGGGGCGGAGTGTGACGCAGGCGGGGGGCGCGGGGAGGCGGTGCGGACGCGCGGGACGTCCGGCCCTTTGAGCCTAAACCCGACTATGGTAAAAAACCAAGCACACTTGAGAACAATTATTTACATAACCTCCCAGTCTTCCCGTCGTAACCTCATGGTTGAATGAGCTATGGCCAGAACCCCCGGACGCCTGTCCTCTGCTGCCACCAGCGGCCACATCCTGGAGCTCATCCGCTCCGGAACCGCGACCAGCCGCTCCGAGATCGGCCGGGTCACGGGCCTGTCCCGTCCCTCCGTCGCCCTGCGGGTCACCGAGCTGATCGGCGGCGGGCTCGTCACCGAGGGCACCGGCGCGGTCTCCAGCGGCGGACGGCCGCCCACCCTGCTGGAGTTCAACGCCGCCAGCGGCCTCATCCTCACCAGCGCCCTGGGCATGGTCCGCAGCCAGGCCGCCGTGTGCGACCTCGACGGCGAGGTCCTCGTGCGCACTCCGGGTTCGCCCGCGATGGAACAGGGTCCCGACGCCACCCTCCCCTGGCTGCTGGACACCTGGTCGGAGCAGATCGCCTCGCTCGGCCGCGACCCCGGTGACGTGCGCGGCGTGGGCATCGGCCTGCCCGGCACCGTCGAGTTCCACGCGGGCCGCGCCGACGACCGCCCCTTCCTCGGCAAGTGGGCGGGCGTGGCGCTGGCCCCGCTGGTCGCCGAGCGCTTCCCGGTACCGGTGATGGTGGACAACGACGTGAACGTGATGGCGCTCGGCGAGCACATCGCGGGCGGGCACGGGCACCCCGACGACATGGTGTTCGTGAAGGTCTCCACGGGGATCGGCGCGGGTCTGCTGTCCGGCGGGCGGTTGCTGCGCGGTTCGCTGGGCGCCGCCGGGGAGATCGGGCACATCCCGGTGCGCGGCGCGGGCGGGCTCCCGTGCCGCTGCGGCAACACCGACTGCTTGGAGGCGGTCGCGGGCGGGCGGCGGCTGCTGGAGAGCGCCGCCGAGCAGGGGTGCCGGGCGCGGACGCTCAAGGACCTGGTGGCGCTGGCCTCGGGGGGCGACCCGGTGGCCGTCACCCTGGTCCGGGAGGCGGGGCGCAGACTGGGCGAGGCGCTCGCGGGGGCGGTGAACCTGCTCAACCCCGAGGTGATCGTGCTGGGCGGCGACCTGGCCGAGGCCTACGACCACCTGGTGGCGGGCGTGCGCGAGGTGGTGTTCCAGCAGTGCACCGCCCTGGCCACCCGTCAGCTGCGCGTCGTGGCCAGCTCCCTGTGGGACGAGGCGGGCGTGCGCGGCTGCGCGGCCATGGTGACCGAGGAGATCCTGTCGCCGGAGGCGGTGAACAAGCTCCTGGCGGGCTGAGGGCGACGCCGCGGGTCCTGAGGGGCGGCGCCGGCCCCTGGCAGCCGCGGCGGCGGAGGCGCCGAGCGGCCGCTGGGGAGCCTGAGGAGGCGTAGGACCCGGCGGGGCCGTGCGCCCCGTGGCGGACCGTTCCCGGGGGTGGGGCCGACCCCGGCGCGTGTCCGGGCCCCTCCTTCGTCCACAGGCCGTGGACGGGGAAGTTACCTCCGCGCCCGACCGGGAATCCTCGCACGGGAGGGGCTCCGGCCCCCTCCGGCGACCGCCGCGACCCGCGACCGAGCCGTGCCCCCGCGCTCACCCCGCCGACCTGCGACGACGCGTTCGTCGGCGCGCACTCACCCCGCACCCGCACTTGACAACCGCCCTCGACGTGACGAATAGTCACCGAGCATCACCCCCGCCCCGCACACCTCTGTCACCCCTGTGGCCGCGCCCGTGCGGACCCCCGCCCGGAAAGGTCCCCGCCGTGTTCCCAGAGAACCCCCTCGTACTGATCCTGTTGGGTGCCGGAATCAGCCTGGTCACCAGCGTCGTCGTCACCGCCGTCCAGGCCCGCCTGGTCAGGCGCGACGCCATCCGCACCTCCTCCCGCGCCTCCGCGCGCACCCTCACCAGCGCCTTCATCGCCGAACGCGACTCCGTCGACGGCGGCGACAGCTTCCTCGCCGAGGCGGAGCTGACCGTCATGTCCATGACCGACCGCAAGACGCGGGACCGGCTGCGCGACGTCATCCGCCTGCTGCGCGAGCGGGCCCTGCCGGAGATCGAGGAGCTCAGCGGGGTCAGGTCCGAGCGCTCCCGCCAGCTGCTGTGCGACCACGCCCTGGAGGTGCTCGGCGCGCACCTGCGTTCCGAGAAGCTGCCCGAGGTGCCCGCTGCGGTCCGCAAGATGCTGTCCGTGGAGGAGGAGGCGCTGAGCATCCACTCCGGCGAGACGCCGCGTCCCGCCGAGCCCATCACCAAGAGCGCGGTCACCCCGCGCCCCCGGCACACCGGCGCCAAGCCCGCGGCCCCGGCCCGCAAGCCCGCCAAGAGCACGGCCAAGACCCCCGCCAAGCCCGCGGCGAAGGGCGGGCGATCCTCCTCCGCGACCGCGGAGGAGCCCGCCAAGGAGAGCGCCTTCTGGGATGACTGACCCGGCCCCGCTCCGCTGACCGCCCGCCGTCCCCGCTCGGGGGCGCGGGCGGTCCACTTCTGTCCCGGCAGAGACCGGACATAGGCGTTTCAAGCGGACAAGCCAGGGAAAGTCAGGCGGACAGACTCCAGGAGACGACCACGGGGGCTGAGGAATTGTGCGGCGCAATTGCGGTCAGGCCCCCCGCCCAGGGACAACCCGCGCGCGCGGACGGGAAGAACTTGACCTAGGATCTCTGCCACGCACGCGTTTTCCGTGCCCTCGGCCGCACCCGCTTCCCGGTGCTGCCGGTGCCCCGTGGGCCGCCCCCGAATCCCCAGGAGGCCCCGGATCCGGCGACCGCCCGCCGCTGACGTTCCGCGCGTTCCCCGCCCTCCCCCGAACTCGGACGCGTGTCCCTCCGGCCCGGCGTCCGACCGTTGGCACGTCCCGCCGTCCGAACTCACCGAGATTGCACGATGCCCGCTGATGAGAAGCCCTCTGCCTCCGGCAGGGACCACACACCAGACGACAGGCCCGAGGACGGCTCCACACCCCGATCAGGGACCGAGAACACCGGTGACGACGCGGCGGGTGGGGACAACACCACCGCGCCCGAAACCGGGGCTGACGGAACCGGCCGGGCCCACGAGTCGGACGAGACCGAGGGGGCGGAGGAGGCCGGAAAGGCCGAGGAGACCCCCAATACCGGTGTGACATCAGACACCGGAGGCGCCCAGGAGACCCCGGAGGCTGACGAGCCTGCCGGTACCGGGGAGGCTGGCGACACCCGAAAGTCCACCGGTACCGAAGGGGCCTCCGAGACCGAGGAGGCCACCGGGGACGAGAAGGCCGTTGAGGCCGGGGAGGCCACCGCGGAACCAGTGGCTGGATCCGCCGCCGGGGCCAAGGCGCCCTCAGAGGCCGCTGGGACTGGTGCCTCAACCGGAGCCACCGGAACCACGGAGTCCGGAGAGACCGCGGGGACCGCTGGGGCTGCCCCGACCGCCGCCGCTCCCGTCCGCACGGAGCGCCGCCGGACCGGCAGGATCCTGGTGTGGGTCGCCGCGAGCCTGGTCCTCGTCCTGGCCGCCGGGGTCGGCACCGCCTACGGCTACTACCGCTCGCTGCGCTCGGACATGGTCCAGTACGACATCGACGGGCTGCTCAAGGAGGAGGACCGGCCCGAGAGGATCAACGACTCCGTCAACATCCTCTTCATGGGCACCGACGGCTACGAGGAGGGCAGCACCGCCTACTCGACGGAGTTCGAGGGCGAGCGTTCGGACTCGATCATGCTGGCGCACATCTCTCCCGAGAGCCGGGTGTCGGTGATCAGCTTCCCCCGCGACTCGCTGGTGGCCCTGCCCGACTGCGACCCTTACGGAGAAACCGAGGGCACGCCCGGCTACTTCGGCATGATCAACGCCGCGATGTACCACGGCGGACCGCCCTGCGTGGTCAGCACCATCGAGTCGCTGAGCGACGTCCGCATCGACCACTTCGTGCACCTCAGCTTCATGAGCTTCCGGGACGTGGTGGACGCCATCGGCGGCGTGGACATGTGCATCCCCGAGCCGATGGAGGACAGCCGGTCCAAGCTCGACCTCGACGCGGGCCGGCAGACGCTCGACGGCGACGAGGCTCTGTCGTTCGTCCGGGCCCGCTACGAGATCGGCGACGGCGGCGACATCGGCCGCATCGACCGCCAGCAGATGTTCCTCGCGGCCCTGGCCGACCAGGTGACCAGCAACGACGTGATCACCGACCCGGGCAGGCTCAACGCCGTCCTGCGCGCGGTGGCCGAGCACAGCGCCACCGACAGCGCCCTCACGTTCGACCGGATGCTGTCGATCGCCGTGACCCTGGCGGACGTGGAACTGACCGACATCGAGTTCCACACCGTGCCCTGGTACCAGGCGCCCTCCAACCCCAACCGGGTCCTGTGGTACGAGGACCAGGCCGAGGAGCTGTTCACCGCCGTGCGCGAGGACCGGCCCCTGCCCCTCACGATGGCCGACGAGGCACCCGCTCCCCAGGACCCGCCCGGGGCCTCGCCCTCCCCGGCGGACGAGGAGGTCGCGGAGGCCTCCCCGGATGACGAGCCCGCCCGTCCGGGCGTGGGACGCGACGCCACCTCCAACCCGTGCTCCGACGGCCTGGGCTACGGCACCGGGGACGAGATGGAATAAGGCGCCCTGGAGGGGCCTCTGAGACTCCTGGAGCTTTCCGGGATCGCAGAGGCCCCTCCGCCGCTCTTTCCGTGCCCTCCGGAACGCCGAGGGGCCCCGGGGCCGGTACGACTCTCCGTACCGGCCCCGGGGCCCCTTCCGTGTTCCCGGGGACTCCGGGCACGAAGGACCGCGGTTCCGGTCCCCCCGGTCCGGAACCGCGGTCGGGCCTCGGGCGGCGGAGACTCCGCCCTCCGCCGGTACGCGCCTGGAACCCCCACAGTTCCGTTCGGCGCCCCTCAGCGGAGGTGGTCCCGCTCACCGCCCGAGGCTCGTGCGCCCGCCACGACCGGCGGGCGCACGTTCCAGGGAGGTCAGGCGATGCTGTCGGGCAGCAGGTTCAGCTGGCTGGTGTCCACCTGGGGCCGACCCAGGTCGGGCATGCCGTCCACGCCCACCAGGTCGTTGCCCACGAAGTCACCGGAGGGGTCGAGCTGCGTCGTGCGGACCGCGTCGACGGCGAGGTCGGCCACGTCCGAGACCTCGGGAGCGGCGGCCATGGGCAGGGTGCCCTCGGGCAGGGGCAGCAGGTCGGCCGAGGCGTCGGCGACGGTCTCGGGCAGTGAGGAGGTGCCCGCGGACATGGGCAGCTTCACGTCGTCGGACAGCACCAGGTCGGAGACCAGGTCGGCGGCGCCGCCGGTCAGGTCGGTGTTCTGGCCGTTGATGGGGCCGGTGGGGGTGTCCGCGGCGGCCAGGGGAAGGGTGTCCCCGGACGCGGGCAGGGTCGCGTCCAGGCTGCTCAGGTCGGTGCCGACCTCGTGCGTGCCCCGCTCGACCGACGAGCCCAGCTGGTTGAGGCCGGTGCCGACCGTCTCCCTGGTGTCCTGGAGGGACAGGGAGGACTCCGGGTGCGACAGCGGCAGGGTGCCGCCGCCCGCCCCGCCGCCGACACCGCCGAGCAGCCCGCCCACGAGGTCCGTACCGCCCAACCCCGTGGAACCACCGCCCAGCAGACCGGACAGCGCGTCACCCGACACCGGACCCGAGGCCAGCCGCTCCGTGGAGCCGTGGCTCAGCGGCAGCGTACTGCCGCCGGTGTCCAGGCCCACGCCTTCGAGCAGGTCGGTTCCGCCCAGCAGGGTGGACAGCGGGTCGCCCGACACCGGACCCGAGGCCAGCTGCTCCGTGGAGGCGTGCGACAGCGGCAGGGTGCCGCCGCCCGCCCCGCCGCCGACACCGCCGAGCAGTCCGCCCACGAGGTCCGTACCGCCCAACCCCGTGGAACCACCGCCCAGCAGACCGGACAGCGCGTCACCCGACACCGGGCTCGCGGTGCCCGACAGGGGCAGCGTCTCGCTGACGGTGTCCAGCTCCAGCGGACCGACGTTGGTGGCGTTCTCCTCCCCCGCCCGGATCGGGGCGTCGGTGGAGACGGCGTTCCCGGCGACCGGGCCGAGGGGCTGATCCGGGGCGGACTGGCGCCGCACGTCGGGCTGGGCGGAGATCTGACCGGGCTCGACCTTGACCAGCTCGCCCAGGGGCGTGGAGACGCCCTCCGTCAGCGGCGCCGGAACCTGGCTGCCCAGGTCGTTCAGCGCGAGCCCGTCCGTGGCGCCGCCGAGGACGTCGGCCCCGGCGATCCCGGCGCCGAGGGCGACGAAACCCGCGGTGCTGGCGGCCACCAGCAGGGTCCTGGCAGAGGTGCGAGCGGTGTTGAACATGTCGTGTGTCCTTCCGGAATGTGGTCTGTGGCTCTC
Source organism: Nocardiopsis sp. CNS-639 (assembly GCF_000381685.1). Taxonomy (NCBI): domain Bacteria; kingdom Bacillati; phylum Actinomycetota; class Actinomycetes; order Streptosporangiales; family Nocardiopsidaceae; genus Nocardiopsis; species Nocardiopsis sp. CNS-639. The sequence goes on from NZ_KB906863.1 coordinate 40,882, forward strand.
GCGTGGACGGCGTTCGTGTGCGCTTCCCGCCGTCCGGCGGTTCCGCTCCCCTGGCCGGGGGGAGGGGTTCCGCTCTGGTCCGGGCTTTCCGGTGGGAGAGCCCGCCGCGCCTGGAGGGAGCGGTGCGGCTCTACCGGTCATCAGTCGTGGATCTGGCTGGCCACTGACTGACGTGAACCTCGCCGTCGAGGTGCGCGGCTCACGTCAACCCCCAGAGGAGTCCGGTTCCTCACCCACCGTGATCGGTCGGAGGCGTTGCGGCTCTGGGAAGGGGCGTGCCAGGAGGGGTCGCTGGGCGACCGGCTGGGAGGGGGCCGCTAGTCGGGCGAGAAGGTCGGCTCGTCCGCGGACTCGGCGGGGACCGCGAGCAGGACGTGCCGGGCGGCCTGGAGCTGGCCGGGCGCCGGTGCCGGGGCACCGGTGGTGGTCAGGTAGCCCGCGACGGCGGGGACACCGATGGGAGCGCCCTGGGCGGAGCCCGAGGCGGAGCCGTTCAGCCCGGAGGGCGTGGCGACCGGGTCGGAGACCAGGCGCGCGGGAGCGTTCTCCGCGGCCGGGTCGGCGTGCGCCCGGACGGCGCCCGCGGTGGCTCCGGTGACGGCCGGGACGAAGTGCGTGACGACCTCGGCGGGTGCGGGCGGTACCGCGGCCCCGCTCTCGGTTCCGGTCCGCTCGTCCGTGTCGGCCGGGGTCGCGGACGGGTCCTGCGTCCGCGGCTCGGTGCCGGAGGCGTCGTCCTCGTCGAGGTACTCCTCGACGGGCTCGGTCACCCCGTGCACGGTGTCGCGGATCTGCCGGGCCACCTCGGAGGTCTCGGGCACGTCGCCGCGGGAGACCCCGGCGGACCCGTCGAGGACCATCCGCGTGGTGTTCTCCCCGACCGCGGACACGGCGCCGACCAGCGGGTCGTTGATCCTGGCGGTCATCGGGACGGAGGTCCCGGCGTCCGGGCGGTTCCCGGAGTCGGGGCCGCCCGCGTCCGTCCGCGCGGCGTCGGCCTGCCCGGAGCCGTTCCGGCCCGAGCCTTCGTGACCGTGAGCGGCCCGCTCCGCCTCCGGCCGCTCCGCGACCGCCTGGGCGGCGGGTGCCCGCACGCTCGCGGCGACGGAGGCGGCCTGGTGCACGAGGGTGCCGGTCGCCCCCTCCTCCTGCGCCCGCACGGGGTCGGAGGCCGTCAGCCACGCGGTGACCACGAGGCCGCAGACCAGGGCGGCGAGCAGCAGCGCCCGCCGCACCGGCGCGGGGAGCACGGCGGAACGGGCGCCGGCGGCGCTCGTGAGACCGTGGACTCCAGACACCGGGGGTTCCTCTCCACCGTGGGGCGAGAACCGACACGCGGGGGCGGTCGGGGCCGGTCGCGCCGCACCGGGCGGCGCCTTCCAGCCGGGGGACGGGAGGTCACAAGGGCCTCGTCGCGTCCGCTGATCGCGACGTTAGCATGAATTAGACGACCGGAACCCCGAATCCACAGGAATTCCCGCCCATCCGGAACCGGCCCCTGAACAGCAAGATGTGGCAAACCGGGGAAAAACCAACGACAATTCGACTATTACGCCCGAGGAAACGCGCATTGCCACAACGCCGACCGGCTCTGCGGAGGTTGACGGACACATGACTGAGATCCCCCAGAGCTCCTCCCTGTCCCCCCACAGCGTGGACGAACTGCTGGACGAGGTGCGCTCACTGGACCCGCGCATGTCCGCGCACGGCCGGGTGCACTCGCTGCTCCAGGCCGTCCTGGCCATCGGCGGTGACCTCGACCTGGCGACCGTGCTGCGCAGACTGACCGAGGCGGCGGCACAGCTGACCGGCGCCCGGTACGCGGGCCTGGGAGTGATGGACGAGGACGGGGGCTTCAGCGAGTTCATCCCCGTGGGCCTGAGCGAGGAACAGGCCCGGCGCGTCACCGGCTTCCCCCACGGCAAGGGCGTCCTGGGCGTGCCCCTGAACGAGCGCGCGTCACTGCGCCTGGCCGACCTGCGCGAGCACCCCGACTTCGAGGGCTTCCCCGAGGGCCACCCGCACATGGGCAGCTTCCTCGGCGTCCCCATCCAGGTGCGCGACGAGGTCTTCGGCAACCTCTACCTCACCGAGAAGGCCCGGGGCGCGGAGTTCGACGAGGACGACGAGGCGGTGGTGACCGCGCTGGCCACCGCCGCGGGCATGGCCATCGAGAACGCGCGCCTGTACGAGGAGGCGCGGCTGCGAGAGCGGTGGCTGGCCGCGTCCACCGAGGTCACCACCCGCCTGCTGTCGGGCGCCGACACCTCCGAGGTGCTCGCCCACATGGCCGCGCAGGCCCGGGAGATCGGCGGCGCGGACACGGCCGTGATCATGCTCCCCGATCCCCGCGCCCGGGGGCACCTGTTCGCGGAGATCGCGGACGGGCCCATCGCCCAGGAGATCCTGGGGACGCCGGTGGAGATCCACGGCTCCGCGTGCGGGTGGGTGTACGAGTCGGGAGAGGCCCTGAGCGTCCCCGACCTGAGCCGTGCGAACTGCCCCATGCTCGCCCATCGCGGCTACGCCTCGGGCCTGGTGGTGCCCCTGGGCACCCCGGGGAACACGCGCGGGGTGCTGCTCCTGGGCAAGCTGTCCGACCGCGCCCCGTTCACCGCGGCGGTACGCCGCATGCTGCACGGGTTCTCGGTGCAGGCCGCGGTGGCCCTGGAGCTGGCCGAGGCGCGGCGCGACACCGAGCGCCTGGCGGTGCTGGAGGAACGCGACCGGATCGCCAAGGACCTGCACGACGTGGTGATCCAGCGCCTGTTCGCCTCGGCGATGACGCTGATGAGCACGCTGCGGCTGATCACCTCACCCGAGGCCGAGGAGCGGGTGCAGCGGACCATCGACGAACTCGACGGCACCATCCGCGAGATCCGCTCGACGATCTTCGCGCTCCAGAACCCGCCGAGCCGCAGGGACACGTCGCTGCGCGGGCGCATCCTGAAACTGGCCGAGAACACCGCGCACAGCCTGGGGTGCCACCCCGGGGTGAGCCTGGACGGGCCGATCGACGCGTCCGTGCCCGACGACATCGGCGAGCAGCTGCTCGCGGTGCTCGGCGAGGGACTGACCAACGTGGCGCGGCACGCGCGCGCGACGGAGGTGCACGTGTCGGTGGCGGTGGAGGAGGCCGCGCACACCGGGCGCCCCACCACCCTGACCCTGACGGTGACCGACAACGGCGTGGGCCTGCCCGAGCACGGACGGCGCAGCGGTCTGCGCAACCTGGAGCAGCGGGCCCAGGCCCTGGGCGGCGGTTTCACCGCGCGCGGGAGCGAGGGCGGGGGCACGGTGCTGGTGTGGCGGGTGCCCCTGCGCGACGACGCCGTGCCGCCCCCGGACAGTTTCTGAGGGATCCGGTCCCACGGTCCACGAGCCACCGCGCGGTCGCCGGGGCCCGTGGGACCACCGGGACTGCGGAGACCATCGGGACCGCCGTGGTCGGCCCGCTGCCCGACCCGCCGGGGCGGGCCGGGCAGCCGTGGTCAGTACCGGCGGCCGCGCAGTTCGGCGACGAGCACGGCGGCCTGCGTGCGGCGCTTGAGGTCCAGTTTGGACAGCAGGGCGGACACGTAGTTCTTGACGGTCTTCTCCGCCAGGTACAGGCGCTCGCCGATCTGCCGGTTGGTCATCCCCTCGCCGATGAGGTCGAGGATCTGCCGCTCCTGCGGGGTCAGCTCGGCCAGCGGGTCCGGCTCGGCCTGGGCGCCGCGCAGCCGCTCCAGCATCGCGCCGGTGCTGCCCGAGTCCAGCAGCGAGCCGCCCGAGGCCACCGTGCGAACCGCCCCGACCAGGTCGGCGCCGTGGATCTGCTTGAGCACGTACCCGGCCGCTCCGGCCATGACGGCGTCGTACAGGGCGTCCTCGTCGGCGAACGAGGTCAGCATCAGGCAGGCGATCTCGGGGTGGTCCGAGCGGATCTCCCGGCACACCTGCACGCCCGACCCGCCCGGCAGCCGCACGTCCAGGACCGCGACGTCGGGCAGCACCACGGGGATCCGCGACAGCGCCTGTTCGGCCGTCCCGGCCTCACCGACGACGGTCATGTCGTCCTCGGTCTCCAGCAGGGCGGCCACCCCCCGGCGGACCACCTCGTGGTCGTCCACCAGGAACACCCTGATCCGCTTGCGAACGCCCTCGGCTCCACCACCCGGCATCGGCCCATCCTCATCCCTGCGTCACCGCGATCAGACACCGCTCCGATGAAGACGGTAATACGTGCGGAGGCCCGCGCGCGGGCCCTTAGGCACCGAACTCCTCGGACGAAGGTCCTACAAACGGACAATTCTCCTCATCTTCGGAGCAAAGCACCTGATCGCAGCGGGTGTGCACTTGATTCCCACGAGCCACGAAACCTCTCGGAATTCACGGCCTCCGGTCCGCCCAGGGACGGGCGAGCTCGAACGCGCGGCAGGCCGCCAGCACCCGGGCGTCGGCGTGCCGGGGTCCGACCACCTGGAGGCCCACCGGCAGCCCCGCCGCCGTGAACCCGCAGGGCACGCTCGCCGCGGGCTGCTGGGTCATGTTGAACGGGTAGCTGAACCCCGCCCACGAGGTCCACCGCTCCCCCGCCAGCCGCGGCGGCGACTCCAGCCCCGCCTCGAACGCCGCGATCGGCATCGACGGGGTGAGCAGCAGGTCGTAGGCGTCGTGGAAGCGGCCCATCCGGGCGCCCATCTCCATCCGCAGCGCCATCGCGGTCAGGTAGTCCTGCGCCGAGTAGGTCAGCCCCTCCTCGACGATCTCCCGCAGGCCGGGGTCGAGCAGGTCCCGCTGGCGGTCCGTGAGCCGGTCCGTGGCCTTGGCCGCACCGGAGTACCACAGCACGTGGAACTCCTCCCGGGAGTCGGGCAGGCCGGGGTCGGCCTCCTCCACCCGGGCGCCCAGCGCCTCGAACACGGCCACCGCGTCGGCGACCGCCGCGGCCACCTCCGGGTCCACGTCCAGCCCGCCCAGGGTGGGGCTGTAGGCGATCCGCACGCCCCGCACCAGCCGCTCGGCGTCGGTGCGCAGGCGCACGTCGCCGAGGCCGGGCGCGGGCGCCGCCAGCGCGGCCCAGTCGCGCGCGTCGGGCTGGGCCATGACCTCCAGCATCAGCGCCATGTCGCCCACCGTGCGGGCCAGCGGCCCGGTGTGCGCGAGCGACCCGAAGGGGCTGGCCGGGTAGTGCGGCACCAGGCCCCACGTGGGCTTGATCCCGCACACGCCGGTGAAGCTGGCCGGGATGCGGATCGAACCGCCACCGTCGGTCCCGGTGGACAGCGGGGCCATCCCGGCCGCGACGGCCGCCGCGGACCCGCCGCTGGAGCCGCCCGGCGTGGTGGACAGGTCCCACGGGTTGCGGGTGACGCCGGTGAGCGGGCCGTCGGTGACGCCCTTCCACGCCAGTTCGGGCGTGGTCGTCTTGCCGACGAACACCGCGCCGCCCTCGCGCAGCCGGGCCACCGCCGGGGAGTCCTCGTCCCACGGACCCTCCTGGGGGCTGGTGACCGAGCCCTTCAGGGTGGGCCACCCGCGGGTGAGGTGGACGTCCTTGACCGAGACCGGCACCCCGTCCAGGACCCCGGAGGGCTCGCCGCGCCGCCACCGCTCGGCGGAGGCGCGGGCGGCCTCGCGGGCCTCGTCCGGGCGCACCAGGCAGAACGCGTTGAGCGCCGGGTTGTCCCGCTCGATGCGCTCCAGCACGGAGTCGACGGCCTCCACCGGGGACAGCTCCCCGGCGGCGTAGGCCGCGAGCAGCCGCTCGGCGGACAGGTCGGCCGGTGCGGAGGGCCCGCCGGGGCGCGCCTGCGGAACCGCGGTCGCCCCCGGGGCGCCCTCGGCCGCGCCGACGTCCGCGTTCGCGTCCTCGGTCCCGGCCCGGTCGGAACGGATCGTCACTTCAGCCTCCCGTGTCACGCCATCAGGGGTCAGCCGGGCACGTAGCCGCGGCTCTTGTCGACCACGTTGAGCAGTTCCCGCCCGTCCAGGTAACGGGCGAGGTTGTCGAGGAACAGGTCCATGAGGTCATCGCGCCAGCCGACGACGTCGCCCGACATGTGCGGCGAGACCACCGACCCGGGCAGCCCCCACAGCGGGGAGACCGCCTTGAGGGGCTCGTCCTCGAACACGTCCAGTGCGGCGCCCGCGATGACGCGGTGCTCCAGGGCCGCGGCCAGGTCGGCCTCGACCACGATGGGGCCGCGCGCCACGTTGACCAGTCGCGCGGTGGGTTTCATGAGCCCCAGGAAGCGGCGGTCGACCAGCCCCCGGGTGGCGTCGGTGAGCGGGGCGGCGATCACCACGTAGTCGGCCTCGGGGAGTTCGCCGGCCAGGGTCGGGGCGCCGTCGGCGCCGCGTACGGCCAGGCTGGACTCGACCACGGTGCCGAAGTCGGGGTCGCCTTCCCGCGCGCGGCTGCCGGAGGCGCGCACGCGCATGCCCACGGCGGTCAGCTTGCGGGCGATGTGGCGGCCGATCGGCCCGGTCCCGACCACGAGGGCCCGCCTGCCGGACACGCGCTCGGTCTCCCTGTGCTCCCAGCGGTGCTCGCGCTGGTGCTCCCAGGTCTGCTGGAAGCCCTTGGCGAAGGCGATGACCTGGCCGAGCACGTACTCGGCGATGGGCTCGTCGAAGACCCCGCGCGAGTTGGTGACCACCGCCGGGCTCTCCACCAGGCCGGGGAACATGAGGTTGTCCACCCCGGCGGTGGCGGCGTGCACCCAGGCCAGGGAGTCGGCCTTGGGCCAGGCGGAGGCCAGCGCCTCGGTGAACAGGTCCCACACCAGCAGCGCGTGCGCCCCGGGCAGCCTGGCGGGAAGCTCGTCGGCGGTGGCGTAGACGACCTCGCCGAGGCGGGGATGGTCGTCCATCCGCTCGCGGCCGGGCGGGAGGTCGTCACCGTGGAGGACGAGGAGTCTCGGTCGGTCGGGCGGGATGAGGCTGTTCACGGGCGTGCACTCTCCGGTTGGCGACGGTGGTTCAGAGAGGTCGTCGGGGACGGATCGCCCTGCACGGGAAACGCTAGGGAGCCCACATAGGATTGTCAACAATCCACAAATCGACTGTTCCCCCCGAAACCCGGGCCTCCCCCACCACCTCTGACCTGCCCGGGATACCCACTCGCACCGGGGTTATTGCCGCATCCGGGTTGTGGACCCTAGGATTGTCAACAATCAACAGCCCCGGCGCCGGGGGTGTTCCCGCAGGTCCCGCTGCCCGACGTCGAAGGGACTACCCATTGCCCCGGTACATGACCATCACCCTGCCCAGGCGCGGGGTCTCCTGCGTCGCCGAACTCCTGGACAAGGACGCGCCCCGCACCTGTGAGGCGGTCTGGAACGCCCTGCCGCAGGGCGACGCGGTCCAGCACGCCAAGTACGCGCGCAACGAGGTCTACACGATGGTGCCGCGGTTCGCCGATGACGAGCCCGGCCAGGAGAACCCCACCGTCACCCCGATCCCCGGCGACGTCGTCTACTTCTCCTTCGACGGGGGCATGCTCGACCGCGCCTTCAAGGAGGACAAGGGGATCGGCCACCTGCCCGGGGTCATCGACCTCGCCCTCTTCTACGGGCGCAACAACCTGCTCCTCAACGGCGACGTCGGCTGGGTGCCCGGCAACGTCTTCGCCACCGTCGTCGAGAACCTGCCCGCCATGGCCGAGGCCTGCAACGACGTCTGGCGCTCGGGCAGCGTCGGCGAGCGGCTGGTGTACGAGCGCCTGGAGCGCTGACCGGCCCGCGGGCCACCACGACCGCGCCCGCGGACGGCCCTCGGGCCCCGGCGCGGAGCGACCGCGTCCCCGCGGGGACGGCAACGACAACACACATCCGGGAGGTGAGTGACCGATGCGGACCGACGGAGAGCACACGAACGGCACCGGCGCGCAGCAGCAGGTCGTCGAACTGGCCGCGAGCACGCGGACGCCGTGGCAGGCGGGGGTCGGCGTCATCGCGCCCTACGACTTCGCGCTCGACCGCGAACTCTGGCGCTGGACGCCCGACGACGTCTCACTGCACGTCACGCGGTTGCCGTACGTACACGTACCGGTGACGGTCGACCAGGCCGCCGCCCTGTGCCGGGAGGAGCACGTGGCCCCGGCGGTCCGCGCGCTGCTCGCCCCCGAGCCCCTGGCCATCGGGTACGCGTGCGCCTCGGGCAGCTTCGTGCACGGCGCCCGGGGCGAGCGGCGCCTGCACGGGGCCATGGTGGACGCCGGGGCGCCCGCCGCCGTCACCACGTCCGGGGCGCTGGTCCAGGCCCTGGAGGTGCTCGGCGCCGACCGGATCGCCGTCGTCACGCCCTACGTGGACAGCGTGACCGACCGGCTCCTGGCCTACCTCGCCGAGCACCGCGTCGCCGTGACCTCCAGCGTGGGGCTGGGCCTGCTCAGCCACATCTGGCGGGTGACCTACGCCGAGGTGTCCGAGGCGGTGCACTCGGTGGACCGCCCCGACGCCCAGGCCGTGTTCATCAGCTGCACCAACGTGCTCACCTACGACATCATCGCGCCCCTGGAACGCGAGCTGGGCAAACCGGTGATCGCGGCCAACCAGGTGACCATGTGGGCCGTGATGAGGGCCGCGGGCCGCCAGGCCGTGGCCCACGGACAGAGTCTGATCGACGTCGCCGCACCGAGTGCCGCGTGACGCGCGGGACGTGACGCAAAGGAGGGCCACATGACCCGCGTCGGATTCCTCTACCCCGGGTTCAGCGCCGAGGACGACTACAAGGCCTTCGAGGGCCTGCTCGGAGGGGGCGTCGAACTCCCCGTGGTGCACACGCTCATGCGCGAGGACGCCCACCGCGTGGACGCCCTGCTCGACGTCGGCGGCGAGGACGTGCTCGCCAGGGGCGCCCAGGAGCTGGCCGTGATGGAGGTGGAGGCCGCGGTGTGGGCCTGTACCAGCGGCAGCTTCGTGTTCGGCTGGGAGGGCGCCCGCAGGCAGGTCGAGGGGGTGCGCCGGCACGCGGGCGCTCCGTCGTCGAGCACCTCGTTCGCCTTCGTGCACGCGCTGAGCCAGCTGCGCGTCTCGCGGGTGGCGATCGCCGCCACCTACCCCGACGACGTCGCCCAGAGGTTCGTGGAGTTCCTCACCGAGGCGGGGGTGACCGTGCTGTCGCTGGCCAGCCACGGCATCGCCACCGCCGCCGAGGTCGGCGACCTGGACCCCGACGACGTCCTGGACTTCGTCATCTCCAACGACCACCAGCGCGCCGAGGCCGTCCTGGTGCCGGACACCGCCCTGCACAGCGCCCACCTCATCGAACCCCTGGAGGCGCTGCTCGGCAAGACCGTGCTCACCGCCAACCAGGTGAGCGTGTGGGAGGGTCTGCGCCTGGCGGGGGCGACCGCGGGCCGGGGCTCCGGACCGGGCATGCTGTTCCGTTCGGGTTCGGCCGCGGTCAACAGCGTCCTGGCGCCCCGTTAACCTCGACGACGCGCCCGCCGCGCGTCCCGTCCCCGATCCGAGAGGAGGGCGGCCATGCCCGCCCCAGGCCAGCTCAGACCCGTGCCCCGGCGTTCCACCGCCGAACTGATCGCCGACCAGCTGCGGTCCGCGATCATGTACGGCTCGCTCGCACCGGGTGACCAGCTCGGCGAGTCCGAGCTGGCGGGTCAGCTCGGGGTGAGCCGCGGCCCCCTGCGAGAGGCGATGCAGCGCCTGGTGCAGGAGGGGCTGCTGCGCAGCGAACGGCACAGGGGGCTGTTCGTGCGCGAACTCACGCCCGCGGACGTGCGCGACGTCTACGTGGCCCGGCTCGCCGTCGAGCGGACCGCGTGCGAGCTGATCATGCGCGGCAACCGGGGCGAGGCCGTCGCCCGCCTCACCCCGGCCGTGGAGCGGCTCGCCGCCGCGGCGGCGGGCCGCGACCGCAACGCCATGAGCGACGCCGACCAGGCCTTCCACCAGACCCTCGTCAGCTGCGCGGGCAACAGCCGCCTGGAGCGCATGGCGCAGACGCTGCTGGTGGAGACCCGGATGTGCCTCACGGTGATGCAGGACGTGTACCCGGAGCCGGAGGAGCTCCTGGACGAGCACCGCCGCATCCTGGACGCGATCGTGGACGGGGCGGAGGAGGAGCTGCTGCGCCTGATCGAGGCGCACATGGTGGACACCGTCGAGCGCATCAACGGCGGGGGCGGGGAGTCCGTCCCCGAGGCCTAGGACGCCCGCGGAACACGGACGCGCCCGTGCCGGTGCGCGGCGCCGACGTCCGGAGTGCCCCTGGGCGCGGTCGTGCCGTGCCGCCGCCCGGCACCGACGCCTGACCTGTGCTGGCCGGAAACGTCACCGGTGTGACGCAAGGGGTCTGAACCGCGATGATCTTGTACTTGTAGCCGATGTCGGCGCTCGAACCCCGCTATGAGTACGAGATCGCGGCGAACAGGATCGCGGAGGCGCCGCGTCGCCTCCGTCACTCCCGCAGCCGGTACCTGGCCAGGATGCGCTCCCTGGCCTCCTCGAAGCTCATCTCACCGCGTGCGATCCGCTCCAGGTCCGCCCGCGCCTCCGGCGACGGTTCACCGCCCGCCGCCCTGACGGAGGCCAGAGCGGCGGCGGTGTCACCGTCGTCGGGAATCCGTGTGCCCATGGGGCGAGCGTAGGCGGTGCCGCGCCCGAGGCACAGGCGAACCTCCGGATCGCCCGGACATCCGGTCAGATTCCGCCGATGCCGACGTACTTGGTCTCCAGGAACTCGTCGATGCCGACCCGGCCGCCCTCGCGGCCCAGACCGGAGTGCTTGACCCCGCCGAAGGGCGCGGCCGGGTTGGAGACCACGCCCTGGTTGAGGCCGACCATGCCGGTCTCCAGGTTCTCGCTGACCCGCAGCGCCCGGTTGAGGTCGCGGGTGTAGACGTAGCTGACCAGTCCGTACTCGGTGTCGTTGGCGGCCCGCAGCACCTCGTCCTCCGTCTCGAAGGGCAGTACGGGGGCCACCGGGCCGAAGATCTCGGTGGTGGACAGCTCGGCCTCGAAGGGCACGTCGGCGAGCACGGTGGGCTTGTAGAAGTGGCCCGGGCCGTCGCCGGGGCCGCCGCCGACCAGCACGCGGGCGCCCTTGCCCACGGCGTCGTCCACCAGGCCCTGCACCTTGTCGCGGGCCTTGTCGTCGATGAGCGGGCCCACGTCGACGCCCTCGTCCACGCCGCGGCCCAGGCGCAGCGCGCCCATGCGGCGGCTGAGGCGCTCGGCGAACTCCTCGGCGATGCCCGCCTGGGCGTAGATGCGGTTGGCGGCTGTGCAGGCCTCGCCGATGTTGCGCATCTTGGCGAGCATCGCGCCGTCCACGGCGGCGTCCATGTCGGCGTCGTCGAAGACCAGGAAGGGCGCGTTGCCTCCCAGCTCCATGGAGGTGCGCAGAACCTGCCCGGCGCTCTGTTCGAGGAGCTTGCGCCCCACGGCGGTGGATCCGGTGAAGGAGACCTTGCGGATGCGGCCGTCGCTGAGCAGGGGCTCGGTGACCGAGCCCGGGTCCGTGGTGGGGATGACGCTGAGGACGCCCTCGGGGAGCCCGGCCTCGGAGAGGATGCCCGCCAGCGCGAGGGCGGACAGGGGCGTCTGGTGGGCGGGCTTGAGGATCATGGTGCACCCCGCGGCGATGGCGGGGCCGATCTTGCGGGTGCCCATCGCCATGGGGAAGTTCCAGGGGGTGATGAGCATGCAGGGGCCGACCGCCTGGCGCATGACCAGGAAGCGGGACTTGCCGTCGGGGGAGGTGGAGAACCCTCCCTCGATGCGCACGGCCTCCTCCGAGAACCAGCGCAGGAACTCGGCGGCGTAGGCGATCTCGCCCCGCGCCTCGGCGAGGGGCTTGCCCATCTCCAGGGTCATCAGGACCGCCAGGTCCTCCCGGCGCTCCATGAGCAGCTCGTAGCCCCGGTACAGGATCTCGCCGCGGTCCCGGGGCGCCGTGCGCATCCAGTCGGCCTGGGCCCGGTGCGCCGCGTCCAGGGCGTCGAGCGCGTCCTCCTTCCCCGCGTCCGCGACCTCGCAGAGCACCTCGCCGGTGGAGGGGTCCTCCACCTCGAAGGCGTTCCCGGAGGCGGCGTCTCGCCACGTCCCGCCGATGAACAGCCTCTTGTCCACCTGCGCGACGACCCGTGCTTCCTGATCCGACATGTTCGCTACTCCCCGGTCGAGATTCGGCCTGTGGTCAGAACTGCCCAACGTGCGCCCACTGGACACCGTCGCCGCACGGATGTTTCCATAGCAGCGTCGATTGTCAACAATCCTACGGAACACGCGACACGGAATCGAGGCCACGCATGGCGGAGCTCTCCCCGATCCTCAAGCAGGCGACACCGGTCGTCGCCGCCCGAGGCGAGGGCGCCTACATCTACGACGAGGACGACCGCCGCTATCTCGACTTCACCGCCGGCATCGGCGTCACCAGCACCGGCCACTGCCACCCCCGCGTCGTGGCCGCCGCGCGGGAGCAGGTGGGGACCCTGGTCCACGGCCAGTACACCACCGTGATGCACCGGCCGCTGCTGCGGCTCACCGAGCGGCTGGGCGAGGTGCTGCCCGCCGGGCTCGACCGGCTGTTCTACGTGAACTCGGGAAGCGAGGCCGTCGAGGCCGCCCTGCGGCTGGCCCGGCAGGCGACCGGTCGGCAGAACGTCATCGTGTTCCAGGGGTCCTTCCACGGGCGCACCATGGGCGCCGCGTCGCTGACCACGTCCGGGGTCAAGATCCGCGCGGGCATCGGCCCGCTGATGCCCGGCGTGGTGGTCTCGCCGTTCCCCTACGCCTACCGGCTGGGCGTGTCCGAGGCCGACGCGGTCGCGTACGCGCTGCGCGAGCTGGACTACCTGTTCGCCACGGTGACCTCGCCCAGGGACACCGCCGCCGTGTTCATCGAGCCGGTGCTGGGCGAGGGCGGCTACGTGCCGGTGCCCTCGGCCTTCCTCCAGGGGCTGCGCGAGCGCGCGGACCAGCACGGGTTCCTGCTGGTCGCGGACGAGGTGCAGACCGGCTTCGGGCGCACGGGCACGTTCTGGGGCCACGAGCCCTCGGGCATCCGGCCGGACGTGGTCATCACCGCCAAGGGGCTGGCCAGCGGCTTCCCGCTGTCGGCGATCGCCGCCCCCGCCGCGATCATGGAGAAGGCCTGGCCCGGCTCCCAGGGCGGGACCTACGGCGGCAACGCGGTGTCCTGCGCCGCCGCCCTGGCCACCCTGGACGTGATTCAGGAGGAGGGCCTGGTGGAGAACGCCGCGCGCATGGGCGAGCGGCTGCGCCTGGGCCTGGAGAAGGTGGCGGAGGCCAACCCGGTCATCGGCGACGTGCGCGGCCGGGGGCTGATGCTCGGCAACGAGTTCACCGCCGCCGACGGCTCGCCGGACGGCGCCACCGCGCTGCGCGCCCAGCAGGCCGCGGCCCGGCACGGGCTCCTGCTGCTCACCTGCGCCCCCGAGGGGAACGTGGTGCGGATGATCCCGCCGCTCATCGTCGACGGCGACCAGGTCGACAGCGCGGTGTCGCTGTGGGCCGCCGCCGTGGAGGAGGCCGTCGCGGGCTGAGGCGGGATTCGTGACCACCGCCCCGGTACGGATTCCGTGCCGGGGCGGTAACGTGCGGTACGGACTCCCCGAGAAACCGCGCGTCCGAAACGCGTGTCCGAAACGGAGGGGGCCGAGCGCGGCGAACCGCACGCGAGAGGAGCCGAACCAGTGTCGGACAGCCGGTGGAAGGTCGCGGACAGCACGGGTGGGGGCGCACGTCCCGTCCTGGACCCCTCACTGCCTCCCCGCCTCGCCGGAAGGCTCCGGAAGCATCTGCCCTTCCTGCGCTCGAAGCGGGCCTGGGCCAGACAGCCCCGGTTCCCCAACCGGACGCGCATGGCGGCGGGCGGGACCGCGGTGGCCGCGCTGAGCCTCCTCTGGGCGCTGGTCAGCGGCCCCCTCCTGGTGTGGTCGGTCCCTCTGTACTTCCTGGGCCTGCTGGTGCAGGCCGCGGCCGTGGGCGCCGCCGGACTCGCCGTCACCCGTGTGCGCCCGCGGTCCCTGCTGCCGCGGTGGCTGTCGCGGACCTCCCGGCGCCGGTCCTGGCAGGCGTTCTCCCTGGCCTTCGTGCCCGCGACCCTGACGAGCTGGTTCCTCGCGCTGGCGGGGCCGGAGTGGGCCTTCAACCTCTACTGGTTCGTGCCGGGCGCGGTGTACGCGGCCGCCGCCATGTGGGCCGGGTGGTGGTGGCCCCGGGGCGACCGGTTGGCGGCGGCCCACGCGGACCGCTACCTGGTGCCCGCGAACCTCGGTCGGCAGGGCGCCCGCCTGCTGCTGGACGTGCAGAGGACGATCGGGACCGTCGAGGAGGCCGACCTGCGGCTGGGCGACTCCTTCGACGCGGCCCAGCCCCTGTCGGTCCTGCGCGCCGAGGAGTGGCGGATCGCCTCGCTGCTGCACCGGCACGAGCGGATCAGGGAGGAGTACGTGGCGGACTCCCTCGACGCCGTCTCCGACCGGGTGCTCGCCGTGCTGGACCAGCAGCACGAGCGCCACGAGGCCGTGTACCGGGAGCTGGCGGCCCGGGTGGACGCGATCCGCGACTACGGGGCGTCCGTCGAGGAGGCCCTGGCCGCGCACACCGAGTGGGAGCAGGTGCAGAGGGTCGAGGAGCGCCAGCGCGAGCTGGACCTGCTCCTCGTCCAGGTGGACTCCGACGGCGGCAACGCCGACCAGCTGTACGGCGAAGCCCTGAACGCGCGCGCCGTCAGGGAGACCAGGGACGAACTGATCGACCGGATGCTGGAGGCGGGCCGTTCCCTGGAGGCCGGGGCCGTCGTTCCGGTCGAGTCGGCCGTGCTGACCGGGGTCGCCGCGCCGACGGAGCCCGCCGAGGGCGCGAGGGCGTAGACCGGGGGCTGTGCGGACGGGAACGGCGAAGCCCCGGACCGGGGTCCCGGTCGGCGCGGGCCGGACGGCGGTGCGGCCGGGCGATGGTGCGGCGCCGGGCCCCTTCCGTCCCGTTCGGTAGGGGGAGCGAGTCCGCGCGCCAGCTCCCTCCGGCGGAGCGCGGCCCCCGTGAACCGCCGCCCACCAGGGGGAGAACTTCTGTGGACGCCCATCCGCCGAAAATGTTCACCCACAGAACCGAAAATCATTCGGATCGAGAGTGACATAAGTCACATGGCAACTTTGTTACCAGTAAGAACACGAAAACGTCGCGGACGGATCGTGACCACGGGTTGACGCGACACTTCAACGGTCGTCAGATTGGGCGCGTCTTACCAGCCCCTCCAGTGAGGCGACCCCCATGATCGACCGAAGACTGTTCCTCGGCGGCGCGTCGCTCGCCACCGTCAGCACCCTGCTCGTCACGACCGGTTGCTCCCGTGCGGAGAGCAACGGCGAACTCACCTCGGGCGGCACTCAGGCCGGCGCCCTTCCGGTGAGGGTCGCCAACGAGACCGGGACCTTCCCCGACAGCGAGATCCGCGCCTACATCGTGGGAACCGACCTGACCACGAACACGCAGTCCTGGGTCGACGCCAGCGGCGTCGCACATCCGGTCGCGGAGTCCGACAACACCGACGACGGGTTCACCGACTACTCGATCCCGCTGGACTCGGTCAGCGAGCTGTCCCTGCCGTTCATGTCCGGCCGGGTGTACTTCGCCCTCGGCGGCAAGCTCCGGTTCAAGGTCGTCACCGACGGCAACGGCAGGCCCGCGCTCCAGTACCCGGCGGGCTGGGTCGAGTCCGACCCCAGCCACGGAGTGCTCCACGACACCGTGGAGTTCACCCACAACGAGACCGGCATGTACTGCAACACCAGCATGGTGGACCAGTTCAGCGTGCCGCTGGCCATCCGCCTCCAGGGCGAGGCCGACCAGACCACCGGCACGTTCGAGCCGGGCGGCCGCGACGCGGTCTTCGCCACGCTCTCCGCCGACCCCGTCTTCTCGTCGCTCGTGCTGAGCGAGGGAGAACTCGTCATCGCCCCCGGACACGGGCTGGACGCCGGACTGTTCCCGGCCGACTACTACGACTCCTACATCGACCAGGTCTGGGAGCGCTACAGCACCACCGACCTGCGCGTCACCACCAACGCCGGGACCTTCACCGGCCGCGTGGACGGTTCGGGCAACCTGGTCTTCGACGGCGGCGTGGCCCCGATCCCCAAGCCCTCCACCCGCGACGTCTTCTTCTGCGACGGCGCCCTGGCGGCCCCCAACGACGGCATCACCGGTCCGGTGGCCGCGATCCTGGGCGCGGCGTTCAACCGCTCGACGCTGCTGGACACCGCCGAGCACCCGGTCACCGACCCCGCGGCGTTCTACAACCACGAGACCACCAACCGCTACGCGGCGGTCTTCCACGAGAACACCGTGGACGGCAAGGCCTACGGCTTCGCCTTCGACGACGTGTCGAACTTCGCCTCCTACGTCCAGGACCACGCGCCGGTGTCCCTCGACGTGACGCTGACCGCGTTCTAGCGCCTCCCGGGCCGGGCCCTCCAGGACCGGAGGCCCCGGTCCGGCCCCTGCTCCCGGCTGTTCCTCCCCGAAACCGAGGTGTTCCCCGTGCCCACCCGCATCCGTCCCGGCCGCATCGCCCTGGCCTGCGCCGTCGCACTCCCCCTGACGGCCTGCGCGACGGGCTCCCCCGTCGAGGTCGAGACCGTCGCCGACCAGACCTCCGCGTCGTGCGGCCTGTTCTTCGACGACTTCGACTACACCGGCCCCGACGACCCGGCCCTGCGCGACCAGGGCTGGAACGTCCGCAGCTGGCCCGGCGGCCCCGGCGTGCCCGGCGCGTCCTGGGACGCCGACAACATCTCCTTCGCCGAGGAGGGCGGCGACTCCCTGCTGCGCCTGACCTCGACCACTGACGGCACCCCGGCGGGCACCAGCCAAGCCGAGCTGACCTTCGGCGAGGAGAAGTTCCACGAGGGCACCTACGCCGCCAAGGTCAAGTTCGCCGACGTCCCGGTCTCCGGCCAGGACGGCGACACCGTGCTCCAGACCTTCTACACGATCACGCCGCTGGCCTACGACAACGATCCCGCCTACAGCGAGCTCGACTTCGAGTACCTGCCCAACTCGGGCTGGGGCGCCCCGGCGGAGGCCATGTACCTGACCTCGTACCACACCTACCAGCGCGACCCCTGGGTCGCGGACAACACCAGCGACGTGGTGAACCGCTCCTTCGACGGATGGCGCGACCTGGTGGTCCAGGTGACGGACGGCGTGGTCCGCTACTACGTGGACACGCACCTGGTGGCCGAGCACAGCGGGAAGTACTACCCCTCGTCGCCGATGTCGATCAACTTCAACCAGTGGTTCGTCGACATGAGCGGCCACACCGGCGGCCCCAGCACCTACGTGCAGGACGTGGACTGGGTGTACCACCAGCAGGGCGAGTCCGTGGCGCCCGAGGAGGTCAACCGGCGTGTGGGCGCGCAGCGCGACGCCGGTGTCTCCCGCGTGGACGGGGTCGCCCTCGGCGGAACCTGCTGACGCCCCGGCCCGCCGCCTGACCCGCTCCCGGACGGCGGCTCCGACACCCTCGCGCGTTGTCGGGGCCGCCGTCCTGCCGCCCCGGGCCGCCCTGCGGACGGGGACCGGCATGACCGGTCGCACACTCACAAAACGGTTCGAGGCCCTCTGACACCGTGATAGAGTCAAAGACGTCGCCAGGGAGACCGGGCGACACACAACTGAACAACCTGCACTCGTAGCTCAATGGATAGAGCATCTGACTACGGATCAGAAGGTTGGGGGTTCGAGTCCTCCCGAGTGCGCCACCTTGAGACAGTGGAGAAACAGCCGGACCCGCACACCACACGGGCCCGGCTGTTTCTTTTGTGCTGCCCGGGGTCGAGGGGCGGGATCCTCGTCGGAGGCCTTCGTTCCAGGTGTCCTACCCGGAGCGGCCCGGCGGCCGGGCTGGATCAGGCCGGGGTGATCTCGGAAACCGTCGACGCGCCCATGTCCGGGTTGGCGCAGACGCGGTCGTTTCCACCCGTGGGCACGTAGGCGGCGCCCTCGTCGTTCTGGAGGAACAGGTGGGCCCCGGCCACCTCGGTGGGGCTGCACTCCTCGGGGTCGTAGACCTCCGGGTTGGGGCGGGACACGGTCACCGTGGCCGCGTCACCCGGGTACAGCGCGAAGACGCTGCCGCCCTGGCCCTCGACCTGCGCGTCGGCCCCGATCCGGTTGCCCTCGGAGTCGCCCCAGTACATGTTCGCGGCGGAGGGGTACATGGCGCACGCCACGTCGTCCTGGGGGTCGAGCGGTTCCTGCTTGACCAGCTCGAACTCGACGTGGACGGTACCGGCCGCGCCCTCGCGCGCGGTCTCGGAGATCTCGAAGTCCGCCGCGGTGCAGTCGCGGACGCTCATGGCCCCCGCACCGGAGTCGGTGTCCTCCGCGACCGCGGGCGCGGACGCGAGCAGAAGAGCGGGCAGCGACACCGCGCCCAGGGCCGCGACTCGGACCGAACCCGTGCGAAATGCGTTCGTCATGGCGAACATCCCCCTCATTGCGTGTTCCGTCTGCCGACGTCGATCCATGCTCGACTACGGGTGATACGACGTCGGTCCCCCCTGTGTCGTTCTCTCCCGCAACCGATTTAAACAACGTTTACCTATGTCATGCCGCCAGACGGTGCCGAGACACCCCGGCGCACCGGGACCTCGAACCCCCGCCGGGAGGCCCGGAACGCCGCCAGGCGGCCCGGGGACGGCACAGCCCGGGTTCGCGCCGACCCGCACGGCTTCCCGACGACGCACCCCGACGACCAACGGCGTGGAAGGCCCGAAGACTCATGGCGCGGCCCCCGGGCGAACCGGGCGAAGGACCGCCCGGCTATCCTCCGGAAAGCCGCCTGCCGTGGCGGTGCCCGGGAACCGGAAACCGTACACCGCCCGCCCCCACCCACGGAGCGCCCATGTCAGCACCGCACGCGCGGACCACCAACTGGGCGGGCAACGTGACCTTCGGCAGCCCGCGGGTCCACCGGCCCCGGACACTGGACGAACTGCGCCGCGTCGTCCGCGACAGCCCGCGGATCCGCGCCCTGGGCAGCGGCCACTCCTTCAACCTCGTCGCCGACTCCGACGCCGACCTGGTGCGCCTGGACGGGCTGCCCGCGGAGGCGGAGATCGACCCCGAGGGGCGGACCGTCACCGTCACCGCCGGTACCCGCTACGCCGAACTGGTCACCGCGCTGCACGGGCGGGGGTTCGCGCTGGCGAACCTGGCGTCGCTGCCGCACATCTCGGTCGCGGGCTCGTGCGCGACCGGCACCCACGGGTCCGGGGACGGCCAGCGCTGCCTGTCCGCCGCCGTGCGCGCGGTGCAGCTCCTGGGTCCCGACGGCGACCTGGGCTGGCTGAGCCGCGACGTGGACCCGGAGGTCCTCCCCGGCGCGGTGGTCGCGCTGGGCGCGCTCGGCGTCGTCACCCGGCTCTCCCTGGAGATCGAACCGGCGTTCACGATGACCCAGCGGGTCCGCGTCGGGGTGGCCCTGGACGAGGTGGCCGAACACGTCGACGACGTGTTCGGCGCGGCCTACAGCGTCAGCCTGTTCACCGACTGGCTCGGGGAGGGCTCCGTGTGGCTCAAGCAGCGCACCGACCGCCCCGAGGGCGCCTGGAGGGGCGGTCGGCCCGCGTCCGGGCCGGTGCACCCCGTCCCGGGGATGCCTCCGGAGCCCAGCACGGAGCAGATGGGGGCCGTCGGCCCCTGGCACGAGCGGCTCCCGCACTTCCGTCCCGAGCTGGAGCCGAGCGCGGGCAGGGAGTTGCAGTCCGAGTTCTACGTGCCGCGCGAGGCCGCGGGCGCCGCGTTCGCCGCCCTGCGCGGGATCGGGCACCTGCTCGCCCCGGCGCTGTACGTCGCGGAGGTGCGCACGGTGCGCGCGGACGACCTGTGGCTGAGCCCCGCCCACGGCCGGGACTGCGTCACCTTCCACTTCACGTGGCTGCCGGACCCGCGGGCCGTGGCCCCGGTCCTGGCGGCCGTGGAGGAGCGCCTCCTGCCGCTGGGTGCCCGCCCCCACTGGGGCAAGCTCACCGCGATGGACCCGGCCGACATCACCGCCCGGTACGAGCGCGCGGCGGACTTCGAACGCCTCGCACGCGCGCTCGACCCGGGCGGAAAGTTCCGCAACGCCTTCACCGACGCGCTCTTCCCCCGCGGGTGAGACCGGGCCCGTGGCGGCGGGCCGCCTCGCCGAGCCCCGACGAGGCGGCCCGGCGACAGAGCGCGGTCAGGCCGGGTCGACCCGGTACAGGGTGGTCGTTCCGGACACCTCGTTGGCCACGGCCAGCATCGGCACGCCCCGGATCGGCGAGTCCGAGGCGCTGATGAAGGCCAGGCCCTCCGCGCCGAGGTCGCCCGCCTCGCCGGTGCCGGGCTCGGCGGTGAAGTCGCGGTTGTTGAGGTACTGCACGAAGGACGCCTCGCGGGGGTCGGTGACGTCGTAGACCATCACGCCGCCCACCCGTTCCAGGCCCACGAACGCGTAGGTGCGGCCCGCCACCTCACCGAGCACGACCCCCTCGGGCTCGGGGCCCTTGTCGTCGCTGCGGTTGTCGAAGGCGTTCTCCGCGTGGTTGGAGTTGAAGAACTCCGGGTCGGCCTCGGCGGTGATCCGCTCGAAGTCCGACCCGGAGTCGAAGAGCAGCTCGCCCTCGGTGGTGAAGATCGAGAACGAGCGTCCGCCGAACGCGTACACGTCCTCGTAGCAGCTGCCGTCCTCGCGCAGACCCTCGGCGGCGGTGACCGTCAGCCTGCCCATGTTGGCCTCGTCGAGCAGTTCCCCGGTGCTGTCGACGCCCAGGTCGTTGTCGGCCAGGAACTCCCGCAGGCGCGGGGAGTCCTCGCACAGCGGGGTCTCCTCGGCCAGGTCGCCCAGGCGCGTCTCCTCGGAGTAGCCGTCCCAGTCGCGGGTGTCGCCCTCGTTCGCGGTGACCATCAGGGTCTGGCCGCGCCAGCGGTAGGTGTCGAATCCGTCGGGCTGGTACATGCCGTACACCGGCCAGTTGGCGAGGCGGATGCCGTCGTCCCGGTTCGACACGTCCAGCTCGTTGCCGGGCTCCATGTGGTCCTTGAGGCCCAGGGGCACGATGTCGGTGAACTCGGCGGTGCGCAGGTCCAGCAGCGCGACGGCGTTGGCCTCCTGGAGCACCACCTGGGCGCTGTAGGCGGTGTCCGCGGAGATGTACTCCGGTTCCAGGTTGCGCGCCACCCGGCCCGGGGTGCCCGGCTCGCCGGTGGACAGGTCCGGCCCGAACACCCGCACCCCCGAGGGCAGCTCCCGCTCCCCGTCCCAGGCACGGAAGTCGGCGGTGCGCACGTCGTCCTGGGTGAGGGCGGCGGGCCTGCGGTTCACGCGGATGACGCTCACCGAGCCCTCGGGGTCGACCGAGTAGTCGTCGCTGGGCTCCCCCTCGTTGGCCACCAGCAGCAGCCTGCCCTCGGGCGTGAAGGCGGCCATGTCCGGCAGGGCGCCGACCCGGACCGCGTTGAGCGCGGTGCCGTCGGTGTCGTAGAAGACCACCCAGCCGTCGTCGGTGCGGTCGGGTGCCTCCACCGCCACGGCCACGGTGTCGCCGTGGACCGCCACGGAGTTGGCGACCGCGCCCTCCGGCACCACCGAGCCGTCGGCCGCATCGACCCCGGGCGTGCGCAGGTCGAACAGCTTGGCGGGGGACGCGGGGTCGGAGACGTCGAGCACCTCCACGGTGGCGGCCAGGGCGTTGACCACGTACAGGCGCTGGGTGCGCGGGTCGTGGGCGACGATCTCCGCCGCCGCCTCGTCGAAGAAGCCGGTGCGGTAGCTGCCGAGGGCGGACAGTTCGACGCCGTCGCGCCCGCCCTCGCGGGGCTCCTGCCGCTCCGCGTGTGCGGGGGCCGCCGTACCGGTGAGGGCGACGGCGAGGGACACCGCGACCGCCGTGGTCTTGCGCATGCGTGCTTCCTGAGGGCTCCGGGGGAATGGGCGCGGTCACGCCCGCGCCGAAGCCAACCAGGGGCGGACGGGATCGGGCTGAACGCCCGGTGGCGCGGGGGTGAAGGCGGGTGGCGACCGGTCCGAGGCGGCGGGGCCCGACGGGAGGGGGCCGCAGGCTTCGGACACGGGCGACCCGTGGCAGGACGGAGAACCGGGCGCTCGCGTACCAGCGCCGTGACGGCGGCCGTCCTCCGGAGACCCTATCGGCCGCGGGAATGTGCTTGACGCCGTCCTACCTGTGGAAATTCCGCGCGCATGATGCCAAATCGGCGCATTGGCACACCGGCGCATCGGAGAAATCCGCGAAAAAATACGCGGGCACGTGTCCGAACGGCACGGAAAAGGGCGCGGCGCGGATCCGGCGGGTGCCGGGCCCCGAAGGCGGCGGATGCGGCGGGGCCGTCGGGAAAAGCCGGAGGGAAAGTCCCGGAGAACTCAGTGACCGGCCGACCGGAGCCTGTGCCAGGCGGTCGTCCAGCGCTGGCGCTCGGCGGCGTCCTCACCGGCGCAGGCGGTCACGAAGGCCATCAGGAACACGTACCGGGGCAGCTGGGTCCCCTCCAGGACGTCGCGGAAGGTGGTCGCCCGCACCGCTCCCCCGCACAGGTACTCCAGCTCCAGGTAGGACCAGTCGCCCGCCCAGACGAGGTAGCGGCGCATGACCAGCAGGAACTCCGCGGGCGTCTCGGCGTCCAGGGGGTTGGGTCGACCCTCGTAGCCGTCCAGGGCGCGGACGGTCGGGTGGCGCTCGACGGCGGAGCTGGGAGTCGTGAGGACCCGGTCGAGCCAGCTGGTGCGACCGAGGGACCGGTTCGGTCCGGTGGGTTCGAGGACGCCCGTGGTGGTCACACCTTCTCCTTTTCACCGGTCGAAATCGACGTCGCGGGGGTTCTCTCGTACGCGTCGCGCCTGTTCGGCGCACACGTGAGCAGGGGGGTGGAGAGAACGACGAAGGCCGGATACCAGCTGTTGTGGGGAGAACTCCGGCGCTTCGGTTACGGAGAAACCTACCGGATGAACACGGAACGCGAAAGCGCCTGGCGGCACGGCTTCGGAGAGGCGTTGGTCTCCCTCGTGTGTGACGTCGCCGCCGTCGCTTCCACTGTTGTGTGCTTTTACCGCAAAGGACAACAAAGGACATCTGGAACACCGAGCAAAACGTCCCCCATGACGGTAGTGCCCGAAACGCGACCACCTGGGGCGTCAGGGGGGAAGCCCCCGGGTTCACCAGATTAGTTTGTCCGAATAGGCAATTTAAGGGTGACCGTAACCGGGGTCACGGTGTCCACGCCAGCACTGTGGCGTCGTCGCTCCCCTTGCCGCGCGGATGAAGGAGCCGGTCGGGGTCGGCGGCCTCCAGTCCGCGCACCCGGTCCAGCAGGACGCGCGGCCCCTTGTCCGAAACCAGGGCGAAAGCCTGGTCCCAATCCAGGTCCCCGAAGAGGTCCACCACCCGGCTCGCCCCGTCGGTCATGGCCGTGAAGCGTCCGAGGGGCAGGGTTCCGGTCAGCGCCTCCTCGGCCGCCCGGGGGTGGGCTCCCGCCGTCCAGAAACCTCCGGGAACGTTGCGGTACGCGCGGATGGCGTCCCAGGGGCTCCCCCGGCGGGCCAGGTCGCCCCTGAGGTCGTCCAGACGGGTGTCGGTGAGCACGCGCACCCCGCCCCCGTCCTCCACCAGCAGCACGGAGTCGGACAGCACCAGGTACTCCAGCGCGTCGGAGCCCGCCCGGACCGCCACGACCGTGGCGGACGGGCTCTCCTGGTTGGCCAGGTCGCAGGTGTGCGCGTGCAGGGCGGAGGCCGTCACGATCGCCTCGGCCAGGGCCTCGCGCAGGGGGAGTCCCGCGTCGGCCCCGGCCAGCAGCAGCGCGCCGAGCCGCCGGGTGTACCAGGCCACCCCGTGGGAGCAGCCCGTCTCCACGTCCCGCGGCGCGCTCGCCCCGTCCAGGAGGACCGCGCTGGTCGCGGTCGCCGCGGCGAAGTCCTCGTTGGGTCGGCCGGGGTCACCCGGCTCCGTGGCGACGTGGAAGGGCACTCCCGGATCTCCCGTTCATGGACGGCGCGTCTGTCGTGGGCACCGCGGCCCCGCCCAGGAGACACGATGACCGCTCCTTACCCCAGGAAGTTACACCCATGGAAAGCACATCTTTCGGGTAGGTGAACGATTCAGTACTTTTCTTGAGACGGCCGACATCGCACGGCCCGGCTCCGGCAAGGACGCGAGCAGGAGAAGCACCCCCCGCGACGAAAGCGGGGACCCGCACCCGCACCCGCACCCGCACCCGCACCCGCACCCGCACCCGCAAGGACCAGAACAGGAACCAGAAGATGACAACGGGATGGATCACCCCATGTGGAATATTCCCTATTATTTTCGGAGAGCCAGGCGAATACTCAGGAGAATGGTTCCGTTCCCGGTCAGGAAGGTGCTCTTCCTTCCCGTCTCATGGAGGCACCGGAGGAGGGACCCGGAACTCACCGTGTCGACCTACCGGCGCGAACCCGTCCTCGCACGGCGCTGGTCCGGTCCCTTCGACGTCGAGGACTTCGTCGCCCGGCGGACGAACCGCTTCGCCGACCTCCTGCGTGAACGGGGGATCGACTACTTCTTCTCCCGGTCCAACGGCGTGTACCACCGTTCGGTCGCCGTGTCCGAGGAGGACAGGGCCGAGGTCCTGTCGGTCCTCGCCTCCCACTACAGCCTCCACGGCTCGTACGTGAGGACTCCGGTCGGGTACCGGCCCCTGTCCCCGCTCCGGCTGCGCCGGCTCCGCCGCGCCCCGGTGATCCGGCTCGGGGAGCACGTCGTCGGCGACCGGGGCCCCGTGGTCGTCGGCCCCGCCCACGGCTTCACCGTGGAGTTCTGGCAGGAGGGCGAGCGGTTCCTGGCCTCCCCCGACCACGAGGAGAGGCTCGACCGACTCCGGGTCGTGGCGCCCGAACACGTCCTGCGGGAGTCGCTCATCGCGCCGCAGCCCAACCCGGTGAGCGAGGTGATCCCCGGCAAGGCCCGGAAGACCGCCGAGGTCAGGGTCGGCGACCGGACCCATCCCACTCTGGACGCCTTCACCTGGGAACTCGCCACCGACCTCACCTTCGCGATCGACGCCGTCTACACCTGGGTCGACGGGGCCGACGAGGCCTGGCGCGCCAGGCGCGACGCCCACCTCGGGGCGAACGCCCCGGCCAACCCGCACTCCGCCTCCGACTCCCGCTACACCAGCCGGGACGAACTCCTCTACTCCCTGCGCTCGCTGGAGATGTTCGCCCCCTTCGTACGCAACGTCTACATCGTCACCGACGGCCAGACGCCGCCGTGGCTGGACACCGACCATCCGCGGGTACGGGTGGTGGACCACACGGAGGTCTTCGCTGACCCGTCGGTCCTCCCGGTGTTCAACTCACACGCCATCGAGTCGCAGCTGCACCACATCGAGGACCTGGCCGAGCACTACCTGTACCTCAACGACGACGTGTTCTTCGGCCGTCCCGTGTCCCCCTCCCTCTTCTTCCACCCCAACGGGCTCGTGAAGCTGAACCCCTCCCCCTACCGTTTCGGGCTGGGCGAGGTCAGCGAGGAGGACCAGCCCGTGGACGCCGCCGCCAAGCGCAACGGCGCGCTGCTGGAGAAGCACTTCGGCAAGGTGCCCGTGTCCAAGTTCAAGCACACGCCCATCCCGCAGCGCCGGTCGGTGGTCCAGGAGCTGGAGGAGAGGTTCCCCGAGATCTTCGCGCGCACGGCGGCGTCGCGGTTCCGGCACCCGGACGACCACTCCGTGCCGTCGTCCCTGCACCACTACTACGCGCTGTTCACGGGCAGGGCGGTGATGGGCGGCCTGCGCTACACCTACCTCAACCTGGCCGACCTGGACGCGGTGCGGTACCGGACCGAGTCCCTGCTGGCCCAGCGCGACTTCGACACCTTCTGCGTGAACGACACCACGGAGCCGGACGAGGAGGCCGAGAGGCACGTCGACGGGTTCCTCGGCGACTACTTCCCCTTCAGGAGCAGTTTCGAGAGATGAGGGGCCGCGAGGTGGGGGCGGGGCGGCCCGGCCGCGACCGGGCCGCCCCCGGGGTCAGCGCACCAGGACGGTGGTGTGCACGTCGATGTTGCCGCTCTCCCAGAGCCAGTCCATCGCGGCCAGGCTCACCCGGGCGCACCCGTGGGAGGCGGGCTGGGCCGGGACGACCGGGTACCCGTGCACGGCGATGCCGCCGTTGAAGTACTTCGGTCTGTACAGCGCACCGTAGGGACCGGGGTCCCAGGCGTCGACCTCGCGGAAGACGGTGTAGGTGCCGGTCGGGGTGGTGGCGATCCGCTCGGTGCCGTCCGAGGACTCGTAGGGCTGACCGGATCCGGTGGAGGTGTTGAGGACGCGCTCCACCTCGCCGCCGGAGACCACCAGCAACAGCTGCCGGTCCAGGTCGATCTCCAGCAGGTCGCCGGAGGTGCTCTGGGCCTCGGGGAGCACGCCCTCGGCGAGGGCGGCGCGGGTGGCGGGGCCCACGACGCCGTCGCGGGCGATCCCGGCGGCCTTCTGGAGCGCCACGACGGCCTGCTCGGTGTGGAAGCCGAACTGGCCGTCCACGCCGTCGATCCAGTAGCCCAGTTCGGCGAGGCGCTCCTGGACGGCGCTCACCTCGGCTCCGGAGCTGCCCTGGCGCAGTTCCGGTCCGGTGCTGACCGAGGTCGGTGCGGCGTGCGCGGCCGGGGCCGCCACGACGGCGCCCAGGATCAGGGCGAACGCCGCGGCCACGGCCAGGAGGAGGGTGTGCTTCGGGTGCGGTGTCAGGAGGAATCGGGGGGTTGCCATACGTCCTCCTTACCCACCCGGCGCGCGGTTCTCCCCGCCCCGCGGAACCTGTGGACAACTCTCGTCTCCGTGTGCGGGCGGACGTGCGCGGACGCGCTGGCGGTTTTTCGGGCCGCGCGCCCGCCGCGACGACACGCGGACGCCGACGGTGGGCCGCCGCCGAACCCGAGGCTCCCGGCACCGGCCGTCACGGACGCCTCCCACCACGCGCTCGGCGCGCGGGGTCCGGGGCGCGTCCCGGGTCCGGGGCGCGCCCGACCGGGTTCAGCGCCCTCCGGGTCCCGGGCCGTGCGAACGCGCGTGCAGGGACGAGGCGACGTGGGCCAGGGCCCGGCACCGGGCGAACTCCACGGCGGTGAAGGGGATGACCTCCCGGCGGACGGTCAGGACGCCGCCGTCGGGTGCCGGAAGGGTCATCACCGTGCCGGACAGGTCCTCGCGGGCCGTTCCGGCGGGCGGTTCGGCGGTGTGCTCCACGGCCCGCGCCGAGGCCAGGGAGAGCAGCGAGCGCTCCAGCGTGGTCGCCCCGGTGACCAGGGCGCTGACCAGGGCGAGCGTGCGGCTGGTGGTGTCGCTGAGCTCGTGGACGTCGGCGCGGCGCACGGCGGCTTCGCGTCCGCCCGCCTCCCGTACGGCGGTGTACAGGTCGCCCTCTCCCACGTGCGCGGGAGCGCTGACGAAGAACTCGTCCACGGCGTCCGGCCCCGCCGGGTGCACCTGCATGAGCCGGATGTCGATCCCGAGGGCGGCGAACCGCGCGGTGAGCGCGGCCAGGCCGCCGGGCACGTCGGCGACCGTCGCGCGGACGCTCCACAGCAGGTCGTCGGACGGGGCGCGCACCGGTTCCCCACCCGCCGGGGAACCGGCCGACGCCGGGGCTCCCTCCCCGGTCGAGGGGGCGTTTCGGAAGGATCCGCCGCCGGCCGATCCGGCGTTCCCGGGCGGCGCCGTGTCCTCGGAGGTCCCGGCGCCACGGGACGCACCGTCGCCGCCGGTCAGCCCGCCGTTCGCGTACGGCCCGGTACCCGTGGGCGGCCCGGCGCTCCCGGACGCGTTCACCGTTCCGGAGCCCCGGGGCGGCCGGGGAGCGGACGCGGCCTTGTGGCGGTGCCACCGGTGGACCGCGGAGACCGCGAGCAGCAGCAGTCCCACGGTGATCAGGACGCGGACGCCCGCGTCGCTGTGCCCGAGGGAGAGCACCACCAGGTGCGCCGCACCGGCGGCGAGGAGCAGGATGCCCAGGTCGAGTGCCTCGCGGCCGAAGAAGCCGTGGCGGTGGTCGTCGGTTCCGTGCTGTCCTTCGGAAACGTCCATGGGACCGAAGATCCCAGGGCGACGTTGCGCCCGTTCGCCCCCACGTGAAGGACCGGTAACGACGGAGAGTGACTCTGGCCACTCCGGCGGTACGCGCACGTCCCCGAAGCGGACGCGACCGGAGGCGGACGGCTCCCGGCCGGGACCGGAAAACGGCTGCCGCACCGGCGTTCCCGCGACCGTGGCGCTCTCAGAAAACCCACCCGAACAGCAGGGACGTCGGCCGTCCCGGTTTCGCGCACACGGAATGTGCCGTGCCGCACAGCGCTTCTACCGTGAGGTGGAACGACACCGGTGTGTCCTCCCCATGACGGCACCCTCCCCGCTGGACGCCTTCCGTCCACAGACGCATGGAGCACACGGAACACATGAAGCGCGACGTGACCAGGACCGGACCGCAGATCAGGGCCCGCGGTCCGCACCCGCGAACACCGGGCGGTTCCGAGGCGCCGGTGCGCACACTGCGCGCCCGGCACCCGCTGCCCCTCCTGATCACCGGGGCCGCCGCCTCCCTGGTGGCCCTCCTGGCGACCGCCGAGATCACCGCCACCCTGGCGGGCAGTCCCCTGCACCACCAGAGGTCGGCCTGGTTCGACGCCCACGGCCACGACCAGCTCTGGGCGACCCCCGAGACGATGCTCGCGTCCGCGCTGCTCATGTCCCTGGGGTTGACCGTCGTCGTGCTCGCGCTCGTTCCCGCGCGCGGCGACTGGATGGCGCTGTGCGACGACGGGGTCCGGCCCGCCGACGGCGTGCCCGGCCTGCGCCGCGAGGCGGAGGAGTAGGCGCCGACGGCTCCGCCCTCACCGTCCCGGGGCAGGCTCGTCCAGGTCGACGACATCGATGTCCAGGCGGGCGACGGGCAGGCCGAGCCGCTGTTCGGCCAGGGAGCGCATGGCGCGCCGGGCGGCGTCGGCGGCGTCCGGGATGGGGAAGCCGACGGCGACCCGCGCCGTGGCCCGGACGGAGAGGCCCTCGCGGGTCTGCTCGACGCGGCAGCGGCCGACCACGACCCCCGGAACGGACTCGACGGAGGTCCGGAGCATGGCCGCCACGGCCGACTCCCTGACCTCGGTGCCGCCGGGGCCGGAGCCGCTCAGGACGATCGTCCCCTCCGAGCGGCGCTCGGCGCGCACCACGCGCATGACGTCCGTGAGCAGCCCGGGAGGTGCGGTGACCTCCTCCTCGTCGTCCCGGCGCACCGCTTCGACGAGTGGGCGCAGCTCACCCGCCTCCGCCCGGCAGTGCTCGCAGGAGGACTCGTGCT
Source organism: Nocardiopsis sp. CNS-639 (assembly GCF_000381685.1). Taxonomy (NCBI): domain Bacteria; kingdom Bacillati; phylum Actinomycetota; class Actinomycetes; order Streptosporangiales; family Nocardiopsidaceae; genus Nocardiopsis; species Nocardiopsis sp. CNS-639. The sequence continues at coordinate 70,234 of NZ_KB906863.1, forward strand.
CGGTGAGCCGACCGGACAGCAGGTCCCTCAGGAGTGCGTCCACCGAGGTCCCGCAGGGCAGTCGGTCGTGGTCGTCGGACGGGTCTACCGCCATGGCTCAAGCGCCTCCACGAGATGGGTACGCGCGCGGTGAATACGTCCACGCACAGCGGTCGGGGTCGTGTCGACGATCTCCGCTATCTCTTCATAGCCCAATCCTTCCATTTCGCGCAGAACCCAGCAGATCCGCTGCGGGGGCGGCAACCCCGACAGCGCTTCGAGCAGCGCCTCGCGCAGGTCGCCCGCGAGCGTCTCCCCCGCCGGTCCGGGTCCCCTCGCCTCCAACCGTTCGTCGTCCTCCACCGGTTCCACCGGCCTGCGGGCCCGCAGCATGTTCAGGGCGCGCCGTCCCACGATGCGGTTGAGCCAGGCGGGGAAGCTCTGCGGGTCGGCGAGTTCGGGAAGCCTGCGCCACGCGGTGATCAGGGCCTCCTGGGCCGCGTCGCGCGCGTCGGCGGGATCGCGCAGCACACGCAGGGCGATCCGGTAGACGGTGTCCTGGTGCCGACGGACGAGGTCCTCGAACGCCCTGTCGTCCCCGTCCTGGGCGCGCTCCACGAGCACGCTCTCCGGAAGTGCGATTTCCCTGTGCATCGTCGCCGCGGCCACCCCTCCCCGTACACGAGCACAGAGAAACTACCCCAGGTTCGTGCCGAACACGGCAGTCCCGCACCCGCGCCTCCCCCACACTAGTAGTGACACAGGTCACACGATGATGGCCGTGAGCCGACGGCCCTTCCCCGTGTCCTCCCCTGTGACGGCGCCACGACGGGTGGCGCCGAGCGAGCGAGGAGAGCACCGCCATGGGAGAGATCAGGTTCGGCCTCAGGAGGACGGCCGCCAGGCGCGCCGCCGAGAGGGCCGCCCTGGCCGGGACCCCGCCCCTGGCCCGCACCCCCGGCGCCGCGCCGGAGCACGCCCGGACCGACAGCCGAGGCGTGGTGGTGGACGCGGCGGCCCGTTTCACGGCCTCCTCGCGCGACCACGGGCGGTAGAGGCCACGACACCGCCGGAGGAGGAGTCGGCGGCGCCGCCCGGGGAAGACCGACAGTCCAGCTCAGAGCGGCCCCGACGGCCCCACCCGAAGGACCGGCGGACGGACCCGCCCACGGCGGGACGCCCGTTTCCACCCCTGACCGAACACCCGACGACGCAAGGAGAACCGACCATGGCCGCGAAGAGCGCCCAGAGCAGTGAACTCGCCCCCGCCGAGCTGCGCGAGGCGGGCAGCACGAGCAGCGTCCCCGTGCGCGCCCAGCACTCCCACGAGCTGAACACCGACACCGGGCGCACCTCGATCGCCGACCACGTGGTCGCCAAGATCGCCGGTATGGCCGCCCGGGAGGTCCGGGGCGTCCACCACATGGGCGGCGGGGCCGGGCGCGCCTTCGACGCCGTCCGCGAGCGCATCCCCGGCTCCACCTCCACCAGCACCGCGGCGCGCGGCGTGGCCGTGGAGGTCGGCGAGCGCCAGGCCGCGGTGGACATCAACCTCGTCGTCGAGTACGGCGTCTCCATCCCCGACCTGGCGGCCGTCGTGCGGCGCAACGTCATCTCCGGCGTGGAGCGGATGACCGGCCTGGAGGTCACGGAGGTCAACGTGACCGTGGACGACATCCACCTGCCGGACGAGGAGGAGAGCCGTTCCGCCGCCGAGCCGAGGGTCAGGTGACGGCGGAGCGGACAGCGGCACACCGGCAGACACGACGTGAGGGAGTGAGGACCCATGTGGTCGATCGTCGGACTCGCCTTCGGGGCGGTCCTCGGCCTCGCCGCCGCCTTCGGAGGCTTCGGGGCCTTCCTCCTGGTCCTGGTCCTGGGAGCCGCGGGCTTCCTGGCGGGGAGGGCCTACGAGGGCGAGGTCGACCTCGCCGAGCTGTTCACGCGCCGTGAGCGCGGTGGTCGCCTGTGAGCGCCGCCGAGGCCTCCCCGGGGACCGGGGCGGCCGTGGAGGGCACCGGAACACCCGGCGCGCGTGCGCGGTCCGGCGCCGAGCCGGACCGGCACGCGCCCCGGGTGCCGCCCGAGGAGCGCGGCACCACGGTCGTGTCCGACCGGGCGGTCCGCCGCCTGGCGTGCGCGGCGGCCGCCGAGCACCGGTCCACCCGTCCCCTGGGCGACCGGCTGGGCGGGCTGGTGGGTGAGGGCCACAGGGCCCGCGCCGAGGTGCGCCGGGGCGGCTCCCGCGTGGGGCTGCGCCTGGAGATCGCCGTCGCCTACCCCTCCCCGCTCGCCCGTACCGCCGAGGAGGTCCGCGCGCACGTGGCCGCCACGGTGGAGAACCTGACCGGGCTGACCGTCCACAGCACCGACATCGAGATCGTCGAACTCGTACCCGCGCCGCGGGTGCGCTGAGCCATCGGAGGAAGCGGAGATGACTTCCCTCCAGGAGGAGGCGCGGACCCACGAGGCGTCCGCGGACCCGGGCGGCCCCCCGCCCGGGGGTCGGCGCGGGGACCGCGGGGCCCGGCGGACCGCGGTGAGGGTCTTCCGGCCCCGGCGGACGCTGCCCGCCGTCGTGGTCGCCGCCTCGGTGACGGTGGTCTCCGGGCTGGTGCTCGCCGTGATCACCGCGAGCATGGTCGGCGCGCCCGCGCCGTTCCCCGCGGTGGACGGCATGGCCGCCCGCGCCGCCACGGTCCCGTGGGAGGCGCCCGAGACCATGCTGGCCTCGGGTGTCGCCGCCGCCCTGGGCCTGACGCTGCTGACCGCGGCGTCGCTGCCCGGGTACGGCGGCCACCTGGTCCTGCGCACCGACGACCGCGACATGGCCGTGGGCCTGTCCCGGCGGGCGCTGCGCGACCTCCTCGCCGTCTCCGCGCGCGGGGTGGACGGTGTCCGCGGCGCCCGGGTTCGGGTGGGCCGCCGCACGGTGCGGGTGCGGGCGCGCACGCACATACGCGGCGCCCACTGGCTGAGGCGGGACGTGGACGCGGCCGTGCGCGGGAGGCTGGAGGAACTCGTTCCGGTCCGCGTTCCGAGGGTCCGCGTCCGGGTGCGGGAGGAGGCGTGAGCGTGGACGGACAGCGATCCGCACCGGAGCCGGACCCGTCCGGCACCGACACGGGCGGCACGGAAACGGGTAGGACGAGCGCGGGCAACGCGGGCGGGACCGCCCCGGGCACGACCGGCAAGGGCACGGCGGCCTCCGACACGACCGGCACCGGTACGACACGCGCCGACGCGCCCGGCCGGGACTCTCCGACCCGGTCCACGATCCGGGGCTTCCCCCACCGCCGCAGCAGGAGGACCGCGCGGGGCAACCGGCTCGGGCTGTTCCTCACGGGCCTGGTGCTCCTGGTCGGCGGCGCGGCCGGACTCGCCGTCGGCGGCGGCCTGTTCGGCGACGGCCCCGCCGCCGCCCCGCTGACCGGCCTCGAACCGGTGGCACGGGCCCTGGCCTGGCCCTGGACACCCCATGCCGCCGCGGCGGTCGCACTGGTGCTCACCGTGCTGGCCGTGCGCTGGCTCCTGGTCCAGGGCCGCGTCCACCGCCCGCGCAGGCTGCTCGTGGGCGCGGACACGGCGGCGGGGCGGACCGAGGTGTCGCCGTCCGCCGCCGGGAACGCCCTGGTCGCCCAGCTCAGCGCGCACCCGCGCGTGGTGCGCGGCAGGGCGAGGTTCACCGAGTCCGCTCGGGAGCCGCGCCTGTGGCTCGACCTGGTGCTGACCGAGGAGGCCGACCCCGTGGAGGTGTGGCACGCCTGCCGGGACGAGGGGGTCGGCTCCCTGCGCGAGTCCCTGGAACTGGAGCGGCTGCCCACCGTCGTGCGCATGTCGGCCTCGGGGCGCAGCGGGGGCAGAGACCTCGCCTGACCCCGTCCGCCCGGCTGGGGGGAACGGAAGCCAGGCCCCGCCTGGCCCGTACGCCCCGCTGGACACATGTGGGTGAGGCCCCTGGCCCGCACACCCCGCTGAGGGGAGGCGGGCGCGGACTCCTCACCCGCCCCGCACCCCCGCCGAGGGGGCGGGAGCGAGAACCCCGCCTGGTCCGTGCGTCCCCGATGAGGGGAGGGGGCGTGACCGGGCGGGCGACGGAGGCGGCGCGGTCCGCCGGTACAAGGGGAGACACCGGCGTGACCCCGCCTCCGTCATCACATGCGCGTTCCGCGCGCCCGGCCCGCGCCTCGATCGGGACCGGCGGCGGCCCCGCGTGTGCTATCTTCGCCACTCGCGGCGACCCGGACCTGAGCCCCGTGCGTCAGGGACGTGCCGGACCCCCGTGTCTCCCCCGGCCCCCGGTGTCGAGACCGGTAGTTCACCACCTGCACGTCTCGACACACCAGGAGTCCACGCCCGTGCGCGTCTACTTCGCGGTGTACGCCCGAGGGCTGCACCGCTACTCCACCTACCGCGCGGCCACGATCGCCGGGATCTTCACCAACTCCGTCTTCGGCACGATCAACGCCACCGTCATGCTCGCCCTGTTCGCGGCGCGTCCCGAGATCAACGGCTACGACGCCGGGGACGCCGTCACCCAGGTGTTCGTCAGCCAGGGCCTGATCGGCATGGTCGCCATCATGGGCCCGCCCCTGGAGCTGGGCGAGCGGGTGCGCTCGGGCGCCGTGGGCACCGACCTGCTGCGGCCGGTCTCCCTCCAGGGCTGGTGGCTGGCCGAGGACCTCGGCCGGGCCACGTTCAACCTGGTCTTCCGCGGGGTGCCCACGTTCGCGGTGGGGATGGTGCTGTTCGACCTGGACCTGCCCGGCGACCCGCTCCGCTGGGCCGCCCTCCTGCTGTCCGCCGTGCTGGCCACGCTGGTCTCGTTCGGGCTGCGCTACCTGTACGAACTGGCCGGGTTCTGGCTCCTGGACTCCAGCGGGATCTGGGCGGTGGCCGGGCTGCTCGGCCCGGTGGCCGCCGGGATGCTGCTGCCGCTCACCCTGTTCCCCCCGGCGCTGGCCGACACCCTGCGGCTGCTGCCGTGGGCGTCGATGGTCCAGATCCCCGCCGAGATCATGCTCGGCAAGGACACCCTGCCGGGCGGCGCCGTGCTCGGCGGGCTGGCCCTCCAGGCGTGGTGGGCCGCCGCCCTGTTCGGCCTGGGCGCGTGGGTCACCGCCCGCGCGACCCGCAGGGTGGTGGTCCAGGGTGGCTGACCCGATCTCCCGTGCCCGCGGGTCCGTGGCCTGGCCGCTGCGCGCCTACCTGCTGCTGGCCTGGACCTGGTGCCGGGCCCTGGCCCAGTACCCGGCCTCGCTGGTGCTGATGACCCTGGCGACCTCGGTGGGGGTGTTCGCCGAGATCGGCGCCGTCCTCGTCGTGTTCGGCCACGCCGGGCGGCTGGCGGGGTTCGACCTCGCCGAGGGGCTGCTCATCGCCGGGCTGGCCGCGACCGCCTTCGCCTGGGCCGACATGATCCTGGGCAACGTCGAACGGCTGGGGGAGCACATCCGCACCGGATCGCTCGACGTGATGCTGGTGCGCCCGGTGCCGCCGCTGGTGCAGATGGCGACCGACCGGTTCGCGCCGCGCCGCCTGGGCCGGATCGTCCCGGGCTCGGTCGTGGTCGTCGTCGCCCTGGCCGCGTGCGACATCGACTGGACCCCCGGCAGGGTGCTGATGCTGCCGGTGCTGTTGATCTCGGGGACCGCGATCTGCTGCGCGGTCTGGGTCATCGGGGCGTGTCTTCAGTTCCTCGTCGCCGACGCCCGGGAGGCGGCCAACTCGGTCACCTACGGCGGGCAGGCCCTCACCGAGTACCCGCTGGCCATCTACGGTCGCGACCTCGTGCGGGCGGTGACCTTCGTGCTGCCGCTCGCCTTCGTCACCTGGCAGCCCGTCCTGTACCTGCTCGACCGCCCCGACCCGACGGGGCTGCCGGACGCCCTGCGCCACGCCACACCCCTCGTCGCCGTCGTCCTGTGCCTGGTCGCCGCCGCCTGCTGGCGCTTCGGGCTGCGCCACTACCGATCCTCCGGGAGCTGAGCATGACCTCCGTCCGCGAGTCCGACGCGTCCGCCGCCGAGCCGATCATCGAGGCCGTCGGCCTGGGCCGCGACTTCGTCCTGTCCGAGGGGCCTTTCCTGCGGCGCAGGCGGCGCACCGTCAGCGCCGTGCGCGACGTGAACCTCACCGTGCGGCCCGGCGAGATCGTCGGTTACCTGGGCCCCAACGGCGCCGGGAAGAGCAGCACCATGAAGATGCTCACCGGCATCCTCACCCCCTCCTCCGGCCACCTGCGGGTGACCGGCCTGGAGCCCTCCCGCCAGCGGACGAGGCTGGCGAGCCGGATCGGCGTGGTGTTCGGCCAGCGCACCACCCTGTGGTGGGACCTGCCGCTGCGGGACAGCCTGGAGCTGACCCGGCACATGTACCGCGTTCCGGCCGCCGACCACGCCCGCCGCCTGGCCGAGATGACCGAACTCCTCGAACTCGGGCCGTTCCTGGCCACCCCGGTGCGCCAGCTCAGCCTGGGCCAGCGCATGCGCGGCGACCTCACCGCGGCGTTGCTGCACGGCCCCCGGCTGCTGGTGTTGGACGAGCCGACCATCGGTTTGGACGTGGTCAGCAAGTCGAGCATCCGCGAGTTCCTGCTGCGGCTCAACGCCGAGGAGGGCACGACCATCCTGCTGACCACGCACGACCTGGGCGACGTGGAGCGCCTGTGCGAGCGGGTGGTGGTCATCGACCGGGGGAGCCTGGCCTACGACGGCGGTCTGGACGGGCTGCGCGCGAGCGTGCCGGCGCCGCGCGTGCTGGTCGTGGACCTGGCCGAGCCCGCCCCGGACATCGAGGTGGAGGGCGGCCGGTGCGTGCGCGTGGACGGCCCGCGCCAGTGGCTGGAACTGTCGGAGAACCCGGCGGCGGTGATCGCCCGCGTCGCCCAGCGGCACGAGGTGGTCGACCTGACCCTGCGCGAGCCCGACATCGAGGGCGTGGTGGCCGCGCTGTACCGGGGGACGGCCGTCGGCGGCGTCTGAGGGGTCGGCCGGGGGCGCCCCCTGCGTGAACCGCTTCTTCGCCGGGGCCCCGTTCGGTCGGAAACCCCGTGCTGACCGAGGTTTCCCGGCCCCCGCGGCGAACCTGGCCCGGGATGGCGGGATCATCGCTGTCATGGAATCAGGCGTGGTGTTGGGGATCGCGTTCGCGCTGCTCTCGTGTGCGGCCTACACGGCCGCCGCGGTGGCCCAGCGCAGGTTGGCGGTACGGGTGGCCGGGCCGCTCACCGGCGGTGGACAGCTCGCGGCCCTGCTGCGGCACCCGCTGTGGTGGCTCTCGCTGCTGTTCAACGGGGGCCGGGCCGGTTTCCAGGTGGCGGCGGTGAGCAACGCGCCGCTGACCGTGGTGCAGCCGCTGGGCGTGCTGGTGCTGGTGTTCGGCATCCCGTGGTCGGCCCGGCTGGGCGGGCGGCGGGTCACCCGCGAGGAGTGGCGGGGCGCGGCGTTCACCTCGCTGGCACTGGGCGTGCTGCTGATGGTGACGGTGACCGGCGGTCAGGGCGGCGTCCTCGACGACACCGGTTCGGTGGTGGTCGGCGGCGGTACGACCGCGCTCCTGCTGGCGACCGCGTGGGCGGCGGGACGGGTCCGCTCGGCGGCCTGGCGCAGCTACCTGCTGGCGGGCGCGGCGGGCGTGGCCTTCGGGGTCTCCTCGGCCACGGTCAAGACGGCGGTGGCGGTCATCGGGGAGACCGGCGCGGTCGGGCTGGTACACGCGTCCTCGCTGGCCACTCCCGTGATCGCGGTGCTCGGGCTGTTCCTGGCCCAGGCCGCCTACCAGGGCATGGAGCTGGGCGCCCCGCTGGGGATCACCACCTTCACCAACCCCGTCTCCGCCACGGTGGTGGGCGTGGCCTTCATGGGCGAGACCTACGCGGGCGGGTGGATCGGCGGCGCGGTCGCGGTGGTGTGCGCCCTGCTGGCGGCGTACGGGATCCGGCTGCTCACGGTTCCGCAGGGTCCGGCCCCCGTGCCGGAGCCGGAGAGGCGGCGGGAGTCCGAAAGCGTGGCCGGGGAGCACTGAGCGGTCGGCGCGCCCGGCCGGGACGACGGGCCGGGCGCGGTCATTGCGTTGGCGGTCCAGGTCGTCCTTCGGATGCTTTTCCGTTGGATCTCAGGTGACGAAACCCGTTGCGTAGCCGATCGCGATTTCGTTGCGTTGTTTCGTCACCCGAAAACGCGTTCGGTCACGCCCTGCCGAGCGCCCGTACGGCGGCCCTGCCGACCGGCCGGAGCGGTGCCCGCCGGGGCGCCCCGCCCCGGTGGCCGCTCCGGTCGGGTGAAGGCCGGTGAACCCCGGGGCCGCACGGCGCTGGACGCGGGCCGGGGACGACCGGGCGTCCCGGAGGGCGGCCCCGTGTTCCGGCATGCGCGGCGCAACCGGCCGAGGCACCCGCGGAGAACGCGACCGCGTGTGCGGCACCTCCGGGGAACCCCGGGGAGCACCACCACCCGCGCGGCGCGATCGGCCAGGCGTCGGGATGCGCCCGCGACGTCGGCGGAACGGTCACCACGCACGCACGGCGCGATCGGTCCGCGCCCTGACGGGAAGCTCGACCGGGCGTGCGCGCACCGTTATGGGAACGCTCCCAAAAAGGGGGATGGGCACCCTCTGAAAACTGGGGGATACTGACCGCCATGGCCGGTACGGTCCCGCTCCGTCTGCCGCGCGCCACGGTGTTCGCCGCGGTGTGCACGGGTGTGTCCTCCACCGGCCACGTCCTGGCCTCCGGACACGCGGTGCCGCCGCTCGGCCTCGCGGCGGGGTTCGTCCTCGTCCTCGCCGTCGCCCACGGGCTCTTCCGCTCCGAACAGCGCCTCGGACCCCTCGTCGCGACGACGCTGTGGGGACAGACCGCCCTGCACCTGCTGTTCGCGGTCGCGTCGCCGGGCGGCTCCGCGTCGCACGGCGCCGCCCACGCGGCCGGTTCCGGGGCACTGGCCGGAGCCGGGGTCGGGCCGGGCATGCTCCTCGCCCACGCCGCCGCCGGGGTGGTGTGCGCGTGGTGGCTTCGCCGGGGAGAGCTGGCGGTCCTCGCCCTCGTCGACCTCGTGCGCTCCCTGTTCCACGGCCTGCTGGCCCTCGCCTCGGCCCCCGGCGTTCCCGCGCGCGGCGGACCCGCGCGGCTCCGCGGACGCACGCCGCTCCGGCACGGTGTCGTCCTCCTGTTCCTGCGGCACGTCCGGATCCTGCGCGGACCGCCCGCGGCCTTCCTGTCCTGAGCCATCCGCCGGTGCCGCCAGCGCCCGGCCTCCACCGACACGTCGGTGCCCCAGGCGTGCCCGCACCCCCCCGGGCCGCCCCGAACCAGACCCAGGAAGGTCGCCCCCATGACGTCCCATGCCCCCGACCGGCTCGACTCCCCCGAGACACCTCCTCCGGACCGCCGCTCCCCCGTCTGGGCGGCCCTGCGCCAACTCCTCCTACGCCTGCACTTCTACGCCGGAGTCCTCGTCGCGCCGTTCATCGCCGTGGCCGCCCTCACCGGACTGCTGTACGCGTACGCGCCGCAGCTGGAGCAGGTGCTCTACGCCGACCAGCTCCGCGTCACCCCCGGCGACAGCGCGCTGCCCCTCCAGGAACAGGTGGACACCGCGGTCGCGGCCCATCCCGAGGGAACGCTGAGCGCCGTGCGCCCGGGCACGGCCCCCGACGAGAGCACCCGCGTACTGCTGGACGTGGAGGGGCTCCCCGAGAGCTACCGGCTCGCCGTCTTCGTCGACCCCTACAACGGCGAAGTCCTCGGCGAGACGACCAGCTACGGCAGCAGCGGCGCGCTGCCCGTGCGGTCGTGGCTGTCCGAACTCCACCGTCACCTGCACCTGGGCGAGTTCGGCCGCCTGTACGGCGAACTCGCCGCGAGCTGGCTGTGGGTGGTCGCTCTGGGCGGGGTCGTGCTGTGGACCGCGCGCCGGCGCAAGGCCCGCCGCCTGCGCCGCACCCTGCTGCCCGAGCCCTCCGCCAAGGGACGGAACCGGACCATGTCCTGGCACGGGTCGCTCGGCGTCTGGGCCGTGGTCGGCCTGCTGATGGTGTCCGCCACCGGACTGACCTGGTCCCGGTTCGCCGGGGCCAACGTGACCGACATGCGGGTGGCCCTCGGCTGGACCACGCCGTCGCTGTCGGCGCCCGCCCCGTCGGAGCACGCGGACCACGAGGAGCAGGCGGACCACGCGGGACACGAGGACCACGGCGGGCACGGCGACCACGAGGACCACGGCGCGGCCGGACGGAACGTGGACCTGGACACGGTCCTGGAGTCGGTGCACGCCGCGGGGATCGACGGCCCGATGGAGATCTCGGTGCCCGTGGAGGAGGGCGCGCCCTTCACCGTCCAGGGAACCGGGCGGAGCTGGCCCGTGCACCAGGACGCGGCGGCCGTGGACGCGACGAGCGGCGAGGTGGTCGAGGAGCTGCGGTTCGAGGACCATCCCTTCATCGCCAAGATGTCCACGTGGGGGATCGCCTTCCACATGGGCCTGCTGTTCGGCCTGCCGAACCAGCTCCTGCTGACGGGGATCGCCCTGTCCGCGCTCTTCCTCGTGTTCTGGGGCTATCGGATGTGGTGGCTGCGCCGCCCGACCCGGGACACCGCGTTCGCCATGGGACGGCCGCTCGCCCCGCGCGGGACCTGGCGGGGGCTGCCGTGGTGGTGCCTGGCCCTGGTCGCCGCGGCGGCGGTGGGCGTCGGCCTGTTCCTGCCGGTGTTCGGGGTCTCCCTGCTGGCCTTCCTCGTGGTGGACGCGGCCCTAGGCCTGCGGCGCGGGCGCACGCGCCCGGAGTCCGTCCCGAAGCCGTGACCGCGCCGCCGGGGCCGGACGCACCCGACGCGTCCGGTCCCGGCGGGTCCGGTCGTCCGCGCCGGACCGCCGACGGGCGCGGATGAAGAATTCCTCATGTTCGTTTCATCTCGTATTCCCCCGCGCCCGGAAGGCTCGGGGAGTATGAGATCACCACTGTTGTTGCTGTTAGCGGGCACCGTCGCGGCCTTCCTGGTCGCGGGAGCGGTCCTGGTGTGGGCGATGCCCGAGCGCACCCCGGACACCGCCGCCCCGGGTGAGGTCGTGGTCGGGGAGTCCCCCGGCGCCAGCCCCGCCCCTCCCTCAGACGAGGACGTCGTCGCTCCCCCGCCGCCGATCACCGACCACGACGGCGACGGGACCCCCGACGCCGAGGACCCCGACCACTCCGAGGCGTCGGCCGACCCCTCGCCGTCCCCCTCCTCGACTCCGAGCCAGACCCCCGCCCCCACCTGCGGTAACGGCGACGGCGATGATGATGACGACTGCGACGACGACAACGACGACAACGAGGGCGGCGACGATGACGACTGAGGGTCGTTTCGACGGGGACTCCCCGACCGAGGACCTCAGCGGCGTGGTCGGCGGGAACTCCTGGAGCGCGTCCGCGCACACCGACGTGAACTCCACCATGGTCATGAGGGGACCCCAGCCGGAGGTACCGCAGAAGCGGCGCATCCCCGCCAGACTCCTCATCATGGCCTGGGTCGTCCTGCTGATGGCCGCCGTCCTCGTCCTGGTCAACATCCTCACCTGGAGCGCGCTCACCGCGCGCAACGACGAGCGCGTGGACGGGGCGCTGTCCCAGGAGATCGGCGAGTTCCAGGAGTTCGCCGCCGTGGGCGTGGACCCGAACACGGGTGAACCCTTCACCGACGTCTCCACCCTCATCCGGCTCCACCTGGCCCGCCAGTACCCCGACCGGGCCGAGATCCTGTTCGGCTGGGTGGAGGGGTCGGCCTCCGGCGGCGGCGCGGGCGGCGCCCCGGACGCCGCGGCCCAGCCCGGGCGCATCCGCCAGGGCCAGGAGCCGCCCTTCGACGTGTCCGCGGATCCCGCGATGGTCGCGGAGGTCCTGGAGGCGTCCAGCGCCCGCGGCACCCTGGACACCCCCGCCGGTCCGATGCGGTGGGAGAAGATCCGCGCCCTGCCCCCGGGCGGCGGCACCGACGCCGAGGGCGCGGGGTGGTTCGTCATCGGCTACTTCACCGAGGCCGACGAGGACACGGTCACCTCCACCACGCAGACGATCGCGCTGGTCAGCCTGGCCGGGCTGATCGCCGCGAGCACCGCGGCCTGGTGGGTGGCGGGACGCTTCCTCGCGCCCGTGCGCCTGGTCCGGCAGACGGCCGCGCACATCACCGAGGAGGACCTGACCCGGCGCATCGACGTGTCCGGTCGGGACGACATCGCCGCGCTCGCCGAGCAGTTCAACAGCATGCTGGACCGGCTGGAGGGCGCCTTCACCGCCCAGCGGCAGTTCGTGGACGACGCCGGGCACGAACTGCGCACGCCCATCACCATCGTGCGCGGCCACCTGGAGCTGATGGGCGACGACCCCGAGGAGCGGCGCGAGGTCCTGCGCCTGGTCACCGACGAACTGGACCGCATGAGCCGGATCGTGGAGGACCTGCTGCTGCTCGCCAAGGCCCAGCAGCCCGACTTCCTGCGCGAGGAGGAGGTGTCCCTGGCCGAGCTGACCAGTGACATCGACGCCAAGGTGCGCAGGCTCGGCGACCGCGACTGGCGGCTGGAGTCGCTGGCCGAGGGGGTCGCCCGGCTCGACCCGCAGCGCGTCACCCAGGCCGTGGTGCAGCTGGCCGCCAACGCGGTGCGGCACACCGCGCCGGGATCCACCCTGCGTGTGGGCTCGGGGTTCAGCGGCGACGACGTGCTGTTCTGGGTCTCCGACCAGGGGCCCGGCATCCCGGCCGAGGAGCACGGCCGGATCTTCGAGCGCTTCTCGCGGGGCAGCGGGGCGGCCAGGGGGGACCGGGGCGCCGGTCTGGGCCTGGCCATCGTCCGCGCCATCGCCGAGGCCCATCACGGACGGGTGGACCTGCGCTCCGCGCCGGGCGTCGGTTCGACGTTCACCCTCGTCATCCCCACCGGAAAGAGGTACGTGTGAGTCGCATCCTCATCGTCGAGGACGAGGAGCGGATCGCCTCGTTCGTCCGCAAGGGCCTGGACGCCAGCGGGTTCACCACCACCGTGGTGGGCACGGGGGCGGAGGCCGTGGACTACGCGGTGACCGGCGGGTTCGACCTGATGCTGCTGGACCTGGGCCTGCCGGACACCGACGGGTTCGACGTGCTGCGGCGCGTGCGCTCACTGGGCGTGGACATCCCCGTGGTCATCCTGACCGCGCGCGACGGCGTGCGGGACACGGTGACCGGCCTGGAGATCGGGGCCGACGACTACGTCACCAAACCGTTCCGGTTCGAGGAACTGCTGGCCCGGGTGCGGCTGCGGATGCGCAACGAGCGTCCGACCGAGCTGACGGTGCTGCGCGCGGGCGGCCTGGCCCTGGACCTGCGCACGCGGCGGGTGGCGGTGGAGGGGACGTCCGTGGACCTGACCGCGCGCGAGTTCTCCCTGCTGGAGCTGCTGATGCGGCACCCGGGCCAGGTGCTCACCAGGCAGCAGATGCTGTCGCACGTGTGGGGCTACGACTACGATCCCGGGTCGAACGTGGTGGACGTGTTCGTGCGGGCGCTGCGCCGCAAGGTGGGCGCGGAGCGGATCGTGACCGTGCGCGGGATGGGCTACCGGTTGACCGGGTGAAACGGGTGGCCCGGGCGGCCCTGTGCTGACACGGGTGGTCCGGACTGCCCTGCACACCGGGTGACCCGCGTGCTCCGGGCAGTCCTGTGCCGACCCGCGTGACTGCGTGACCCGGACGGCCCCGGCCACGCGCGACCGGCGTGACACGGGGCCCCGACGGCCCGGGCCACGAGCGGCCAGCGTGATATGGACGGCCCGGAGCGGCCCGGTGTGGCCCCGGATGACCGGGGTGCTCCGGGTCGGCGGGGCCCCGGTGCGCGGCGGGCGATGTTCTGGTGACGAGGGGGCGGGGGTGTCGGTGACACCCCCGCCCCCTCGTCCGTGTCGCGGATGACCGACGCGTGACAAACATGAGGGTTCCCTCATCCGCTCCTCATGGGTTCCTCACCGCCCGTCCACAGGATGAACGCATGTTCTGGTTCGCACTGGCGGTCAACACGACCGCGATCATCGTCCTGTCCTACGCCATCTACTTCCGCCGCCACGGGCGCCGCGACCTGCTGCTGGCCTACGTGGCGCTCAACACCGGCATCTTCGCCGTGGTGTCCATGCTGACCAACCAGGAGGTCGGCCTGGCCGTCGGCTTCGGTCTGTTCGGCGTGCTGTCGATCCTGCGCCTGCGGTCGGACCTCATCAGCCAGGGCGAGATCGGCTACTACTTCACGGCGATCGCCCTGGGCCTGGTCAACGCGGTGGCGGCCCCGATGCCCTGGGTGCTGCTGGGCCTCAACGCCCTGCTGCTCACCGGCATGTACGCGGCCGACCACCCGCGTCTGCTCTCGCGGCACGAGCGCCGCATCCTGACCCTGGACGTGGTGCACGAGGACTCCGTGGCGCTGCGCCAGGACCTGGAGGCCCGGCTGCGCGGCCGGGTCACGAAGATCGAGGTCACCGAGGTCGACTACGTGCGCGACCTGATGGTCGTGGACGTGCGGTTCCAGGCGCCCCGGATCGCGTCGGTCCCGGGCTCCGGACGCGGGTTCGGGCAGGGCTTCACCTCCGTGACGGGACGGACGGGACGCCGATGAGCACGACCGCCCTCGCCCCCGCGGAAGCCCCCGTCACCGTGGAGAGACCCATGACCCTGGACGCCCTCGGTCCCGTGGAAACGCCCGCTCCGGTGGACGTTCCCTCCCCGGTCCTGGCGGCGCTGCGCCCGATGTCGCTCGCCGAGATCAACGAGCGCGCCGCCCTGGTGACCCGGACCTGCCGCAAGTACCTGGTGCCCGTCGAGCTGCTGGAACCGCTGTTCGCGGCCTCCGGGGACCGGTTCGGGGTGCTGACCATCGACGGTCAGCGGGACTTCCAGTACTCGTCCACCTACTTCGACACTCCGGACCTGCGGACCTTCCACGACCACCGCCAGGGGCGGCGGGTGCGCTTCAAGGCCCGGACGCGCACGTACGTGGACACGGGGACGCGCATGTTCGAGATCAAGCTCAAGGGCGCGCGCGGGATCACCGACAAGACGCGGATCGCCTACACGGGGCCGCCGGACCGGATGACCCCCCAGGCCCGGCGGTTCCTGGACGACACCCTGCTCTCGTACGGCATCGAGGCGCCCGACGTGCTGGCGGCCAGCGCGGTGACCGACTACCGGCGCACGACGGTGGTGGCCTTCTCGGGTGAGGAGCGGGTGACGGTGGACACCGGCCTGGTCGGCTACCGGGCGGGCTGGTCGGTGCGGATGCGCCCGGATGCGGTGCTGCTGGAGATCAAGACGCGCGGCGGGCTCACCGCGACCGAGCGCAGGCTGCACGAGCACGGGGTCCGGGAGGCGCGGTTCACCAAGTACGGGGCGACGGTGGCCGCTCTGGAGCCCGGGCTGCGGGGCAACCGGTGGCACCGGGCGATGGGCGCGTGCCTGGACCACCCGGCGCCGTGCACCCTGGAGCGGGCGCGGGTGGGTGCGGCGCCCGTCCCCTCGCGGGGGTGGTGAACCGGGCCCCGGAGCCCGCACCGTCCGGGTCCGCCGGGTGGCCGACGGCCCGTCGCCCGCGTCTCGGGGCGCCGTTCCCTCCGTCCCCGCACGGAAAAACCGGATGCGCTCCCCGTCCCCGGTCTGTGACCATGTCCACCCCACGACGGAGGGAGGCCGGGATGCGGGACCAGGACGGGTGTCTGATCCTCTCGGGAATGCCCGGAGCCGGAAAGTCGACGGTGGCTCCGCTGGTGGCCGCACGGTATCCGCGTGCGGCCCACGTCAGCGGGGACGTTCTGTCCTACATGGTCGTCCAGGGACGCGTCGGCTTCAACGGGCGGCCCGCGGAGGAGGCGCGGCGCCAGCTGCGGCTGTGCGTGCGCAACATGTGCGACCTGGCGGCCAACTTCGCCGACAACGGCGTCTTCCCGGTCATCGAGTACACCATCGACAACCGCCGGATGCTGGACGCCATGGTGGAGATGCTGCGGCCCAGGCCGGTCATGTTCGTCGCCCTGTTCCCGCCCCTGGAGGTGTGTCGGCGGCGCAACGCCACGCGCGACCCCGAGCACCGCGTCGACTTCGACTTCGCGCCGTACTACCGGGCGATGCGGGAGGACCTGGGCGGAGTCGGCTGGTGGTTGGACACCGCGGCCCTCACCCCGGAGGAGACCGCCGACCTGATCCGCGCCCGCGCGCACGAGGAGGCCCTCCTCTGACGGACCGGTACCGACACCCCGGAGCCCGCCCGCGCGGGAAATGGCACCGGCCCCGGCCCGGGAACGGACGGGGCCGCCGGTCCTTTTCCGCGACAATCCGTTGACCGGGTTCCGCGCCTTTTCCGGGCACCGCGCCGCCGCACCCTCCCGGCGGTCGCAGCGACCCCCGAGAACGCGAGCCGACACGGAGAAGTCTCAGGTCACGACCGCGATCCGGCTCCTGACAGTCTTCGCGAAACGGCGCCCCGAAGCGAACACGCCTCCCGCGTTCTCACATTTGCCGCCACGGCCGAACGTGTGTAGCGTTCCCCTGCTGGACCAAAGGTGTCAAAAGACACAGAAAGCCTTTGCGCATACCGCGAATACCCCTGTCGGAAATACCCCTGCCATTCTTCTCCCCGGAGGTTCCGTGTTCCCTCGTGCCGCCCGCCTCAGCGGTGCCCGCGCCGACTCCCGCAGCGCCCTCGGACTGCCCCGAGGCATGTCGCGTCGTCGCATGCTCACCCTGACCGGCACCGCCGGGGCCGCCGCCGCGGGCGCCCTGGGCGCGGCGCCCGCCTCCGCGGCCGAGCGCACCTGGCGGGTCACGGGTGAGGACGTGGCTCCCCTCGCGCACTTCGACGGCGTGATGAAGGACTACATGCAGGCGCGCGGGATCACCGCGGGCTCGCTGGCCGTGGCGCGGAACGGCAGGCTGTCCCTGGCACGCGGGTACACGTGGGGCGACGACAGCGTCGCGACCACCGGCGTGACCGACGTCTTCCGGATCGCGAGCCTGAGCAAGCCCGTCGCCGGGACGGCGGCCATGCGCCTGGCCCAGGAGGGCGAACTCGACCTGGACGCGCCGCTGGCCGACCTGGTCGACCTCTCGCCCCTGGCGGGGGAGACGGCCGATCCGCGCTTGGGCGAGGTCACGGTGCGGCGGGCCCTGCAACACCTCGGCGGCTGGGACAGGGACGTCTCCTTCGATCCGCTGTGGAACACCATCGCGATCTCCCGCGAGATGGGCGTCGACCTGCCGCTGGGCAGGAGCGAGGTCATCGCCTACACGAGCGGGATGGAGCTCGACCACGCCCCCGGAACGCGGTACGCCTACAGCAACTACGGCTACCTGCTGGTCTCCGAGGCGATCGCCGCGGTCACGGGGAGGTCCTACGAGGACCACGTGGTCTCCGATGTCCTCGGCGCGGTGGACATCGCGCGCATGCGTGCCGGGCGCTCCCTGTCCGCGGACCAGGAGGGCGAGGTCGGGTACGACTCGAAGTACACGGTGACCTCCGCCCTGGACTCCTCGGGCGCGCAGGTCCCCTACCCCTACGGCGGGTTCAACCTGGAGATCCAACTCGGCAACGGGGGCTGGGTCGCCTCCGCCGCGGACCTGGCGCGATTCTGCACCATCTACGACACGCCCGAGGCCGCCGGGGTGCTCACCCCGGACTCGATCTCCACGGTGTTCGAGCAGCCCGAGACGGGCGGCGGCGCCACGCACTACGGCCTGGGCTGGTCGGTGCGTCCGACCGGCAGCGGCGAGAACACGTGGCACACCGGGAGCATGCCGGGCACCTACACGTTCCTGGCGCGCAGCAACGGCTACACCGTCGTGGCGCTCTTCAACCGGCGCGACGAGGGCGACGCGCTGAACTGGGGCGAGATCGACCCGAAGCTGTGGGACGCGGTGAACGAGGTGGGCACCTGGCCCACCGATGACCTCACGCCGATCTACTTCTGAGGCCGGGCGGGTCCCGGGGCGGTTCGGCCGGGGAGACACCCGGGGCGGATCGGCCGGGGGCCTCCCGACACCTCGTGCACGAATACTTTCAATTCCGGCATGAGGGATTTTTTGGATGGGGCCAGTATTTCATGCTGGCCCCTTTCTCATACCCGCTGAGCTGGTCTGACAGAACCGGAACGAAATTTTTTCGGCCGCTTCGCGGGAAACGTGCTCCGCCCGAACAGGCGTGCCCTAATCTGGCTGCGACCACACAACTGAACCCACACGATGACCCCGCAACGGTTGATTGCCGTTCGGGGCCGTGGCCAGCAACATCCAACCCATTTAGTCACAAGGAATTGCCAGCATGCGCCAGTTTAGCGCTGCCCTTCTCAGCCGTGCCCTCGGCCCGCTGATCGCCCTCCTCTCCGCGCCCTGCGGACGCCACTCCACGGTGGCCGGTCGCCGCCGACGCCGCTCCACCCGCGTGCGACGCTACGTCCCCGCGCCTCCCCCGGCCCCGCTTCCGCCTCCCCGCCTGGCTCCGCCCGACGCGCCCTTTCCGGCCGAGGACGTCACCCTGGTCAGGCCCTACTTCACCGCCCACGAGCGTTCGCGCGCCGCCGCGTCCGGCCCCCGCGCGCCCCGCGTCCCGGCACCCCCGTGCTCCCGAACTCCGGATCCCCGCCGCGCCCCGGAGTCCCGAACTCGCCTCCGAGACGGAGGAGGTCCGGCGCGCGTTCGCCCTCGTCCAGGAACGCGCCGCCGTCCTGCGCCAGCGGTGGAAGGACGACCCCGGCGGCGATCTGCTCGGTGAACCCGCGCCCCGTTTCGGGGTGGTCGGGGCCGCCGGGCCCCGGGGGCGGGACGCGTTCTCCGGCCTGCCGCGCACCCGGCCCGCCCGACAGCGCCAGGCCGTACCCGCGTGACCCCAACCCCGACAGCCCCGACAGCCCCGACAGCCCCGACAAGGAGACGTATGCCCGGCCGAGAACACCGGATGAGGGCTTGACGGCCTTGGACACCTACAAGTGGCAGAGCGACTTCGCCCGCAAGTACGTCGGTATGGGCCGGGAAGAAGGCCGAGAGGAGGGACGCGAGGAGGGTCGCGCGGCCGAAGCGGCGAACAGCGTCCTGCTCTTCCTCGACGCACGCGGCCTGACCGTTCCCGACGAGGTCCGCCAGCGCGTCAGTTCCTGCACCGACCTGGAGACCCTGCGCATGTGGATCCGTCGCGCCAGCGAGGTCGAGCGCGCTGAGGACATCTTCGGCTGACACGCCCGCGACCAGCTCGAAGGTTTCACGTGAAACCTCGCTGAGCTGCGAGAACGAGGCAGCCACCGTCCCGTATCCGATCGGGACGGTGGCCTGTCGCGATGCCCCTCCCGCTACCGGAGGGGCGCCGCGATCCCCTAGACGTTACCGGGTCCGGTTCCGCCGTCGACGGGACCTTCGCCCCTCAGGAGGAGGTGCTCAGGTCCACCCGGCGCAGGAGCTGCGCGTTGAGCGCCACGATGATCGTGGACAGGCTCATCAGCACCGCTCCCACGGCCGGGGCGAGCACGATCCCGACCGGCGCCAGCACCCCGGCGGCCAGCGGGACGGCGACGACGTTGTACCCGGCGGCCCACACGAGGTTCTGCACCATCTTGCGGTAACCGGCCGCCGACAGCCCGCGGACCGCCACCACGCCGCGCGGGTCGTCCGAGGCCAGCACGACCCCGGCGGACTCGATCGCCACGTCGGTGCCCGCGCCGATCGCGATGCCGACGTCCGCCCTGGCCAGGGCGGGCGCGTCGTTCACACCGTCGCCGACCATCGCCACCCGGTTCCCCCTCGACTGGAGGTCGCGGACCACGGCGTCCTTCTGGTCGGGCAGGACCTGGGCGAAGACCTCGTCCAGACCGAGCCGCTCGGCCACGGCGTCGGCCACGTTGCGGGCGTCGCCGGTCACCATCGCGACGCGCACGCCCCGCTCCTGGAGCCGCCTGACGGCCTCGGCCGACTCGGGGCGGACCTCGTCGGCCAGCGCCAGGGCACCGGCCACCCCGCCGTCCACGACCACGTGCAGCACCGTCGCGCCGCGCTCGCGCCAGGGACCGGTGCGTCCGGCCAGGTCGTCCGGCTCGGTGAGGCCGAGCGACTCCAGCAGGGCCGGGCCGCCCACCTGCACGTCGGAGCCCTCGACCGAAGCGCGGACACCGCGCCCGGTCAGCGACCGGAAGCCGGTGGCGGCGGGCACCGCGCCCGCCTCCCGCGCCGCCCGGACGATCGCCCTGGCGAGCGGGTGCTCGGAGTCGGCCTCGACCGCACCGGCCAGGGCCAGCACCCGCTCGGAGGCGTGCCCGGAGGCGGCGGAGGTGTCGGTGACGGCGGGGGCGCCCCTGGTCAGGGTGCCGGTCTTGTCGAAGAGCACGGTGTCCACGAGGCGGGTACGCTCCAGGGCCATGCGGTCCTTGACCAGGATGCCGTTGCGGGCGGAGACGGCCGTGGAGATCGCGATGACCAGCGGGATGGCCAGTCCCAGGGCGTGCGGGCAGGCGATGACCAGGACGGTCACGGTGCGTTCGACGGCCTCGGTGACCTCACCGAACAGGGTCCACACGGCGGCCGTGAGCACGGCGGCGACCAGGGCGAACCAGAACAGGAGGGCGGCGGCCCGGTCGGCCAGCGCCTGCGAGCGCGAACGGGACTCCTGCGCCTCGCTGACGAGCCGCTGGATACCGGCCAGGGCCGTGTCCTCGCCGACGGCGTCGACGCGGACCCGGACGGCGGAGTCGGTGGCGACGGTCCCGGCGACGACACGGTCGCCCTCGGAACGGGTGACCGCGCGGGACTCGCCGGTGATCATCGACTCGTCCATGGCGGCGGCGCCCTCGACCACGGTGCCGTCGGCCGGGACGCGCCCGCCGGAGCGCACCAGAACGGTGTCGCCGGTGCGCAGCTCGGCGAGGCCCACCTCCTCGACCCCGCCGTCGGCGCCGACCCTCTCGGCGCGGTCGGGCAGGAGCGCGGCCAGGGCCTCCAGGGCACCGGACGCCTGGCCGAGGGCGCGCATCTCCAGCCAGTGGCCGAGGAGCATGACCACGACCAGCAGGACCAGTTCCCACCAGAAGTCGAGTTCCATGCCCACCACGCCGAACGTGGCGAGCACGCTGGAGCCGAAGGCGACGGTGATCGCCATGGCGACCAGGGTCATCATGCCGGGCCTGCGCTCGCGGAGCTCTCCGACGACGCCGGAGAGGAAGGGCCAGCCGCCGTAGAGGTAGACGACCGTGCCGAGGGCCGGCGGCACCCAGGTCAGCGCGGAGGGGACCTGGTAGCCGAGCCAGCCGGAGACCATGTGGCTGGTGAGGACCACGGGAACGCTGAGCAGCAGGCTCCACCAGAAGCGGGTCCGGAACATCGCGGCGTGGTCCCCGTGGCCGCCATGTCCCGCGTGACCGGTGTGACCCCCATGACCGGCGTGGCCCCCATGACCCCTGTGGCCACCGAGACCGGCGTGCTCACCGTGTCCGGGGGCGTCCCCGTCACCAGCGTACTCATCGGCGCTGCTGGGGCCTTGGCGATCCCTGCGGCTGGAGCGCCCAGCATGCCCCGAGGCACCGGCGTGAGCCGTGTGCGTGCCGTGACTGGCGTACCCCTCATGCCCCTCGTGTGTCTCATGAGCTGAGGGGTCCGTGTGCCCGGCACGCTCCTCGGAGCCCTCGTCCCGCCCCCGGCCCCGGTCTCCTCCGTGGCCGTGCGGTCCGTGTCCACCTGCGGTCATGTCGTTCTCCCCCTCACTCTCGCAACATACCCCTTGGGGGTATCCAAGGAACAGATGTCCACCCCGTCGGCGTGTCACTACAAGCAATATACCCCCAAGGGGTATTCCCACAAGGGATGACGGTTCATTCCCCGTTCCGGAACCGGCGTCTCCCGCCACGGCCACCGCCCCGCCGGAGGGAACGGGACAGTCCTCGCCCGACCCCGAGCCCGGATGTCCAGCACGGCGCCACCCGACACGGCGCCCCCACAGCACCCCGCGGACAGCGCCGCCCCGCACGACACCGCCCGGGTTCCCTGCCGGGGCGCCGGGGTAGGCCGATGCCGAGTGGACCTGGAGGGACACCATGGCCGGACACGAGATCGACGAACGCGGGCTCCTGAGCGGACCGAACACCACCGAACGCCCCCGGACCACGAGCACCGCGGTCTACACGGCCCACTTCGACGCGCCGCCCGACCGGGTCTTCGCGTTCTGCACGAGCCGGTCGGGCCTGGAGGACTCCATGCCCGGCGGGGTGCGCGTCCTGCGCTGGCCCGAGGCGGGCTTCGCCGAGGGCGAGACGATGGTGATGCGCTGGCGCCTGGCCAGGGTCCTCCCCGTACGCTGGGTCGGCGTCATCGACTCCTTCGAGGAGGGCGACCACTTCACCGACCTCCAGCTGCGCGGTATGTTCCGGTACTTCCGGCACACGCACACGACGGCGCCCGAGGGGGCCGGGACCGCCTACACGGACCGGGTGGAATTCGCCAGCCTCTTCGGTCCCATTGTGGACAGAACCGTACTAAGGTTTGTGATGGACCGGATGTTCCTGCAACGTCTGGCCCGCATGCGGGAACTGGTGGAGGCCGGAGCCTGACCGCGGGGAGCCCTCCCGGCTCCCCCACGTCGGCTCCACGGACCCGCCAGCGCCCCCACCAGCACGTACGCGGAGGCGTCGACACGTCGGCGCACCCGGCCCCGTCCCGGACGGGCGTCGGGACCGCGGACAAGCGCGGCGCCCGCCGGACCGGGTCCGACGGGCGCGGTGCCACGGGTGGGAGAGCGGCTCAGTCCCTCGCGGGAAGCGCGCCGTCCCCCTCGCCGTACCAGGGCCACCACTGCGTGGTGCGCCCGGACGGGATCATCCGGTCCAGCCGGATGGTCACCCGCAGGGCGAAACCACCCGCGACCATCCCCGCCATCAGATCCGTGAACCAGTGGAAGTGCAGGTAGATCGAGACGATGGACTGGAGCAGGGCGATGGCGACGATGCAGTACGCCAGGCGCCGGATGATGTGCGGCCGGGCCGCCCCGAACCGGATGATCAGGAAGAGCACCAGGCCGTAGATGAGGATCGCGTTCGCCCCGTGCCCGGACGGGAAGGCCACGTTGCCCGGCCCCATGAAGAAGTCGGGGTTGAAGTTCTTGGCGTGCCCCCGGTTGATGGCCAGCTTCATCACCGACACCAGGGACATCATCCCCACGACGCCGACCGCTCCCAGCACGATCGGACGCCAGCTGCGATGCCAGTAGGCCAGCTGGAGCGCGGTGACGCCCAGGACCGGCAGCGCGACCGCACGGGAGGCGACGGTGTCCGGCCACAGGATCATGGGTTCGCGGAGCGTGTCCCAGTAGGGCCGGGGCAGCTCGTTCAGGAAGTTGTCGACCGGGTGCAGCGGTCCCGCGGCCAGCATCGTCATGACGAGCAGGGCCACGGCGAGCATGATGGCGACGCGGTCCGACGCGATACCCCACGCGATCTCGCTCACACTGGGCCAGCGGACCGGGCGCACGACGGGCCGCCCAGGGTCGTACACGGTGGTACGCACCATGGGGATCGGTCCGCTGTAGGGTCCCGGGAGCGGTGTCGCCCGCTCTTGCCTGTCGTGTGGCTCGGTCAACTGCCTCGCCCGTGGATGTCGTCGTGTCCTCGAAGAGTGCGTCATGTGCTCAGTGCTGTCTCACACGTCGTGGGCTTGCCTGTGGCACTTGTGAAGCGTGGGGGACGGGCTAGCCGTGGTTACTGGAACTGATCTGACGTCCTCAGCGCCGACTCGGGGTGGGCATGACGGAGAGTTCACTACTCTCCGCCCACTCCGTTCGACGGCCGGTCCTTCGGACTGGTTCACTACGTCGTGACCGGCCTCTGGGCAGGATCGGCGTCCGAGGAACAAGGGGTGTCGACAGTGGCGTCTACGGTGTGCCCGGTGCTCGGCCCGAACCAGTCGGCGCGGACCGCTCGAGCGCGGGTGAAGGCGGCGCTGGTCGGGGCGCCTCATCGAACTCCTCGTCGTTACGTGCGTCACGCTCCGTACAGCTTTGTGTGAATATTGCCGACAGATGAGCCTACCCGGACAGTTCCCCCTGTCGGTGGTGTGGTGGCCCACGTACGTTCGCCGCCACCTCGGACTTTGCCCCAAGCCCCGACACTGGACGTTGGCGGTTCACCGCCATGCGACCTGTTCGTGAGCCTTCTGTTAGCGGTTCGAGGCCTGCTGTCCGGTTGACCCGCGGGCGTGTGGCACTCTTCAAGGAGTTTGTACGACGCTGAGTGAGCCGGTCCGCGCACGGGCCGTGTGCTGGACGTGGAACGGAAGGGCTCTGGATGGTCGACCTGCCCCAGCTGCCGGATGACCCCTCCAAGCTGGCTCGCGAGCCGCTCAGGGAGCAGATCCGGCAGGTACTGGTCGAGGGCCTGCTGTCCGGCCGCTGGCAGCCCGGCGAGCGGATCGTGGAACGCCGCGTCGCCACGGAGCTGAGGGTGAGCCAGGCCCCGGTGCGCGAGGCGCTGCGCGAGCTGGAGACCCTGCGCCTGATCGAGACCGTCCCCAACAAGGGCGCCCGGGTGCGGGCCTTCGGGGTCCAGGACATGGCGGAGATCTACCCCGTGCGCGCCGGACTGGAGCTGGTCGCGGCGCAGTTGGCCGCGCCCCGGCTGGCCGACGACCCCTCCCCCCTGGAGCGGGAGGTGGAGGCGCTCCAGCGGGCGACCGCCCGGGGCGACGTGTCCGAGCAGATCCGGCACAGCGTGGAGTTCCACCGCGAGGTCGTGCGCGCAGCCCACAACAGCGTGCTGCTGCACACCTGGGAGTCGCTGGGCGTGGAGGTGTGGACCGCGCTGTCGGTGCGCTGGCTGAACATGGAGCTGCACGCCAAGGCCGCCGACCACGCCCAGATCACGCGCGCCTTCATCGAGGGCGACCCCTCGGTGGGGCAGATGCTCAGCGATCACGTGCTCAACTACGTGGAGGCGGCGCTGAAGTCCCACGAGAGCGCCCGCTGACCCCTGATCCCTCCGCGGCCCGACGCCACCGGCCCGTGGGAGCGCGGTGACCTGCCCCGTCGCACCGAAACCGGACCTTCTGGCATAGAGTTGTATTGATCGATCATCGATCAGACCGTAGAGTGTGCGCGACACACATCACACACGAGCGGACCCCTCCCGGGCAAGCGGAGTCGTTCATCCGGCCGGTGGACGAACCCGTGCGACCGGCACCGCCGTGCCGGGCCACGGACGCATACGCCGGTGCAGACCGGGAAGCAATGCGGCAGGGGTTCTGCGGACAACTGCACACGAGACCCCACCAGCGCTTCGTGTCCGGGGGAGGACGAGCCACCTCCCCCGGGACGCGCCCCGCAACAGCCACAGAGCGCCGCCACCGCATGAGCCGGGTGGCTGCGCACGCCACGGTCGCACCCGACAGCGCGGCCACGGCGGGCCTGGTACCCCGGTCCACAGACCCGGGGCCCCAGGCCTTCTCGTACGTAGAAAGGCACACCATGGCTGACACGGCCAAGCCGAAGGGCCGCCCCGCCAGGTCCTCAGGGACCCGGCGGCGCACCACCCGCAAGGACACCTCCCCCGGCCTCGCTGACGAGAAGCCCGACACCCTGCTCGACTACTACCGCCAGATGCTGTTCATCCGGCGGTTCGAGGAGCGCACGGCCCAGGCCTACACCCAGGCCAGGATCGGCGGCTACTGTCACCTCAACCTCGGCGAGGAGGCCACGGTCGTCGGCCTGATGACCGCCCTCCAGGAGCGCGACTACCTGTTCACGAACTACCGTGACCACGGGTACGCGATCGGCAAGGGCATGGACCCCAAGCGGGTCATGGCCGAGCTCTACGGGCGCGTCGACGGCGTGTCCAAGGGCTGGGGCGGCTCGATGCACATGTACGACACCGAGACCCGCATGCTCGGCGGCTACGGCATCGTCGGCGGGCAGCTGCCGCTGGCCGCCGGCGCCGCGCTGGCCGTCTCCTACCGGGGCGGCGACGAGGTCGTCATGTGCCAGATGGGCGACGGCACCACCAACATCGGCGCCTGGCACGAGACGCTCAACATCGCCAAGCTGTGGAACCTGCCGATCGTCTTCGTGGTGATCAACAACTTCACCGGCATGGGCACCACGGTCGAGATGTCCTCCGCCGAGCCCGAGCTGTACAAGCGCGGCTCCGCCTTCCGCATCGAGGGCGAGCGCGTGGACGGCCGCGACGTGCTCGCGGTCCGCGACACCGCGTCCAGGCTCATCGAGCGCGCCCGCGAGGAGCAGACCCCGTTCCTGCTGGAGGCGTGGAGCTACCGGATGAAGGGCCACTCCGTGGTCGACCCGGCCAAGTACCGCACCGACGAGCAGAAGGACGAGGCGCGGTCGGAGGAGAACGACCCGATCGCCCTGTTCGAGGCCAGGCTCACCGAGGAGGGCCTCCTCACCGACGAGCTGCGCGAGGAGATCGCCGCCTCCGTCAAGGCCGAGGTGACCGAGGCCGCGGACTTCGCCGAGAACAGCCCGCACCCGGAGGTCTCCACCCTCTTCGACTACACCTACGCCACCCCGGTGCCCAACGAGTCCACCCGCATGCCCGCCGACCCGGTGTTCGCGGAGTAGGGAAGGAACCCACATGTCTGTGATCACTTACCGCCAGGCTCTGCGGGACACCCTTCGCGCCGAGATGGTCCGCGACGAGAACGTCCTCGTCATGGGCGAGGAGATCGGCGTCTTCGAGGGCTCCTACAAGATCACCGAGGGCCTGCTGAAGGAGTTCGGCCCGCGCAGGGTCAAGGACACCCCGATCGCCGAGGAGGGCTTCGTCGGCGCCGCCGTCGGCGCGGCCATGCTGGGCCTGCGCCCGGTCGTCGAGCTGATGACGATCAACTTCTCGCTGATCGCCATCGACCAGATCATCAACCACGCCGCCAAGATCTACGGCATGTTCGGCGGACAGACGAGCGTGCCCATGGTCATCCGCACGCCCGGCGGCGGCGGCCAGCAGCTCGGCGCCACGCACTCGCAGAACATCGAGCTGTTCTACTCGTTCATCCCCGGCCTGAAGGTGCTCGCTCCCAGCACCCCGGCCGAGGCCTCGCAGATGCTGCGCGCGGCGATCCGCGACGACGACCCGGTCCTGTTCCTGGAGAACCTGGGCCTGTACAACTCCAAGGGCGAGGTCCCCGACGACTACGCCGAGCCGGAGAACGACACCGTCGCCACGATCGGCCGCGCCAAGGTCACCCGCGAGGGCAGCGACATCACCCTCATCGGTTACTCCCGGATGGCCATGGTCGCGACCCAGGTCGCCGAGAAGCTGGCCGAGGAGGACATCGACGTCGAGGTCGTCGACCTGCGCAGCCTGCGTCCGCTGGACCGCCAGACCTTCGTGGACTCGGTCAAGAAGACCGGCTCCGCGGTGATCTGCGAGGACGACTGGCTGACCTACGGGATCGGCGCGGAGATCGCCGCCTCGATCCAGGAGGGCGCCTTCGACTACCTCGACGCCCCGGTCCGCCGGGTGGCGATGGCGGAGGTCCCCATGCCCTACGCCAAGCCGCTGGAGACGGCGGCCCTGCCGTCGGTCGAGTCGATCAGCACCGCCATCAAGGAGACCCTGAGCGCCGTCGGCAAACGGGTCGGGTAGAGGGAGTTTCAAGCATGAGCGAGATCCAGATGCCGCGCCTCTCCGACACCATGGAGGAAGGCGTCATCAGCACGTGGGTCAAGAACGTGGGCGACAAGGTCGCCTCCGGTGACGTCCTGGTCGAGATCGAGACCGACAAGGCCGTCATGGAGTACGAGGCCTACGAGGACGGCTACCTGGTCAAGCAGTCCGTCTCCGAGGGCGAGACGGTGCCGATCGGCGCGGTCATCGGCGTGATCGCCGACTCCCCGGACGCGGTACCCGAGGACTCCGGCGACGGCGGCTCGGAGCCCGAGGCCGCGCCCGCCGAGGAGGAGCAGGGCGAGAAGGCGGAGGAGATCCAGGAGGCCGCCGAGGGCACCGAGGCCGAGAGCGCCGGGGAGTCCGTCGGCTCCTCCGGCGACGAGGCCGCGCGCCCGCGCACCTCCCCTCTGGCCCGGCGTCTGGCCAAGGAGTACGGCCTGGACATCAACAAGATCCAGGGGTCGGGCCCCAAGGGCCGGATCGTGCGCGCCGACATCGAGGCCGCCCGGGAAGGCGGTGCCGCCGAGCAGGCCGCACCCGCCGCGCAGCCCAAGGAGGAGGCCAAGCCCGCCGCGGAGAAGGCGGCGACCGCTCCGGCCTTCGACGACGGCCGCGCCTCCGAGGAGCTCAAGGTCAGCAACGTGCGCAAGGTGATCGCGCGCCGCCTGACCGAGAGCAAGCAGACGGTGCCGCACTTCTACCTGCGCCGCACGATCGATGCCGAGGCGCTCAAGGCCTTCCGCGCGCAGATCAACGAGCAGCTGTCCAGCACGGGCGTGAAGGTCAGCTTCAACGACCTGATCGTCAAGGCCAGCGCGACGGCGCTGAAGCTGCACCCGGCGGTGAACACCTCGTGGGTGGACGACAAGCTGCTCCAGCACCACCGGGTCAACGTGGGTGTGGCCGTGGCCGTGGACGCCGGGCTCGTGGTGCCGGTGCTGCACGACACGGACAAGGCGACGCTGTCGGAGATCTCCACGCGCACGCGCGAGCTGGCGGGCAAGGCCCGTGACGGCAAGCTCAAGCCGCAGGAGATGAGCGGCGGCACGTTCAGCGTGTCCAACCTGGGCATGTTCGGCGTGGACAGCTTCTCCGCGGTGATCAACCCGCCGGAGGCGGCCATCCTCGCGGTCGGCGCGATGCGCCAGGAGCCGGTGGTCGTGGACGGCGAGGTCGTCGTGCGCAACCGGATCTCCCTGGAGCTGTCGGTGGACCACCGCGCGGTGGACGGCGCCGTGGGCGCCGCGTTCCTCAAGGACCTCGCGGAGATCCTGGAAGAGCCGATGCGGATCATCCTGTAGCGTCCGGCGCTCGGTACACGCGACGCCCCGGCCGGGAACGGCCGGGGCGTCCGTCGTTCCCGGACCCGCGCGTCCGGCCCCGTCGTTTCCGGGCGGACGCGGCGGATTCCGTCCACAGCCTGTGGACAAGTGGACGCGGAGACATGCCGACGAGTCGACACGGCGACGAACCGACAGGGTGACAGAGTGACAGGGCGGCGCCCTCACCGCTCCGACACCGGAGGTCCCGGCGTGGCGGCCACCGCTGTCCACAGGCTGTGGACAGCCGAACGAGCGAGCGGGCGGGCGAACGGGCAAGGGGACACGTCACCAGGGCGGCATGGCGAAGACCTGGCCGAGAAGGGACCCGCCCGCGACGGCCACGCCGTAGGACAGCACCCGCCAGCCGGACCACCGGAACCGTTCGCGGAGGGGCCGCCGGTGGCGGCGGTGGCGTCCGCCCTCGGCAGGTTCGGTTCCCTCCTCCAGAACGCCTGGGCGGGCCAAAGACCGGTTCCGCCGGTCGCGGCGTTCCTCGACCACCCTCATCCAATGGGGCAGAACGCCGTGTTCGAGCCGGTAGGCGACCCGTGGGTTGCCGCGCATCTCTTCGAGGAGCCGCTGTTCCCTCGTGAGCGGGGTGGGCTCGGAGGTGTGCGAGGGACGGGAAAAGCGACGGCCCCGGGGTGCGCCGAGCACCTCCCGCATGCTCGGGTTCACGGTGACGGCGGTCATCGGAGGGCTTCGCCCGCACCGGGGATGGCGAACTCGGCCCACACGGCCGTTCCCAGGTCGGCGCAGAAGGGGAACGGGACGACCGGGTAGGTACCCCAGGTCTGTGCGAGGTTGTCGATGAGGAGGAGTCCGCGTCCGCGTTCGGCGGTTATCCACTCCGTCTCGGTGCGCTGTTCGGGTATGCGCGGCGCGGTCTCCCGGGCGCCGTCGTCCACCAGGACCAGACGCAGGACACCGGGGTTGGTGAGGAACAGAGAGCGGAGCACACGTCCTCCGGGTTCTCCGGAACAGGTGTGCTCGACGGCGTTGGCGGCGGCCTCGCTGGCGCACAGGGCCACCGTCTCGACCAAGTCGTCGTCGAACCCGGCCAGGTCGGTGCGCACGTCGGCTCGGACGTCGGACATCCGGGAGAGGGTTCCGGGGTAGATCCGGGCCTTCCACCGGGGATCGGCGGGTATCACCTGCGGCACAATGGACATGTCGACAACTCGCTTTCTGGTTATTGCTTGGGTGTCGGCCTGCTCTGGGGGTGTTAGTGCACCCGCCAGGGCCTTTTTTGTTCGTCCGCCCTCAGCGGGCGGCATGCTGGGCGGCGGGACCGCCGAGCGGTGTGGACGTGTCACTGTCGGCCTGACCGGCCGTGATGGCCCTGCGTGCGGGAGTCGTGTCGAACGCGGCCGCGATGTCGGTGAGCAGGTCCAGGGATTCGGCCGTCGGAAGCGCGGCGCCGCGCAGGTCCTCGAACAGGTCGATGAACGCTTGGACGTCGCCGGGTTCGGTGATGAGCTGGCCGTCGCCGCAGGGAGCCATGACGTGGGCGACGGTGTAGGAGGGGCCGAGCGTCAGCAGGCGGAAGGGGCCCATGGGACAGGGGTGTTCGCGTGCTTCCCGGGGGATGATCTGGAAGCGCAGACCGCTGTCGCGAACGGAGCCGCGGAGACGCCGCAGTTGTTCGCGCATCACCTCCCGGCCGCCGATCGCGGTGCGCAGGGCCGTCTCGTTGACGACCACGCGCAGGCCGTCGCTCCTGTTCCACCCGCTCTTCCTGCCACGGCCGTGGTCCCGGCCCAGAGCGGTGGAGTAGTCGTGGGTCTGGAGTGACGCGGGAATGAGACCGGGGTGGAACTCGCGGACGGTGCCCGCGCCGGAGTCGAGCCCGTGCGGGGGCGCTCCGGCCGCGAGGTGGGTGTTGATGGTCGCGCGGGCCCAGGCGTTGACTAGGCGTCCCCTCGCCCCGGTCCTCCCGTCGAGGTAGTTGGCGGTCGAGCGGAACGGGACGGTGGCACCGGACTCGACGCGGCGCAGCTCGTCGGCGCTCAGCGCCTCGCGCATGGCGAGGTCCTCATGGGAGAGTCCCGCCGCCAGCCGCAACTGCTCGACCCGCCTGCCGAACTGCACCCATTCAAGCTTGGGACCAGTCGACAGTTCTTCCTGAGCAGCACCCGGACCTCGTGGTCCCACAACCATGACGCCTCCTAAAGGAGTAACGGACGGCGATCAAGCCGTCACCCTTGAAGGCATCATGCCCCACGATCATGATCGGTGCAATAATTTCATCAAGAAATAAATTCATAGGAGTAGAGCACTGGCCTCACCGGGTCAGGTGACACGTGGGACACTGAGGCAGTTGCCCGAAGGGATGCATGTGAACGAGCCGGATCCCCAGCCTTCCGTCCGTCAGCGCTGGTTGGGTGAACTCCTCATGGAGTTGCGCCTGGAAGCCGGACACAGGTCCCTGGCTTCCGCCGCCAAAGCCCTTAAGCGTTCGGCCCCCTCGATCAGCCGTTTGGAAAACGGACTGGTCACTCTCCCTGTCCGGGACTTCCCGCCGATCCTCGACGGCTACGGCGTCACAACGACACAGACACGGGAGCGCATCCTGGCGATAGCCAGTGAGATCCAACAAGAGCGCCGCGGCTGGTGGGTCGAGTACGCCGATGGATTGGCACCCAGCTACGTCGATCTGGTGCGGTTGGAGTCGACAGCGCTCACCGCAAGATGTTGGGAGCTCCAGTACATCCCCGGCCTCCTTCAGACGCGGGAGTACGCGGTCAACCTGGGGATGGCGCTCAACCAGCACAAGAACCGCGAGCAACTGGAGCAGTTCGTGGACGTCCGAATGAACCGGCAGAGTGTTCTGTCGCGCGAGGACGGGCCTCTCGATCTGCATACAGTGCTATACGAGGCGATCCTGAGACAGCCAGTCGGTGACCCGGCCGCCTTCGCCCGACAGCTCCGGCACCTGCTGGCCAAAGCCGAAACGTCCAACATCACCATCCAGGTGCTGCGTCAGCCGTGCAGCCCACATGCCGCGATGACCGGCTCTTTCACCTTGCTGGACTTGCCGAGCCTGACTGTCGCCCAAGTCGAGCTCATGACAAGCACCGTTTATGTTGAAAACGAGCCAGATGTCGCCTGCTACCAACAGGCGTGGAATGTCCTTCTAGCTCAGGCGCTGGGCCCCGAGGAGTCTCAGCACCTCATCGAGCAGGCGATCGAAGACTTGGGAGCATGACATGTTGACGGGTCAGGAGTGGCGCAAGAGCAGCTACAGCGGACCTCAGGGATGTGTCCGGGCCCGCCGCCCCGAACAGAACATCGTGGAACTGGGCGACACCACACAGCTCCACGGTCCCACTCTCCCGGTGCCAAACCCCGAATGGGCCCGTTTCCTCTCATACGTGAAGGAAGACGCATGAAGCGCCGCAGCCGCTTCTCCGACGAAGAAGCAGCAATCTGGTTCAAGTCGAGTTACAGCGCAGGGCAGAGCGCCTGCGTAGAGGTCGCCCGTGTCCCCACTGCGTTCCGCAAATCCTCTTACAGCGGATCTCATGGCGAATGCGTCGAAGTAGCCGACCTGGACAGCGGCACGGCGATGCGCGACACCAAGCACAGGGAACTCGGTGCGCTCGTGTTCGACCGCACCGAGTGGCACGCCTTCATCAGAGGCACCAAGAACACCCACCACTAACCGCAGAACCAGCAGTCCCCGTCCGCCGACACCGGGCAGACGGGGACTTCTTCGTCCACAGGCGCGCTGACCGGTTCCGGGCGTCCGCGCGCTCCGTCCACAGCCTGTGGACAACGGGCCGCCGCACCCCGACTGGTATACGGTCGGCCTCATGCCCCACGTGCTGCACATGACCGAACTCGAACGCTGGACCTCCGGCAGCGGCGACATCGAGGCCGACTCCCTGCGCACCCAGGGGTTCGTGCACGCCTCGCCGGACGAGCCCACCCTGCTCGCGGTGGCCAACGCCTTCTACACCGACGCCTCCGAACAGCTGGTCGCCCTCGTCGTGGACACCGACGCGGTCGGCTGCGAGGTGCACTGGGAGGCCGCCGAGCCCGCCCCGCCGCCGGGCGTGGGGGACGACGTCCTCTTCCCGCACGTGTACGGGCCGATCCCCCGAGCGGCCGTGACGGGCGTGCGCTACCTGCGCCGCGACCCCTCGGGCCGCTACACCGGCGCCGAGGAGCGGCCCGCCACGGCCGAGGCGCTCAACCTGCTGCCGCACCCCGAGGGCGGCTGGTACCGGCAGACCTGGCACAGCGGCGTCACCGTGCACCCGGAGGGCTACCCGGGACCGCGGTCCACCGCCACCGGCATCCACTTCCTGCTCGGCCCCGGGGAGGAGTCGCGCTGGCACCGGGTGCGCTCCGACGAGGTGTGGGTGTTCAACCGGGGCGGGCCCCTGGTGCTGGAGTACGGCGGCACGGGAGGGGCGCCCGAGCCCGACGGACAGGTGACCCTGGGCTCGGGGATAGAGCGGGGAGAACGCCTCCAGGCGGTGGTCCCGGCCGGCACCTGGCAGGCCGCCCGCCCGCTGGGCGGCGGGGAGGCGCTGGTCAGCTGCTTCGTCTCCCCCGGTTTCGACTTCGCCGACTTCGAGGCGGTCTGACCTCACCCGACCCTCTCGCGGACGCGGTCGGCGAGGTCCCCGTCGCGCGCGATCCGGGCCAGCCCGGCCGCCAGGCGCGCGACCTCGTCGCCCTCCACGAGCTTGGCGAGCTTGCCGCCGTCCTCCGGCAGGCCGACCTTCTTGGCCCCGCCCAGCACGTACTTGTCGGTGTAGGGCCGCAGCCAGGGCCACACCGCCTGGACCTCCCGGCAGAACATCACGGCGCCCGTCGGCCCGATGCCGGAGAACTCCCGGACCATCGCCTCCACCCGGCTCGTCCGGTGCTCGGAGCGCTCCCCGAGTCTGCGCAGGTCGCCCTGGTACTCCTCGCGCACCCGGTCGACGCACTCGCCCAGCCGGGTGGCGGTGCTCTCGTCGTAGCGCACGTAGTGCCCGCGCCCCAGCGCGTCCACGCGGTCCTGCCAGCTGAGCGAGGCCATACCGTCGGGGGTCGTGCCGCCCGCCTCGTTGAGCTCACGGGCGGCGGCGATCGCGATCCGCGCCGAGATGCGCGCGGACAGCAGGTTGACCAGCACCAGCAGCTGCCACAGCGCTGAGGGTCTGTCCGCCATCCGGATCCCGGCCTCGGCGGCGAGGGTCGTCCCCGCCTCGTCCACCACGGCGCGGGCGACGTCGGCGTTCCTGGCCATCTCCCGGCCCCCTTCCAGGTGTGGTCGGATGCGTCCTGGTACAGGGCTGATACCCGGCCGGAGGGCGCTGACGCGGTTGTCCACAGGGCTGTGTACAACCCTTCCCTCCCGGCGCCGGACACGGGAGAGCCCCGGATCCGGGTCCCGACCCGGTTCCGGGGCTCCCCTCCCCGCCGCGGCTCCCGGCGCCGGGCTCAGGCGTGGCTCAGTCCGTTGCGGTCGGGCGGCACGTCGCTGTGCTGGCCGACGCTGGCCGGGATCGTGTGGCGGGCCCTCCCCTTGTCGATGCCGAGGAAGCGGTTGAGGTGGCCCTTGCGGCCCACCACGAACCAGGCGATCGGCCCGAACAGCGGGAACCAGAGGATGAAGATGACCCACAGCAGCTTGCCGCCCGCGGAGGTGTCGCGGTCGGCCAGCGCCGAGATGACCGCGGCGACGAGCAGGACCAGCAGCGCCAGACCCACGAGCGCCAGGACCACTCCGAAGATCCCGCTCATCCAGGTGACGGCCGTGTCCGCGCGGTCCGCGAGGTTCGTGATCATGGTCTCCCCCAACAAGGCACACTCCCTATTGTTACGCAGAGTAACCTTTTGGGCGGGGGATCCCGTGGTGCTTCCTGTTTTCGGGCGTTTCCACTACGCAAGGACCGGATTCCGATTCCGTGGTGACTTTCCGAACGCACGTCACTACTTTCAGGTAAGTGCCCCTGTCAGGCCCTCTCGCTGCTTTACTGGGAACCATGGGCGAGCTTCGGCGATCTGGCAGGTTCACTCCCCTTCTCCCCCCCGGGTCCCCCACCGGTGACGGTGGCGGCCCCGGCACCCGCGACCACGGCGTCCCCGTCCCCCTGGCCAAGCGCAGAGACCAACGGGCGACGGGAGGCCGCACGGCCGAGGCCCGGTGACCGTGGGCAGGCAACCCAGGTACCTCTGGCTGGCGGAACAGCTGCGCGGTCCGATCCTGAGCGGGGAACTGCCGCCCGGCACGCGTCTGCCCTCCCGGACCCGGCTGGCGCGCTCCTACCGGGTCAGCGAGCAGATCTCCCGCACCGCGCTCCGACTCCTGGTCACCGAGGGCCTGGTCGAGTCCAGGCCCGGCTCCGGGTACTACGTGCGCACCGTCCCCGAACTCTTCCGGATCTGCCGGACCGACTCCTCCTCCGGCTCCGGCCTGGGGCGGCTCAGCCGCGAGTCGATCGGCACCGAGCAGGAGCAGTGCGCGCCGCCGCTGAGCCTGCGGCTGCGGCTGCGCGAGGGGGAACCGGTGTACCGCACCACCTCACGCGGGCTGTCCTCGGAACTGCCGATCACCCTGCACCGGTCCTGGGAGCCCGCGTCCCTGACCGCGGGCACCCTGCGCACCCCCTTCGACAGCTCGCCCGGCAGCGGACTGCTCGAACGGCTCAGCGCGGCGGGCCACCCGGTGGACCGGGTGGTGGAGGAGGTGGGCGTCCGCGCGCTGCGCGACTCCGAGGCCTCCCTGCTCGGGTCGGCGCCGGGGATACCCGTGCTGGTGGTGGAGCGCACCCACTTCAGCGGCAACCGGCCGGTGGAGACCTCCGACCTCATCGGCTCGTCCGAGCAGTGTCGACTCCTCTACAAACTGACACTGGCCCGGCCCCGCCGCGTCGGCGACCCGCGGCGGTACTGACCCGGGCTCGCGCGGGTCCGGCGCTCCGGGACGGGAACCCGGGTGCCGGCCCCGGGCACGCGTGAGGGCGGCGGCCCCTCCTCTGGGAGGGAGCCGCCGCCCTCATCGCCCACCGGCCGTCGCGCCGGTACGGACACCACCGGACGCCTGCTCCGCCCAACCGTTCCCCGTCACGCGGAGTGACCGGCTGGAGACGTCCGGCGGTGTGCGCGGTCAGGCCCGGGTGAACTCCCCGGCCACGACCTCGGCGATCTGCGCCGTGTTGAGCGCGGCGCCCTTGCGCAGGTTGTCACCGCACAGGAACAGGTCCAGCGACTTCGGGTCGTCCAGCGACTGGCGGATGCGGCCGACCCAGGTCGGGTCGGTGCCCACGACGTCGGCCGGGGTCGGGAACTCGCCGTTGGCCGGGTCGTCCTGGACCCGCACGCCCTCCGCGGAGCCGAGCAGCTCGCGGGCGGCGTCGGCGGGCACCTCCTCGGCGAAGGACGCGTGCACGACCAGCGAGTGGGTGGTGATCACGGGGACGCGGACGCAGGTGGCCGAGACGCGCAGGTCGGGCAGGCCCAGGATCTTGCGGGACTCGTTGCGGACCTTGAGCTCCTCCGAGGACCAGCCGCCGTCCTTGAGCGAACCCGCCCACGGAACGACGTTGTAGGCCAGCGGCGCCGGGAACGGCCCCAGCTCGCCGACGGCGGCGCGCACGTCGCCCGCGGTGTCGCCCAGGCTGCGGTCGGCACCGGCCTTGGCCATCTGGTCGCGCAGGGTGTCGATGCCCTCCTGGCCGGCGCCGGAGGCGGCCTGGTAGGAGGAGACCACCAGGTCGGTGACGCCGTAGGCGCGGTGCAGGGCGCCGATGGCCACGATCATCGACAGGGTGGTGCAGTTGGGGTTGCTGATGATGCCGCGCGGGCGGTTGCGGACCTGGTCCGCGTTGACCTCGGGCACCACGAGCGGGACGTCGGGGTCCATGCGGAACGCGCCGGAGTTGTCGACGGCGACCGCGCCGCGGGCGGCGGCGACCGGCGCCCACTCCTTGGACACCTCGTCGGGGACGTCGAACATGGCGACGTCCACGCCGTCGAAGACCTCGGGGGCCAGGGCCTGGACTACGACGTCCTCGCCGCGCACGCGCAGGACCTTGCCCGCGCTGCGCGGGGAGGCGACGAGGCGGATCTCGCCCCAGACGTTCTCGCGCTGGGTCAGGATGTCCAGCATCACGGTGCCGACGGCGCCGGTGGCGCCGACGACGGCGAGGGTGGGAAGACGGTTGCTCATCGGCCGGTACCTCCGTAGACGACAGCCTCGACCTGGTCGGCGTCGAGCTGGAACTCGCTGTGGGCGGCGCGGACGGCCGCGTCGATCTGGTCCTCCTCGACGATCACCGAGATGCGGATCTCCGAGGTGGAGATCATCTCGACGTTGGTGCTCGAACCGGCGATCGCGTCGAAGAAGCGGGCGGTGACACCCGGGTAGGAGCGCATGCCCGCGCCGATCAGCGACACCTTGCCGATCTTGTCGTCGTAGCGCAGGGACTCGAACCCGACCTTGTCCTGCACCTTCTTGAGCGCGGCGACGGCCTCCTTGCCGAAGTCCTTGGGGACCGTGAAGGAGATGTCGGTGCGCGAGGTGGAGACCGCCGACACGTTCTGGACGATCATGTCGATGTTGATCTCGGCGTCGGCCAGGGCCCGGAAGATCGTCGCGGCCTCGCCGACCTTGTCGGGCACGCCGACGACGGTGATCTTGGCTTCGCTCCGGTCGTGAGAGACACCGGAGATGATCGGCTGTTCCATGCCTTCGCTTTCCTCGACTTCCGGGACGACCCAGGTCCCCGGCTTCTGGCTGAAAGATGAACGGACGTGAAGGGGGATGTTGTACTGACGCGCGTACTCGACACAGCGCAGGTGCAGGATCTTGGTCCCGGACGCCGCCATCTCCAGCATCTCCTCGTAGGAGATCTGGGGGATGCGCTGGGCGCTCGGCACGATGCGCGGGTCGGCGGTGAACACACCGTCGA
Organism: Nocardiopsis sp. CNS-639; assembly: GCF_000381685.1. Classification (NCBI taxonomy): domain Bacteria; kingdom Bacillati; phylum Actinomycetota; class Actinomycetes; order Streptosporangiales; family Nocardiopsidaceae; genus Nocardiopsis; species Nocardiopsis sp. CNS-639. Next base: position 108,076 of record NZ_KB906863.1, read on the forward strand.
CGTCGCTGTAGATCTCACAGGCGTCGGCCTCCAGGGCGGCGGCCAGCGCGACGGCGGTGGTGTCGGAGCCGCCCCGGCCCAGGGACGTGATGTCCTTCGTGTCCTGGGAGACGCCCTGGAAACCGGCGACGATGCAGATCGCGCCCTCGCCCACGGCCTCCTGGATCCGGCCCGGGGTCACGTCGATGATCTTGGCGTTGCCGTGCAGCGACGTGGTGATCACACCGGCCTGGGAACCGGTGAAGGACCTGGCTTCGAACCCCAGGTTCTCGATGGCCATCGCCACGAGTGCCATGGACATGCGCTCACCCGCGGTGACCAGCATGTCCAGTTCGCGGGCCGGCGGCATCGGGCTGACCTGCTCGGCCAGGTCCAGGAGTTCGTCGGTGGTGTCGCCCATGGCCGAGACCACGACGACGACGTCATATCCCGCCTTTTTCTGAGCGACGATCCGCTGGGCTACTCGCTTGATGGCTTCCGCGTCTGCCACGGAAGACCCACCGTACTTCTGCACGATTAGGGCCACGATCGATGCTCCTGAGGAGTTGGGATCAAGACAATGAAATGGAGTGTAGCCACAGACGACCTCATCCACCCCATCTGACCTGCGACGGGAGGGCGTGGCGTCTTGACACACCGGCGATGGGGCTTACCCGGTCAGGCGGAGGTTACTCGTGTTTCGCGCGGATGAACGGCGAATGTGAGCTAGACCTCCAGAACGCGACGCGCTAGAACTCCAGGCTGCGGCGGCCCTCGAAGGCACGACCGAGGGTGACCTCGTCGGCGTACTCCAGGTCGCCGCCCACGGGCAGGCCACTGGCCAGACGGGTCACCTTCAACCCCATGGGTTTGACCAGCCGCGCCAGATAGGTCGCGGTGGCCTCCCCTTCCAGGTTGGGATCCGTGGCCAGGATCAGCTCCGTCACCTGGCCGTCGGCCAGGCGGGTCATGAGTTCCTTGATGCGCAGGTCGTCGGGGCCCACACCCTCGATGGGGCTGATGGCGCCGCCCAGGACGTGGTAGCGGCCCCGGAACTCGCGGGTGCGCTCGATGGCGACGACGTCCTTGGACTCCTCGACCACACAGATGATGGCGGGGTCGCGGCGGACGTCGCGGCAGATGCGGCACTGGTCCTCTTCGGCGACGTTGCCGCAGACCGAGCAGAAACGCACCTTCTCCTTGACCTCGACGAGGGCGCTGACGAGGCGTTTGACGTCGGCGTGCTCGGCGGACAGGAGGTGGAAGGCGATGCGCTGCGCGCTTTTCGGACCGACGCCGGGCAGCCGCCCGAGCTCGTCGATCAGATTCTGCACCGCGCCTTCGTACATCGCCTACCCATCAGTGACGGACCGGGTCTGTCGGGGCGGTCCGTATCCCCACCCCCCACCGTATCCGGCGCGGCGGACTCGCGCGTACGCGCGGGCCCGCCCGACCGGCTTCCCGGGGCCGCTCCCCGGTTCCGGGAACGACGGCGGGAACAGCGGGAGCGGCCCCGGTGCCGGTCCGCGGACCGGCACCGGGAGGTCCGTGCGGCTGCCGCGGACCGGGCTAGAAACCGGGGAGGCCGGGCATGCCGCCGGGCATCCCGCCGCCGCCCAGGCCCTCGGCGAGCGGGCCCATCTTCTCCTGCTGGAGCCGCTCCACCTGCGCCTCGGCGTCGCGGATGGCCGCCAGGACCAGGTCCGCGACGGTCTGGGCGCTCTCGGCGGGGTCGGCCGGGTCGATCGCCTCGGGGGCGACGGTCACGTCCTCGACCTGTCCGCGCCCGCTCAGCTTGACCTTGACCAGGCCGCCGCCGGAGGTGCCCTCGACCTCGGCGTCCTCCAGCGCCTGCTGGGCCTCCACGAGCTGCTGCTGCATCTGCTGGGCCTGCTGGAGCAGGGCCTGCATGTCCATTCCGCCAGGGTTCACGGCCGTCTCCTCGCCGCACTCTTGGTGCTGGTTCTCGCTGTCATGTCGCTGTTGCTGTGAGCGTAACCGGTCATCAGCGAACATGCGGGCGGGCCCGTCGGCGGCGGGAGGAGGCGGACGGGCCGCCGGGACGGAGCGGTGCTGATCGGGGCGCGCGCCGGGCTCCGGGAGGGCCCGTCCGGCCCCGCGCGGACTCCTCCGCGACGGGGCGGAGACGGCGGCGGCGCGGGGCGGGGCCGCACGGCGGAGGACGCCGCGCCCGACGGTAGGACGACTCTCCCGAAAGGGCACCTACCAGGAGCGAGAACCAAGAGTGGCGCTAACATCACTCTCGGTTGGAAAGGTGTTCTGCGGGGCACAAAAGTCCCGGTAGTGCCCTCGGGCACCACCGGTAACGCTGAGAGTCACGGGGGAGTGAGGACGTGTTGACCGCCAGAGAGCGCCACTCGGCGCTGGTCGAGGCGATGGTCGCGGACGGCACGCTGACCGACGCCGCCCTCACCGACACGTTCCGGTCGGTGCCCAGACACCGGTTCGTCCCCGAGACGGGCGCGCTGACCGCGCACGGGACCGCCCTCAACGCCAACAGCAACCCCGAGCGGTGGCTCGCGGCCGTGTACACCGACAACGCCATCGTGACCCAGGTCGAGGGCCCCGACCCGTCCGCGTACCGGGAGGCGCCCGACCCCCGGGCCCCCGGGTTCCGGGCGCCCGGCGAACAGGAGCCGGAGCCCCGGGAGCAGCGCGCCCACGACGACCGGGAGCCCGTTCCCTGGAGCCGTGGGCCGGACGGCCCGGGCCCCGGGGAACGGGCGGAGGCGGCGACCTCGTCCGTCTCGGCGCCCCGGGTCCTGGCCCGCCTGCTGGAGCTGTCCGACCTCGCCAACGGGCAGAGGGTCCTGGAGGTGGGCACCGGGACCGGCTGGAACACCGCCCTGCTGGCGCACCGGCTCGGCGACAGCGCCGTCACGTCCGTGGAGACCGACCCGCGCCTGGCCGGGGTCGCCCGCGAGGCCCTGCGCTCCGAGGGCTACTCCCCCGCCGTCCACCTGGCCGACGGCTACTACGGCTACCCGCCCGGCGCGCCCTACGACCGGATCACCTCGACCTGCGGCGTGCGCCGTGTGCCGCCCGCGTGGGTGGAGCAGCTGCGCCCCGACGGCCTGGTGGTGTGCCCGTGGGGGCTGTTGGAGGGGGCCGGGGTGATCGCCCGCGTGGAGTGCCCCGGGGACGGCTCGGCCCGGGCGAGCTTCCACGGCGGTGTGGGGTTCGTGCCGCTGAGGACCCCCGACGCCCAGCCCCGCCCGGTACGGGACTCGGGACAGCAGCCCGACGAGTACCGGCTCACGCAGACCGACCCCGTGGCGCCGCTGATGACCTTCCCGTCGGCGTTCGCGCTGTCGGTGATGGTGCCGGGCTGGCGGGTGCGGCGGCGGTGGATCGGCACCGGGTCGGGCGTGTGGGTGTTCGACCGGAACGGCGCCTCGTGGGTGCGCGTGTACCCCTACGGCACCTCGTGGATGATCGAACAGGGCGGCCCGAGGAGCATCTGGGACGAGTTCGAGGAGGCCCTGGAGCTGTGGAAGCGTTTGGGCGCGCCCGATCCGGACCGCTTCGGGCTCTCGGTGGGCGCCGACGGCACGCACCGGGTGTGGTTGGACTCACCCGACGGACACGGCTGGACGGTGTGACCGCGACGGGGCGCGGACGCCGGGATCCGACTCCGGGAGGCGGGCTCCGGGTGAGGACGCGGGGAGCGGATTCCGGGCGGGAAGCCGTGCGCACCGGGCGCGCACGGCGGAGGCGCACCGGCGCGTACAGCGGAACCGCGCCGGTGGCGCACCGCGAGGGATCGCGCGGGGTGCGCGGACGCCGACGGCCCTCTCGGAGGAGGGCCGCCGCGCGTTCACGCCTCGCCCTGGGCGCCTTCGGTCTTCTCGGACACCGCGTCCGCGTCCTTGCCCTGCTTCTCGCGGAGCTTGCGCAGCAGCTCCTGCTTGCGCTCCACGGCGTCGTCGCTGGGGCCGCCACGGCCGCCGCCCTTGCCTCCGCGAAGCGCGGAGCGCGAGACGGTGTTGCGCTGTCCGCCCATGCCCAGAAGATTGTCGCTGTTCCTGCCCACGCGGACCTCCTTTCCCTCCAGGCGGGGCGAAACCCCTCGCCAAGTCGATCCGACCTCCGTAGGATATCGGCACCAAGACGATACGTCTCGTCATTTTTCAGCGGTTAACGTGGCAGGTATGGCAGAGAACACCGCACAGGAAGAGACCAGGGTCCGCCGCGGTCCCGACCCCCGACGCCGCAGCGAACGCGCGCGGCGCGCCATCGTCGACGCCGCCACCGAGCTGATGGGCGAGGTCGGCTACGCCAGGCTCACGATGGAGGCGATCGCCGCCAGGGCCAGGGTCGGCAAGCAGACCATCTACCGCTGGTGGCCGTCCAAGGCGGCCGTGGTCCTGGACGTGTTCACCGCGCTGACCGGCGGGGTCGCCGGTGAGCCCCTGCCCGACACCGGCGACCTGGCCGAGGACATGCGGACGGTGCTCCGCGCCACGGCGGACGAGTTCCGCATCCCGGAGATGGACCGGACCACGCGCGCGTTCACCGTCGAACTCCAGCACGATCCCGCCTTCGCCGAGGTCGTCCAGGAACGCCTGCTGGGCCCGAACGCGCGGGTGTTCGAGGACCGGCTGCGCTCCGCCGTGGCGGCGGGCGAGGTGGACCCGGAGATCGACCTGCGGCTGGCCACGGAGCTGTTCCTCGGACCGTTCCACCAGCGCTGGCTGCTGCGCACCGGGCCGCTCACACACGAGTACGTGGACGAGCTCGTGGACACGGTGCTGCGCGCGCTGCGCCCCCGGGACTGACTCGGCGGACCGCCGAAACGCTCCCGCCGCGGATGGTCCCGCTCCCAGAGGCACTGCCGACGGCCCACCGTGCTCCCGGGAGCGAGATCACCGGTGAGGCGGCTCCCGCACGCCACACCGTCAACGGTCGGCGCACCGGCCCCGAGGATCCCGGACCGCCAGCGGCGAACGCGTGGCCCGGTGGCGGGAACCTAGAGGGACGGGTCCGGGGCCTCGTGCTCGATCTCGTCGATGACCCGGCCGCCGAGCTCGGACTCGATCAGCCCGGCGCCCGACGTCCCCGAGGCGCTGGGAGGCCTGGAGGCCCCCGCTCCTGCGGGGGCGTCGGCGGAGGCGGCTCCGGCGGGCGGCGCCGCCGTCTCGGGCCTCGGCGGGGCGGGCTGGGAGGGCGGGGCCTGCTCGACCGCGGGCGAGGAGTCGCCGTACTCGGGCGGCGGCGCGGCGGCCGCGTCCTCGTAGGGGTCGGGCGGCGGTTCCTGGAGTCCGGTGACGATGCGGTCCGGCGGCGGCCCGGTCGGCGCGGACTCCGGTGCGGGGTTCGGTGCCGGAGCGGGTCGCGGGGTCTGTGCGGGGCTCGGGCCGGAGGCCGCCTGCGGCGCGGGTTCGGGCGCCCCGGACCGCACGGGTTCGGCGGCGGGCGCGTCCCACCCGGCGGGCTCGGCCGGGCGCGCGGGCTCGGGCCTGCGCGCGGGGGCGGCGGAGGCCGTGGCGGCGCTGCCCGCGGCCGCGACGCGCACCTCCATGCCCAGGACCTGCTGGATCGCGGCGGCCACCACCTGGTCGCTGCCGCTGTTGCTGAAGCCCTTGGCCTCGTTGGGCCGGGAGAAGCCGAGCAGGACGGCGTTGCCCTCCACACCGACCGGACGGACCTCGCTGCCGCTCAGCACCATCCAGGTGAACCGGCGGCGGCCCTTGACCGCCTCCAGGATCTGCGGCCAGGCGCCCTGCACGCGCCCCAGGTCCAAGGAGCCGCCGGACGCCGCGGGCGTCTGGCTCCGCGCGGGGGCGGCCTGCCGGGCCGGGACGTCCCAGCCCGCGGGCTCGGAGCGCTGCTGTGCCGGGGCCGGGGCGGCGGGGGCCTCCACAGGGGCCGGAGCGACCGACGGGGCCGGGGCCGCGGCGGCGCGCACGGGTTCGGAGGGCACCACCGGGGAGGCCGGGGTGACCGGCGCGGGAGCGGGGGCGGGCTGGACCGGCGCGGCGGGAGGGGCGAGGGCACCGGAGGCGATCCGGCGCTCCATCTGCTCCAGGCGGGCCAGCAGGGCCACACCCTGGTCGCCGTCGGCGGCCGGGAGAAGCACCCGCGAGCACATGAGTTCCAGCAGCAGACGGGGCGCGGTGGCGCCGCGCATCTCGGTCAGGCCCTGGTTGAGGATGTCGGCCGCGCGGCTCAGCTCGGCCGGGCCCAGACGCGCGGCCTGGTCCTTCATCCGCTCCGTCGCCTCCGGGTCGACGTTGACCAGGCCCTTGTCCAGGGCGTCGGGCACGGCGGCCAGGACGACCAGGTCGCGGAAGCGCTCCAGCAGGTCCGTGGTGAACCGGCGCGGGTCGAGTCCGCCCTCCACCACGCGGTCGATCAGGCCGAACACGGCGGCGCCGTCACGGGCGCCGAGCGCGTCGACCATCTCGCCGAGCAGGCTGGAGTCGGTGTAGCCCAGCAGGGAGACGGCGCCCTCCCGGGTGATGCCGCCCTCGTCCGAACCGGCGATGAGCTGGTCCAGCACCGAGAGCGTGTCGCGCGCCGAGCCCGCGCCCGCGCGCACGACCAGCGGCAGCGCGGCCGGGTCGTAGGAGACGCCCTCCTCCTTGAGCAGGTCCTCCATGAGTTCCTTGAGGGTGCTCGGCGGGATCAGGCGGAACGGGTAGTGGTGGGTCCGCGAGCGGATCGTGCCGATGACCTTCTCGGGCTCGGTGGTCGCGAACACGAACTTCAGGTGCGGCGGGGGCTCCTCGACCAGCTTGAGGAGGGCGTTGAAGCCCTCCCTGGTCACCATGTGCGCCTCGTCGATGATGTAGATCTTGTAGCGCGAGTTGACCGGGGAGAAGAAGGCGCGTTCGCGCAGGTCGCGGGCGTCGTCCACACCGCCGTGGGAGGCGGCGTCGATCTCGATGACGTCGATGCTGCCGCCGCCGTCGGGGGCCAGGGCGACGCAGGAGTCGCAGGTACCGCAGGGGTCGGGGGTGGGGCCCTCGGCGCAGTTGAGGGAGCGGGCCAGGATGCGGGCGCTGGTGGTCTTGCCGCAGCCGCGCGGGCCGCTGAACAGGTAGGCGTGGTTGATCCGTCCGCTGCGCAGCGCCTGGCGCAGCGGGTCCGTCACGTGTTCCTGGCCACGCACCTCGCCGAACGTCGCGGGCCGGTACTTGCGGTACAGCGCGATGCTCACGGTGTGATTCCTCCCCTGGTCCCTGCCACGTGTCCATTCAACCCGCGGGCGGTGACAGCTCGCGCCGGTTGACGAGGACCGGGAGGGGTTCGACCGGGCCGGAGAAAGACAAAGGACCCCCCGCGCACCCGCCAGAGCCCATTTATCCTTGCTGCCTTCCGGCCCTGGGGAGGTTCATAGGGTGACGCCGCACGAGGGGTCTGCCCCGAGTGTATCCGAACCCCGGACCGCTCGGGCAACCCGTGCCCCACCCCTCCCCCCCCGGGGCGCGTCGCCCTCCGGAGCGGGACGTCCTCCGGAGCAGGCCGCTCCCCGGAGCGGGTCGCCCTCCGGAACACGGAAATCGGGCGGAACGCGCCTCCCGGACCGGGCGTCTCATCTCGGGCACAGGGCCCACGGGGCCTGGACCGGCACACACGTAACCTCTCAGAGATCATGGACGGCATGGGCATGCTCGACCGGCTCGATTCCACCGACGGCTCCGCGGAGCGCCGCGACCTCATCGTCGCCACGCTGGAGAACGCCTTCTCGGACCTGATGTCCGCCGACCCGGCGGCGTTCCGCGTCAAGTTCCGCAAGATGGCGGCCAACCCGTTCGCCTTCTACCGGGGCAGCGCCGCGCTCTTCTACGACGACGTCTCGGGCATGGACGACCCCTGGGCCGACGAACGCACCTCGCGGGTGTGGATCCAGGGCGATCTGCACGCGGAGAACTTCGGCACCTACATGGACTCCACCGGGCGGCTGGTGTTCGACGTCAACGACTTCGACGAGGCCTACCTCGGCCACTTCACCTGGGACGTGCTCAGGTTCGCGGCCAGCATCGGGGTGATGGGCTGGCAGAAGGCCCTGTCCGACGAGGACATCAGTGCGCTCCTGCCGCACTACGTCGACGCCTACATCGCCCAGGTGCGCGAGTTCGCGACGACGGGCAACGACTCGGAGTTCTCGCTCAAGCTGGGCAACACCGACGGCACCGTGCACGACGTGCTCCAGAAGACCCGGCTCAACAGCCGCGCCGAGATGCTGTCGTCCATGACGACCCGCGACGGGTACACCCGCCGCTTCGCCGAGGGCCCCCGGGCCCGCCGCCTGGACGACGCCGAGCGGGAACGGGTCCTGGCCGCCTACGAGGCCTACCTGGACACCATCCCCGAGGACCGGCGGTACGCGTCGATCAACTACGCGGTCAAGGACGTGGTGGGCAGCGGCGGCTTCGGGATCGGCTCGGCGGGGCTGCCCGCCTACACCCTGCTCATCGAGGGCCAGTCGGAGGCGTGGGACAACGACATCGTGCTGTCCATGAAGCAGGGCAACGTGGCGGCGCCCTCGCGTGTGGTGACCGACCAGCGCATCATGGACCACTTCCAGCACCACGGGCACCGCACCGCGATGTCCCAGCGGGCGCTCCAGGCGCACGCGGACCCGCTGCTGGGCCACACCGAGATGGGCGGCGTGGGCTTCGTGGTGAGCGAGGTCTCCCCCTACACCAACGACCTGGACTGGGACGACCTCACCGAGCCCGCGGAGATCGCGCCGGTGCTGGACTACCTGGGGCGCGCCACCGCCAAGGCGCACTGCGTGTCCGACTCGCACGCGGACGCCACGCTCGTGCGCGGTCAGACCGAGGAGGCGGTCATGGCGGTGCTCGACGGCCGCGAGGCGGAGTTCACGCGGTGGTGCGTGGACTTCGCGCACCGGTACGCGGCCCAGACCCGGGCCGACTACTCACTGTTCGTGGACGCCTTCCGCAACAACGCCATCAGCGCGGTGAGGTCCAGCCGGGACCTGTGACCCGGGGCCGGGAAGCCCGGTCCCGGGCCCGTCCGGACGGGCCCGGGAGGGGCCGCGAAAACCTGTTCAGAGCACCCCGTGACGGCATGTAGAGTTGTTCGCGGAGGATTCGCCTAGTGGCCTAGGGCGCACGCTTGGAAAGCGTGTTGGTGGCAACGCCTCAGGGGTTCGAATCCCCTATCCTCCGCGGACGCCCACCAGGGCAAACGGAAGGCCCCGACCGGACACCGGTCGGGGCCTTCGTCGTCCGTAGTCTCAGTTGGCCGTACCGGAGCCTGAGCCGCCCTCCTCCCACAGGTCTCCAGCAGCGTCTCGCTCCTGTTCCTGGCTGGCCCGGTGCTCCCGCAGGAGCGCGACCAGCGGCCCGGGAAGGCCGATCGGGCGTTCGCCCGCGGACGACTCGGTGCCCTTGGTCGAGGGGCGGCCCAACCCCGCTCCGCCGGTACGCGAGGTGCGGCCGCGACCCTTTTTGCAACTTGTTGCATAATGAGTGGGGGCCGACCGGACACCGGCCCGCGAGGCACCGCGCGAGGAGACGACATGGGCGACTACCCCCACCTGCTGGAACCGCTGGACCTGGGCTTCACCACCCTCGCCAACCGCGTGGTCATGGGCTCCATGCACCTGGGCCTGGAGGAGGCGCCGGGCGGCTTCGAGCGGATGGCCGCCTTCTACGCCGAGCGCGCCCGGGGCGGCGTCGGCCTCATCGTCACCGGCGGCATCGCACCCAACCCCGAGGGCGCCACCTACAAGGGCGCCGCGAAGATGACCACCGAGGCGGAGGCCGAGGAGCACCGCGTGGTCACCGCGGCGGTGCACCGCGAGGGCGGGCGCATCGCCATGCAGATCCTGCACACCGGCCGCTACGCCTTCAACGAGGACTCCGTGGCGCCGAGCGCGATCCAGGCCCCCATCAGCGCCTTCACACCCCGCGCGCTCACCGGCGACGAGGTCGAGCGCACCATCGAGGACTTCGTCCGGGCCGCCGAACTGGCCAGGCACGCCGGGTACGACGGCGTGGAGATCATGGGCTCCGAGGGGTACCTGATCAACCAGTTCGTCGCCCGGGCCACCAACAGGCGCGAGGACGACTGGGGCGGCTCCTTCGAGAACCGCATGCGCTTCCCCGTGGAGATCGTGCGGCGCGTGCGCGAACGCGTCGGCGCCGACTTCATCGTGGTCTACCGGCTGTCCATGCTCGACCTGGTGCCCGGCGGCTCCACGTTCGACGAGGTGGTCCGGCTGGCGAAGGCCGTGGAGGAGGCCGGAGCGACCATCATCAACACCGGCATCGGCTGGCACGAGGCGCGCATCCCCACCATCGCCACGTCCGTTCCGCGCGGCGCCTACAGCTGGGTGACCCGCAGGCTCCGGGGCCGGGTGTCCGTGCCGCTCGTCGCGGTCAACCGCATCAACACCCCCGAGGTGGCCGAGGCGATCCTGGCCGGGGGCGACGCCGACATGGTCTCCCTGGCCCGCCCCTTCCTGGCCGACCCCGACTTCGTCGCCAAGGCCGCGGCGGGCACCCCCGAGCAGATCAACACCTGCATCGGCTGCAACCAGGCCTGCCTGGACCACACGTTCAGCCTGAAGACCAGCTCCTGCCTGGTGAACCCGCGCGCCTGCCACGAGACCGAACTCGTGCTCTCCCCCACCCGCCTGCGCAGGAGGGTGGCCGTCGTGGGCGCCGGCCCCGCCGGGCTCGCCTTCTCCGTGTCCGCCGCCGAGCGCGGGCACGAGGTCACGCTGTTCGACGCGGCCGGGGAGATCGGCGGCCAGCTGAACCTGGCCCGCCGCGTGCCGGGCAAGCAGGAGTTCGACGAGACCCTGCGCTACTACCGGGTCCAGCTCGACCGGCACGGGGTGGACGTGCGGCTGGGCGCCCGGGTGGGGGCCGCCGACCTGGAGGGCTACGACGAGGTCGTGCTCGCCACCGGCGTCACCCCGCGCGTGCCGGGGATCCCGGGCGTGGACCACCCCAAGGTGGTGGGCTACGCGGACGTCCTGCGCGGGAACGTCGAGGTCGGCGAGCGCGTGGCGGTCATCGGCGCGGGCGGCATCGGCTTCGACGTGGCCGCCTTCCTCACCGACGGCGGGGGCGACGTCGACACCGGGGAGTTCCTGCGCAGGTGGGGCGTGGACACCGACCCCGCCTCCAGGGGCGGCCTCGGCGAGCCCCGGCGTCCGGCGTCGCCGCGCACCGTGCACCTGGTCCAGCGCAGGGCCGGCAAGGTCGGTGCGGGCCTGGGCAGGACCACGGGGTGGATCCACCGGCTGGAGCTGCGCCACCGCGGTGTGGAGACGGTCGCGGGGGCCGAGTACGACCGGATCGACGACGAGGGCCTGCACCTGACCGTCGACGGGGAGAAGCGCGTGCTCGACGTGGACACCGTCGTGGTGTGCGCGGGCCAGGAGCCGCTCCGGGACCTCGCCGACGAGCTGACCGCCTCGGGCCGTGCGGTCCACCTGATCGGCGGCGCCGACGAGGCGGCCGAGCTCGACGCCAAGCGGGCGATCGACCAGGGCACCCGCCTGGCCGCCGCGCTGTGACGCCCGCCCCGGCCTCCCCGGCGCAAGGGTCCGGGGAGGCCGGGGAAAGCCGGGTTCAAGGATCCGCGCGGCCCCGGGTCCCGTGAGTGACACGCGCGCGCCCCGGGTAGCCGCACCACCATGAGAATCGGTGAACGCATCCGCCGGATCGAACGCGACGAGCAGCTCGACCCCGCGGTCTCCAGCATGAAGAGCCTGGCCGAACGGATCCCGTCCGGCACCGTCCGCGACATGCTGCACGGGGTCCAGCTCGGACACCCCGTCCACCCGATCCTGGTGCAGCTGCCCCTCGGTACGTGGATGGCGGCGGTCCTGCTGGACTCGCTGCCCGGGGACCACCGACGCAGCGCGCACGCGCTGGTCAACGCCGGGCTGGTCACGACCCTGCCCGCCGTGGTGAGCGGTCTGGCGGACTGGTCGCAGCAGCACGAGCGCCAGCAGCGCGTGGGCGTGGTCCACGCGGCGACCAACGGCGTCGGCACCCTGCTGTTCGGCGCCTCCTCGCTGGCCCGGGCCCGCGGCCGCCAGGGCTGGGGGAGGTTCCTCGCGCTGGTCGGCGTGGGCATGGTCGGCCTGAGCGGGTCCCTGGGCGGGCACATGGCCTACTACCGGTCGGCGGGCGCCAACAGCGCCGACCACCTGGTCGACCTGCTGCCCGGGGGCTGGCACGACCTCGGCCCGCTGGACGGGTTCGACGACGGCGGGCTCGGCGGGGGTGACGTGGCGGGCGTCCCGGTCCTGGTGGCGCGGACGGGCGGCTCCGTGAGCGCGATGCTGGGCACGTGTCCGCACATGGGCGCGCCCCTGGCCGAGGGCGAGCGGGTGGACGGGTGCGTGCGCTGCCCCTGGCACGGCAGCGAGTTCCGCCTGGACGACGGGACGGTGGTCCACGGGCCCGCGACCGCTCCGCCGCAGGTCCTGGACGCGTCGGTCGTGGAGGGCCGGGTGATGGTCCGCCTGCCCGAGTCCGCTCCGTGACGGAACGCGGTTCCCGCGACGCTGCCTAGAATGCGCCCATGTCCCTGCCCCACGCCATCCTGACCGCCCTGCTGGAGAAGCCCTCGTCCGGCCTGGAGCTGGCCCGGCGCTTCGACCGCTCGATCGGGTACTTCTGGTCGGCCACCCACCAGCAGATCTACCGGGAGCTGGGCAAGCTGGAGCGGGCGGCGCTGATCCGGGCGCTGGCGACGGACGGGCCGACCCGCGGAGGGCGCAAGGAGTACGAGGTGCTGCCCGCGGGACGGGAGGAGCTGGAGCGCTGGGTGGACCTGCGCGAGGACCCCAGGGCCTCCCGCGACCCGCTGCCGCTGCGGCTGCGCGCCGCCGGGGTGGTGGGCGTGCGCGGCCTGGTTCCGGAACTGCGCCGCCACCGCGACCTGCACCTGCTGCGGCTGGAGGAGTACCGCGGGTTCGAGCGGCGCGACTACCCGGACGGGCCCGCCACCGAACGGGAGCGGGTCCAGCGCCTGGTGCTGCTCGGCGGCATCGACGTGGAGGCCGGGTGGGTGGCGTGGTTGACCCGCGCCGTCGAGGAGCTGGAGGGCGCCGGGGAGGGCACCCCGGACGCCTGACCACGTCGGCCCGCTGGACTCTCAGTCCCAGTCCGCCCCGGACTCCGACAGGTTCTCGGGCAGACGCAGCCCGGGGCGCAGCGGAACCAGTTGGCCCTGCAGGACCATGGCCGCCGCGCCGATGGCGGGCGCGGTCGCGGCCGACGTGGACATGCGCACCTCGACCGGGTGGGCGGCGCGGGCGAAGAAGGCCCGGTCCAGCTCCTCCTGGATGACGGGCAGGTAGACCGACCCCGCCGCGGCCAGGCTCGGACCGGTCAGCACCAGCAGGTCCAGGTCCATCAGGTTGGCCAGTGTGCGGACCGCCACGGCCAGGTGGCGGGCGGAGCGGTCCAGCAGGGCGCGGGCGGTGGGCTGGCCCAGGCGGGCCGCGCGGACCACGGCGGTGAACTCCGCGCCCACCGACGGCCGGACCGGGCCGCCCTCCCGGGTGAGGCCGGCGGCGCGGGCGAGGTCCCCGTCGGCACGGGCGGCCGCCACGACGGCGGCCGGACCGGCGACCGCCTCGGCGCACCCGCGTCCGCCGCACCAGCACAGCGGCCCGTCCACGTCCAGGCACACGTGCCCGACCTCCCCGGCGTTGCCGCTGGCCCCGTGGTAGGGGATGCCGTTGACCAGGACCCCGGCGCCGACGCCGGTGGCCATGTACACGGCGGCGAAGATGGACGACCCGCCGACCACACCGGACCAGTACTCACCGAGGGCGGCGGCGGTCGCGTCGTTGCCGGGGACCACGGGCAGGCCGACCGCGCCCTCCAGTTCCCCGGCCGCGGGGTAGTCGGCCCAGTGCCGCAGCGAGGGGTGCCGGTGGAGCCCGCCGGTCGGGGCGACCAGCCCGACGCCGAGTACCCGTTCGCGGTCCACCCCGGCGCCCTCCACCAGGGCTTCCACTTGGCGGGACATGCGGGAGGTGGTCTCGGCGGGGTCCTCGTCCCGGTTCACCCCGGCGCGGGTCATCCGGGAGACCACGGCGCCGGTGAGGTCGATGAGGGCGTAGGTGATGCCGATGGGGTCGATGTGGACGCCCACGGCGTAGCGCGACTCCCGGTTGAGCCGGAGGAGGACGCGCGGCTTGCCGCCGGTGGACTCGGCGCGCCCGGTCTCCAGGACCAGGCCGTCGTCGATGAGCCTGCGGACGACGGTGGAGATGGTCGCGCCCGTGAACCCGGTGGCCTCCACCAGTCCCACGCGGCTGATCGTGCCCGCGGCACGGATGACGTCGAGGACCGCCGCCCTGCTCGTCGTGTGCGGAATCGCCCGTGACGGCCCGCCCAATGCCACCTCCATCCGGTCGTGTCGCGCCCGCGCGCGGGGACCCGCCCCTTCCGCGTCCGGCGGGCGGGCGTGGGCCAAGTGTCGCGCCCGCGCGCGGGGACGGCAACCCGGCTCCCCCGGCCGGGCTCCCTCCTCCGTGTCGTGCCCCTGGGGGACGGCACGCGTGGTGCCCTCCCGAGCCGGGCCGAGGCCGGGTTCAGAGCCGGGTGGCGCGCACCAGGACCAGCCGTTCCGGGAAGAGCACCGGCGCCTGGAGGCCCGCGCGCTCCAGCGCCGCGCCTCTGACGCGGACGCCCTCGGGGGTCCACCAGGGCAGCGGCACCCCCCACCGGTGGGCGTTGCCGTCGGGCACGTCCCCGGGCGCCTGCGGGCGGACCCGGTAGACCGCCTCCGGGCGCAGGCCCGGCAGTCGGACGGGCCCGGTCGGGTACAGCTCCGAGGTTCCCGTGGCGACGATCGCGTAGAGCGCCTCGGACCCGTCCTCGGCGACCACCCCGTGCACCCGGACCGCCGGGTCCGGGTGGTCGCCGTGCACGGCGGTCCCCGTGTGCAGCAGGCCGCGCAGCTCCTTGTACAGCTCCACCCACTCCCGCAGGCGGGCCAGGTCGGCGGGGTCGGCGCGGGTGAGGTCCCACTCGATCCCGAAGTGCCCGAACAGGGCGGTCCCGGCCCGGAAGTCGACGGTGTGGCGGCGGTCGGTGGTGTGCGCGGTGCCAGCCCCCACGTGGGTGCCCATCAGCTCCAGCGGGACGAGCGCGTTGGTCCACCGCTGGATGTCCTGCCGCTCCAGGGCGTCGATGCAGTCGGAGACCCACACGCGGTCGGTGCGCTCCAGTACCCCCAGGTCCACCCGTCCGCCGCCTGACGAGCAGGACTCGATCTCCACACCCGGGTGGCGGCGGCGCAGTTCGTCCATCAGCCGGTACACCGCCAGGGTCTGGCCGTGGACCCCGGCCCGCCCGGTCGGCCGGTGCCCGGCGTCGACCAGGTCCCGGTTGTGGTCCCACTTGAGGTAGGAGATCGGGTAGGCGGACAGCAGGTCGTCCAGGCGCTCCAGGACGTACGCGAACGCCTCCGGACGGGCCAGGTCGAGCACCTGCTGGGAGCGCGCCGGCCGGGGCAGCCGGTCGCCCGCGGCCATGATCCAGTCCGGGTGCGCGCGGGCCAGGTCGGAGTCCTCGTTGACCATCTCCGGCTCCACCCACAGCCCGAACTGCATGCCGAGCCCGGTGACGTGGTCGGTGAGCGGGCCCAGCCCGTCCGGCCACACCTCGTCGGAGACGTACCAGTCGCCGAGGCCGCGCCGGTCGTCGCGGCGCGAGCCGAACCAGCCGTCGTCGAGCACGAACCGCTCGGCGCCCACACGGGCGGCGGCGTCGGCCAGCTCGCGCAGCCGGTCGAGGTCGTGGTCGAAGTAGACGGCCTCCCAGGTGTTGACGACCACCGGGCGCGGGGTGGAGGGGTGGTGCGGGCGCGAGCGCAGGTGCCGGTGGAAGCGGGCGGAGACCTCGTCCAGCCCGTGCCCGTGCGAGCCGTACTGCCACGGGGTGGTGTAGGACTCCCCCTCGGCCAGCACGACCTCCCCGGAGAGCAGCAGCTCGCCCGAACCCAGCAGGGACACCGCGTGGTAGGTGCGCTCGGCGAAGGTGCGGTGGTTGCCCGACCAGGCCGTGTGTACGGCCCACACCTCACCGGAGCGGTTGCCGGAGCCGTGCGTCCCCGCGGCCAGCAGGTGGGCCGCGTCGTAACCGGTGCGCCCGGTGCGGTTCTCGCGTACCCGCAGGCCCTGGGTGAAGGCGGTCCGCTGCGGGCTGCGCTCGCGCATGTGGCGCCCGCCGAAGTCGAGCAGCTCGACCGCCTCGGCCGGGACGGGGAGGACGAGGTTGACGGCGTCCACGGCGAAGGGGGACGCGGCCCCGTTGGTGACGGTGGCTCGCTGGCGGACCAGGCCCGAGGGCGTCAGCTCGACCACGAGGTCCAGGGAGAGCCCGGCCCGGGCGTCCTCGGCGCGTACGGTCAGGCGCCCGCCCGCCGGGGAGCGGTGCTCCACCGCGGACTCGCGCACGCGGAAGGCGGTGGAGAAGTCGGCGCCGCCCCGGTTGCCGACCAGGCCCGGAGTGCCGAGCCAGCCTGCGGACTGCTCGGGGAGCACGGCCACCTCCACCGGCCCGTCCACGGAGAACCCGATGGGCTGCGGGCTCAGCGCCAGGCGCAGGTCGTCCAGCTCCCCGCGGGAGAGGTCGCCCAGATCCGAACCCCAGTGCAGGACCCGGGGCAGGGTCTGACCGGTCAGGTCCAGCAGGAGGCTCACCCCGGCGGCGCGCAGGTGGGGGAGGTCGGAGCCGCCGGAGAGGGGGCGGTGCGATGCCACGGTCGCCACGTCCTTCGTGGTCGGGAACAGGGTTGACTTACTTTGTTCGGAAAAGTAAGAATCCCCGAGGTGGCTGGTTCGCGCAAGAGGGACCGCCGCCCCACGACGACCGCGACGCCCCGCGGAGCGCGCTCCGCGGACACGCCGGACGTCCCCGCCCCCGAAGCCCCGAGAGGCACAGATGATCCGTCACACCCTGCACGACGGCTGGCGGCTGTCCGCGACGAGCGGGCCCGTCCCGGAGAACGTCGCGGGCCGCACCGTCCCCGCCCAGGTCCCGGGGAGCACCCACCTGGACCTGCTGGCCGCCGGGCTGATCCCCGAGCCCTACCTGGACAGCAACGAGACCGAGCTGGCCTGGATGCACCGCGCGGGCTGGCGCTACTCCCTCACGTTCGAGGCCGACGCGGTCGAGGACGGCGAACGCGTCGACCTGGCCTTCGACGGCCTGGACACGGTGGCCACCGTGGAGCTCAACGGCACCGTGCTCGGCACCACCGCCAACATGCACCGCGGGTACCGCTTCGACGTGCGCGACACGCTGCGCGCCGGGGCCAACGAGCTCGTGGTCGTCTTCCGGTCCGCTCTGGAGTACGCCGAGGAGGTCCGCGGGGAACTCGGCGAGCGGCCGCACACCAACACGCACCCGTACAACATGGTCCGCAAGATGGCCTGCTCCTTCGGCTGGGACTGGGGGCCCGACCTCCAGACCGCCGGGATCTGGAAGCCCGTGCGCCTGGAGCGGTGGCGCACCGCCCGCCTGTCCCAGGTGCGCCCGCTGGTCACCGTCGGCGAGGACGGCACCGGCCGGGTGGAGGTGCACGCCGACGTCGAGTGGTCCGGGAGCGCTCCCGGTTCCGGTCTGGTCCTGTCCGCGGAGGTCGCCGGTGTGCGGGCCACCGCCGACGTGGCGCCCGGCGCGGAGAGCGGCGTGGTCGTGGTCGAGGTGCCCGACGCCCGCCTGTGGTGGCCGGTCGGCCACGGCGACCAGCCCCTGTACGACCTGTCCGTCACCCTGACCGCGGACGGGCGGGCCGAGCCGCTGGGCTCGGAGGACCGCCGCGTGGGCTTTCGCACCATCACCGTGGACACCACGCCCGACGAGCACGGCACCCCCTTCACCGTCGTGGTCAACGGCAAGCCGATCTTCGTCAAGGGCGCCAACTGGATCCCCGACGACCACTTCCTCACCAGGATCACGCGTGAGCGCCTGGCCCGGCGCGTGGACCAGACCGTCGGCGCGCACATGAACATGCTGCGCGTGTGGGGCGGCGGGATCTACGAGAGCGAGGACTTCTACGACGTCTGCGACGAGCGCGGCGTCCTCGTGTGGCAGGACTTCCTCCTGGCCTGCGCCGCCTACCCCGAGGAGGAGCCGCTGTGGAGTGAGTTCGAGGCCGAGGCCCGGGAGAACGTCGCGCGCCTGACCTCGCACGCCTCGCTGGCCCTGTGGAACGGCGGCAACGAGAACCTCTGGGGCTTCATGGACTGGGGCTGGCAGGAGCGGCTCGGGGACCGGACCTGGGGTTACGGCTACTACACCGACCTCTTCCCCCGCGTCGTGGCCGAACTCGACCCCACCCGGTTCTACGCCGACGGCAGCCCCTACACCCCGGGGTACGCCCCGAAGGAGGTCCACCCCAACGACGAGGCGCACGGCACGCGCCACGAGTGGACCGTGTGGAACCAGACCGACTACCGGGCCTACCAGGACCACGTGCCCCGGTTCTGCTCCGAGTTCGGCTTCCAGGGTCCGCCCACCTGGGCCACCCTCACCGACTGGGTGCACGACGAGCCCCTCACGCCCACCTCGCCCGCCTTCCTGCTGCACCAGAAGGCCGAGGACGGCAACGGCAAGCTCTCCCGGGGCCTGTCCGCCCACCTGCCCACGCCGAGGAGCTTCGAGGACTGGCACTGGGCCACCCAGCTCAACCAGGCCCGCGCGGTGGCGTTCGGCATCGAGCACTTCCGGTCCTGGTGGCCGCGCACCGCGGGCGCCCTGGTCTGGCAGATCAACGACTGCTGGCCGGTCACCTCCTGGGCGGCCGTGGACGGCGAGGAGCGTCCCAAGCCGCTCTGGTACGGGCTGCGCCGCGCCTACGCGCCGCGCCTGCTCACCGTCCAGCCCCGGGACGGGCGGCTGGTGCTGGTGGCCGTCAACGACACCGACGAGGCCTGGTCGGAGCCGGTCAGCGCGCAGCGCCAGACCTTCGGGGGCGAGGTGCTGCACACCGCTAGGATCGAGCTGGCCGTACCGCCCCGTTCCGCGGCGGAGTTCGACCTGGCACGGGAGCTGCTCGCGGCCGGAGACGCGAAGGAGGAGGTGCTCGTGGCCACGACCCGCGACGCCCGCCTCGTGCGGCCCTTCCGCGAGGACGTCCACCTGTCCTACGACCCCGACGCGCTGACCGCCGTCGCCGCGCCCGTGGAGGGCGGCTACCGGGTGGAGGTGCGCGCCTCGTCCTTCGCCAGGGACGTCTCCGTCCTGGCCGACCGGGTGGCCTCCGACGCCGAGGTGGACGACATGCTCGTGGACCTGCTGGCCGGGGAGACGCACAGCTTCCTGGTGCGCACCGACGCGGAGGTGGACCCGACGGCGCTGACCGCCGCCCCCGTCCTGCGCTCGGCCAACTCCCTGCGCGCGCGGCGGGCGTGATGGACGGGTCCGGGACCGGAGGCGCGGTCGGGCTGGTCCTGGCCAGGCCGCGCCGCCTGCTGAGCGCCGAGCCCTTCTTCATGGAGTTCATCGCCGGGATCGAGGAGCGGATGGCCGAGCGCGACATGTCGGTCCTGCTGCACCTGGTGACCGGCCGGGAGGCCGAGCTGGCCGCCTACCGCCGGTGGGCGGAGCGGCGGCTGGTGGACGCGGTCGTGGTGGTCAACCCGACCGAGGGGGACGAGCGCCCCGCCGTGCTGCGCGAGCTGGGCCTGCCCGCGGTGGTCGCGGGCAGCCCGGTCCCGGACCCCGCCACGCCCACCGTCCTGACCGACCACGTGTCCCCGGTCCGGACGGCGCTGGAGCGCCTGCTGGAACTGGGCCACCGACGCGTCGCCCGGGTGAGCGGGCCGGTGGAGCTGCTGCACACACGCGCCCGCACGGAGGCCCTCGCGGAGGGCTGCCGGGCGGCCGGGATCCCCGCCCCGGTGGTCCTGGAGGGCGACTACTCCCACGAGGCGGGCGCCCGGCTCACCGCGGAGCTGCTCAAACGGGAGGACCCGCCGACGGCGGTCCTGTACGACAACGACGTGATGGCGGTGGCCGGACTGGACGCCGCCCGCGGCCTGGGCGTGCGGGTCCCCGGGCAGCTGAGCCTGGTGGCCTGGGACGACTCGACCATGTGCCGCCTGGCCGAGCCCGCGCTCACCACCATGAGCGTGGACGTGTACCGGTACGGGGTCGCGGTCGCGGAGTCGGCCCTGGAGTGCGCCGACGGGACGGCCGTCGCGCAGCGGTGGTCGCCCGCGGCGCGCTTCGTACCCCGGGGCAGCACCGGCCCGGCACCCGCCGGGGAGTAGCCGCACCGGCCCGTCGCCAAGGCGGCTTGTCGGTCTGTCGACGGGGCGACCTGTCGACAGGCCGACAAGTCGTTCCGGGGCCGCGCTCCGGCCGCCGAACCCTGACCCGGCCGGCGGAACCCGGTCCGGGAAACGCGAAGGGCCGGTTGCTCCGCGCCGCGCACACCGTGCGTCGGCTCGGACCAACCGGCCCTCGCTACCTCTACCGGCCCGACGCTCACCCGCGTGAACATCGGCCTCGTGCGGTGGAGGAGGGATTTGAACCCTCGAAGGGTTGCCCCTTACCCGCTTTCGAGGCGGGCGCCATCGGCCACTAGGCGACTCCACCGCGAGACACTCTACCGGATACGGCGCCGTGCGAAAAACCGGCTCAGGAGATCGGAGCACCTGTCCGAGAGCTCCCGCGGCACCAGGTCCGGCGGAACGACCTCCGGGCGGTGGTTGAGGCGGGGATCGCGGACCGCGTCCCACACCGACCCGGCCGCGCCCGCCTTGGCGTCCCGCGCGCCGTAGACCAGCCGGTCCACGCGGGAGAGCACCGTCGCGCCCGCGCACATCGTGCAGGGTTCGAGGGTGACCACCAGGGTGCAGCCGCCCAACCGCCACTCGCCGCGAGCGCGTGCGGCGGCCCGCAGCGCCAGCACCTCGGCGTGCGCGGTGGGGTCGCCGGTGGCCTCGCGCTCGTTGCGCCCGGTGCCCAGGACGGCGCCGTCGGCGTCCAGCACGACCGCGCCCACCGGCACGTCGCCCGTCTCCAGGGCGGCCTCGCCCTCGGCGATCGCCGCGCGCAGCGCGGCGTCGAGGACGTCCCGCCCGATCACAGCCTCATGCCGTCGAGGATCTCGGCGAAGCCCGCGCGCTCGGCCACCACGGCCAGGACGTCGCTGGGCAGGACCCCGCCGCCGACGGACAGGGAGCGCAACTCCTCCTCGGTCAGGCCCAGGTCGGAGAGCAGGCCCCCGTCGCCGTCGGGCCGCGGGTCGGGCCGGGCTCCGGCGCTCTCGGAGGGCGGCGGCGCGCCCAGCCCCCCGGCCTCGGACAGCACCGAGGCCAGCGGGTGGTCGTGCACCACCCGCGCGTCGGAGAGGTACACGCGCGGCTCACCGCCGTCGTCGTCGGCGCGCACGATGGCGAACCACTCGTCGTCGGCCTCCACCAGCAGGATCGAGACCTCGCTGCCCCGGTCGGTCGCGAAGTCGAGCATCAGTTCGGTGACGTCGTCGATGACGTCCACGTCCCCGAGTTCGACCTCGGTTCCCCGCCACGTCCTCCCGTTGGGAGCGAAGACCGCTGCGAAGGTCGACACCGCGTGCTCTCCTGTCCGCCCGGATGCTCTTCTAGAGCAGGTCCTTACCCCATACCGTCCAGTACACGCTGGAAGGACTGGGCGAATCCCAGCCGCTCGGACACGCTGGCCAGCACCTCGTCGGGGTACAGGTCCAGATCGCCCGCCAGGGCGCCCAGCTCCATCTCGTCCAGTCCGAGGTCGGCCACGATGGACAGGTCGCCCGCGGGCAGCACCTGGTCCAGGTCGTCGTCGTCCGGCTGGTCGATGTCCAGGTAGTCCAGGACGTCCCGGGCCACCTGCCAGTCCACGGACGCGGTCACGTCGGACAGGAAGAGGGAGACGTCCTCGCCGTAGACGCGCACGATGATGAAGAAGTCGTCGCCGACCGAGACCAGACCGAGGGAGCCGCTGATGCTCGGCTGCTGGCGCAGGGCGTGGATCAGCCCCTTGAGGTCGTGCGTCAGGGTCACGGGGAGCAGGTCGACGTCCCAGTACTCCTCTTCCCTGTACGCGATGGCCGCGAAGTCGCCCGAGTCGTCGTCACCATGATCGAGCACTGTCATCGTCACCCCAACCCGGCCGGTGTATCGGTGCGGACGAAGGAATCCCGGATCGCCCGTGCGAGTGACATGGTAACGATCACTCCGGTGCCACCGTCCCCCTCGGTCCGCGTCATTCCGGACCACGCTCTCATGAGAACCGGATCCCCGCTGCCCCTCCGCCGCTCCCACGCCCCCCGCGCGGCCGCGCCGGTCCGGAGCGGGGACCGCGCGGCCCTCGGCGCCTCCGGTCCGGTGGGTGCGCGCGGTTAGACTCGGGCAGGCCTCCTCCCCAGCCACCGTCTTGTTGTCCCAGCTCAACCGGAGAACGCTTTGGAAACCCTGGTCGTCGACCACCCCCTGGTCGCGCACAAACTGACCACCCTGCGCGACGTGGGTACCGACTCCCCGACCTTCCGGCGCCTGACCGACGAGTTGGTGACCCTGCTCGCCTACGAGGCGACCCGGGACGTCCGAGTGACGGACGTCACCATCCGGACCCCGCTCGTGGAGACCACCGGAACGCAGCTGACACGTCCCACGCCGCTCGTGGTGCCGATCCTGCGCGCGGGCCTGGGCATGCTCGACGGGATGACCCGCCTGCTGCCCACCGCCGAGGTCGGCTTCCTGGGGATGGCCCGCGACGAGGACACCCTCCAGCCCGCCACCTACGCCGACCGGCTGCCGCAGGACCTGTCCGGCCGCCAGTGCTACGTGCTGGACCCGATGCTGGCCACCGGCGGCACCCTCGCCGCCGCGCTCAGGCTCCTGGTGGAGCGGGGCGCCGACCACATCACCGCGATCTGCCTGCTCGCCGCCCCCGAGGGCCTGACCGCGGTGGAGCACCGGCTCGCCGAGGACCTGGACCCCGACCACGGCGCGACCCTGCGCGTGGTGACGGCCGCGGTGGACGAGCGGCTCAACGAGCAGGGCTTCATCCTGCCGGGACTGGGCGACGCGGGCGACCGCCTCTACGGCTGCGCCTGAGACACATCCGCCCCATCCACCCCCAGCGCCCACCGGATCACGGTTGGGCGCTTTTTCGGCTCTTTTTGCGGCCGGAGGAATGAACGACCGAAAACCGGGCATGCCTGCTGCCGACTCCCCCGTCCGCCCAGGTGGACACGGCGAGCCGGCGCAAGCGCCGACACGGTTTTGCATTAGCCGAATTCATTTCGAGACGGTAATGTAACAGAGAGGAGCGAAGATGGTTCCCGCACGCCCGTAAGCGGAGACCAGCCGGACCGAAACACCCCTCGCCCCTAGACCCCTCATCATCAGCCCGCTGACACCGCACGCCCGCGCCTCCTCAGGCGCGACGCTTCGTCCACCCTCCAGCGGCTACCGAAAGATCCCGGAAGAACACACAGCGCGACCCCCGTAGCCCCCAAGGAGTGAGATGACCGAGAACCCCTCCACCTCGACCGCCCGCGACTCTCGCTTCGAACCGGTGCGGAGCCGGTTGGCCGAGGAGTTCTCCGAGGTGCACCACACCTCCACCGTCACGCGGTGCGTGGACGCGGCGCGGCACGGCGCCGAGGACGTGACCGGCAAGGCCACCCCCGACCTCGTGGAGCGGATCGCCCGACAGCACCTCCAGGTGCTCGCGCTGGCCTTCGCCGAGCAGTCCTAGCGGATCCGAGCAGGTCCTACCGAGGTTTTCGGCCTGTCCGAACTCCGGTGACCTGGACAGGGGGCTATGAATTACCCCCTTATATCCAGCAGTGTCCTTAATGTCATAGTCCTCGGTGGACCTGAACCACATTCCGGACCACCAATCACTGGGTTACCAACACCACCGGAACCGGACACAGCCCGCATGCGAGGAAGGTCCGACATACCGCCACGCCGAGGGTGCGCCCCAGGCTTTACGGGCATGATGGTCGGTGCGACAATCACTGCTGGGTTGGTGGGTCAGGTGGATTCCAAGGGGAGTCAGTCGTGGCGAAGTTGAAAAAATGGGGCGGCTACGCGCTCATCGCTTTCGTGGCGTTCTATCTGTTCACACAGCCGGAAAGCGCTGCAGGGGTCATCGAGAGCGCTCTGGGCGGTCTGATGGGGGGCGCGGAGTCGATGTCCCGTTTCGTCAACGCGCTCCTGTAACCGGAACGGTCGGGTGGCATGCGGCTCGTAGCGTCGAGTAACAGCGCTCCTGCGTCGGTCAACCGCTACCTCCTGCCGCACGAGCAGGACGTGGTGACCATCCGTCGGCACCCCGCGGTGCTGATCGGTCCGGTCGGAGCGGTCCTCGGCGCGCTGATCCTCGCCGGGATCCTCAGCAACACCTCCATCGCCGACAGCGCAGCGACGCTGGCGATCATCTGGTGGGTGTGGCTGCTGGTGTTGGTGTGGTTCGTGTGGCGGGTAGCGGAGTGGTCGGTGGACTACTTCGTCATCACCTCCGCACGACTCCTGCTGACCACCGGCCTGATCGTCCGGCAGGTGAACATGATGCCGCTGGGCAAGGTCACCGACATGAGGTTCGAGCGGACCCTGCTGGGCCGCTTCCTCGGTTACGGGACCTTCGTGATGGAGTCGGCCGGTCAGGACCAGGCCCTGAGCCGGATCGACTTCATCCCCTACCCGGAGCAGCTCTACCTGGAGGTCGTGGGGCTCATCTTCAAGGAGTGACCGCCACGCCTCAAGGCCCACGCGGAGCACCCGCCGTCCCGGCGGGTGCTCTCGCTGTGTTCGGGCCCCTGCCGGGCGGGCGGCAGGCGGTCCCCGGTGGGCCGTGGCCGTCGTACACGGCCGGGTCCCTCCGGTGCTGCCGCGCGGCGCCGGGCACGTGCGATCGGACCGGCCACCCCCTTTCGCGCTTCGTTCACCTTTTGTTCACCTTTCCTACGGGTGACACACTTCTTTCCTCATTGCAGGTCAGCGGACCGTCACACAGTGAAGTCAGTTCATCACGCATAGAACTCGCCGACCTGGGCAGGTCTCCAAGCAGGCCTCACACGGAGGCCGAACCCCTGATGGACCACGCCCACGAAATCCGGCGAATTGACTCGAAGGTGAACGTAGGGTTAACTTGGGACATCTGAAACGGAAACGAGGAGGGTCCCATGGCGCGCAGGACGGACCGTGCACCCCACCCCACTCGGTTCTCGACGACCCGTCGGCGCATCCGCCTCTCGGCTGGGACCAACCGCCTCTCCGGTCTCGCGACCGAGCCGGTCAACGTCCCGCAGCCCCGCGAGGACGCCGACGCGACGACGTCGGGACACCCGATCATGCACTGGGTGCTGGTCACCGACGACAACGGTCGGAGCCGCCCCGAGGTCCGCTGGCTCTAGCCGGCGGCTCGAACGAAGGCCTCCCCGCCGGATCCTCCGGGCGAGGAGGCCTTCGCCGTTGCCCGGGGCCAAGCGCGCCCTCCGCGCGGACGGGCCCGGCGAGCGAAGGGGCCGAGCCGATCCGGCGGCGGATGCGCGGCGGACCGAAGCGAGCACAGGGGGCCGTCCCGTGGGACGGCCCCCTCGTCGTGCGCGGAGTCAGCGCGGGGCCTCCCGGCGGTGCCCTCCTGGCGTCACATCCCTTTGTCGACAAATCGGCTTGACCATAAATAGCAAAGTGGTTAGCCATTACAGGGCCACTGGCACCCCGAATACCGTGATGTCGGTCTCACGGATGTCCGCTTGACGGCCAAGAAAACGAGACGTATCGTCTTCTTCATGAGGCTGATCTTCCTGTAGTCCCGCGTCCGACGCCCGAGCCGACGCCGCCAGCGCCCAATGCCGCACGGCGACCTCCCCACGCTCCCCGGCGTCGCCGTACCGCGGTCGACCACGGAAGGCCTCACCGTTCCCTTTTCTCGGACCCGCGCCATCGCCGCGCCCTGTCCGAAACCCGGAACGCCAGCGCCCCACCGTCGATCCGCGGCTCCTCTCCCAGCCACACCGCAGATCAGGAGGCGCGCATGCTCACCGCCCGAGTACGAGCACAGTCCCAGCTCACCCTCAACGACATCACCCACCGCTACGGCGACCACACCGTGCTCGACCGTGTCACCCTCACCATCAGCCCCGGCGAGCGCGTCGGGATCATCGGCGACAACGGCTCGGGCAAGAGCACGCTGCTGCGCCTGCTCGCCGGGGAGGAGGAGCCCACCAACGGCGACCTCACGGTCCGGGCCCCGGGAGGAACCGGCTACCTGCCGCAGACCCTGGAGGCGGTGGGGGTCTCCACCGGCACCGTCGGCGACGCGATCGACTCCGCCCTGGCCGTCCTGCGCGACATGGAGGCGCGCCTGCGCGCGGCGGAGAGCACGCTCGGCTCCGCCACCCCGGAGGAGCTGGACGCCTACGGCGACCTGCTCGCCCGGTTCGAGGCACGCGGCGGCTACGACGCCGACGCGCGCGTCGACGCCGGACTGCACGGGCTGGGCCTTCCCGGCCTGGACCGCGACCGCCCGCTGAGGACCCTCTCCGGCGGGGAGCGCTCGCGCCTGGCCCTGGCCGCGATGCTGGCGGCCTCGCCCGAACTGCTCCTGTTGGACGAGCCCACCAACGACCTGGACGACCGCGCGGTCGCCTGGTTGGAGGACCGGCTCCGCCGCCACCGGGGCACGGTCGTGGCCGTCACCCACGACCGGGCGTTCCTGGCCAACGTGACCGTCACCGTCCTGGAGGTCGACCACGACCTGCGCCGGATCCACCGGTACGGCAACGGCTACGACGGGTTCCTGGCCGCGAAGGCCTCGGCCAGGGCCCGGTGGATCCGCGAGTACGAGGAGTGGAGGGCCGACCTGGCCCGGCAGCGCAGGCTGGCCGAGAACAGCATCGCGGCCCTGAAGGCCATCCCGCGCAAGATGGAGAAGGCCGCGTTCGGCCACGGGGCGTTCAAGATGCGGGGGGCCGCGCACGGTTCCATGGGCCGAGTCCGCAACGCCAAGGAGAGGGTGGAGAGGCTGACCAACGACCCGGTGGCGCCGCCGCCGGTACCGCTGCGGATGACCGCCGGGTTCACCGGATCCCGCACCGGTGAGAGCGCTCCGGCCGCCTCGTTGGAGGGGGTCCGGGTGGACCACCGCCTGGAGGTGCCCTGCCTGGACCTCGCTCCGGGCGAACGCGTGCTGGTCACCGGGCCGAACGGGGCGGGCAAGACCACCCTGCTCCGGCTCCTGTCCGGGGACGCGGTCCCCGACGAGGGGCGGGTTTCGGTCCCCGGCCGGGTGGGTTACCTGCGTCAGGAGGACGGTTCCTTCGCCGCCGGACAGACCGTGCTCGGCGCCTACGCCGCGGGGCGGCCCGGGTACGCCGAGGACCACCGGGACGAGCTCGCCTCGCTCGGGCTGTTCCGGCCCGGGGAGCTGGACCAGCCGGTGGCGTCCCTGTCGGTGGGCCAGCGCCGCAGGATCGAGGTCGCCCGGCTGACGTCGGGGGCCTACGACCTGCTGCTCCTGGACGAGCCGACCAACCACCTCTCCCCCGGTCTCGTGGAGGACCTGGAGGAGTCGCTGACACGTTACGAGGGCACGCTGGTGGTCGTCACCCACGACCGCAGGACCCGACAGCGCTTCACCGGCCGCCACCTGGAACTACGGGAGGGGATCGTGGTCAGCGACTCCGCGTGAAGCGGACGTAGCGCTTTGTCGACAAATCGGCTTGGCCATAAAACGCTATTACGACTAGCCGATATTCGGGGCCCGCCGCGCGGCGGGCCCCGAAGCGCCGGTCTAGCCGGGCGCCATGTCGACGAACCGGCTGTAGTGGCCCTGGAAGGCCACGGTCACGTCCGCCGTGGGGCCGTTGCGGTGCTTGGCCACGATGATGTCCGCCTCGCCCGCGCGCGGCGACTCCTTGTCGTGCACGTCCTCGCGGTAGAGCAGGATGACCATGTCCGCGTCCTGCTCGATCGATCCGCTCTCACGGAGGTCGGACACCTGCGGGCGTTTGTCGGTGCGCTGCTCGGGGCCTCGGTTCAGCTGGGAGAGCGCCACCACCGGGACCTCCAGCTCCTTGGCCAGGAGCTTGAGGGACCGGGACATCTCCGAGACCTCCTGCTGGCGACTCTCCACCCGGCCGGGCGAGCTCATCAGCTGGAGGTAGTCGACGATGACCAGCTTGAGGTCGTGCTGCTGCTTGAGACGTCGGCACTTGGCCCGGATCTCCATCATCGACATGTTCGGGGAGTCGTCGATGAACAGGGGCGCGTTGGCCACCTCGCCCATGCGCCTGGCCAGACGGGTCCAGTCCTCGTCGGTCATCAGTCCCGAGCGCATGGTGTGCAGGGGCACCCGGGCCTCCGCCGACAGCAGGCGCATGACGATCTCGTTGCGCCCCATCTCCAGGCTGAAGAAGACCGCGGTCATGTCGTGCTTGATGGACGCCGCACGCGCGAAATCCAGGGCCAGCGTCGAGTTGTGGGTGGGGACCATCGACCGGGTGGCCAGGAACAGGTGGTCCGGGTGGTCCACCTGGACGCAGCGGACCGGAACGCTCTCCACCGGTCGCACCTCGGTGACGAACCGGGAGCCGATCCGCGCGTAACCTCGGTCGGCGCCGCGCTCCCGGTGCGCACGCCTCTTGCGTTCGAGCCGGAAGACCTCGCTCCTGGAGCCGAAGGTGACCGTGTAGCAGGTGGACGATGCCTCCGACCTGCCGTCGACCCTCCTGGTCGACATCCCGGTGCGGTACCCCAGGCTGTGCGCCAGCTCCCGGAAACCGTTCGCCAGGCGCTGGTTGGTGACCGCGAACTGCACGGAGCCGGTGGCGTTCACCGTGCCGTCCGTGTCCAGCAGACCGGCGAGGAGGGCGCGCCGCTGGTCGACCGAGGCGCGCAGGTACTCCTGGGGGATGTGTTTGTTCCCCAGAACCCCGAGGGTGCGCAACCGCGCCTGGACGCTGCCGTGGCTGGCGACGCACTCACGGGCCGTGGGCGTGGTGTCCTCCTCCGGCAGGAAGACACCGTAGGTCATGCCGGTGGAGCCGACCGGCTTGGTCACGAGTCCCTCGGCCTCGATGTTGAGCAGGACCTCGGGGTCCGTGCTGGTGACCCGGGCGGCGGCGGAGGCTCCGCCACCGAGCCAGGCGCCGAGGAAGTAGGGCGGCAGGGGGAGGACGCGTTCGGGCAGCTCGATGGCCTCCGTGTTGACCACCGAGTGGTTCAGCCTGCGGTCGGCGGTCTCCGTACGCAGGGTCCGGGCGATCTCCCTGGTGGTCCTCACCTCGGGCAGCACACGGGGAACCGTTCCCCGGGCCTCGGCCTCCCGGGCCGCGCGCCGCGAGGCCCGCGTGTGGGTCAGCCACTGGTGGTCGCCGTCGGCGACGACGGTGGTGCCGTCGTCGAACACGACCTCGAAGCAGGGTCGCCCGGTCATGACCTCGGTGGCGGCCACCACCCGGGTGGGTGTCCCGTCGGCGGCGATCAGCTCGGTGCCGACCTCCACCTCCCCCATGGTGGTCCATCCGCCGGGTGTCGGCAGGGGCGTGTCCAGGGCCAGCGCCTTGCCAACGGCCGGGCGGGCGGCGATGATGACCATCTGGCCGGGGTGGAGGCCGTTGGTGAGGGCGTCGAAGTCGGCGAAGCCGGTGGGCACGCCGGTCATGGTCCCGTCGTTGGCGCCGATCGCCTCGATCTCGTCCAGGGCGCCCGGCATGATGTCGGCGAGCGCGACGTAGTCCTCGCCGGTGCGCTTCTCCGCGACCTTGTAGATCTCGGCCTGGGCGTGGTCGACCAGGTCGTCCACCTCGCCGTCCCCGGCGTAGCCGATCTGGGCGATGCGGGTGCCCACCTCGACCAGGCGGCGCAGGACCGCGCGGTCGGAGACGATCTTGGCGTAGTAGCCCGCGTTCGCCGCGGCCGGGATCGCCTCGGTGAGGGTGTGCAGGTAGAGGGCGCCGCCGACCCGGGTGGCCTCGCCGCGCTTGGTCAGCTCGGCGTTGACCGAGATGGCGTCCACGGGCTCGCCGCGGGAGAAGAGGTCGACGATGCTCTCGTAGATGATCTGGTGCGCGGGGCGGTAGAAGTCGGCGGAGCGGATGATCTCCACGACCTGCGTGATGGCGTCCTTGGACAGCAGCATGCCGCCGAGCACGCTCTGCTCGGCCTGGATGTCGTGGGGCGGGGTGCGCTCGTATCCGCCTTCTTCAGGTGGCTGCTCAGCGACACTCACGAACGCTCCCCCGGGACGGTACTTCCGTCGACCCGGGAACGGGCCGACCCTTCCAGGATGCCCCATGGCGGACGCCGGAGGCGCCTCGGCCGGAGGTTGTGGACACGTCCCTTACCACCATGTCCGGTGCCCCGCAGGGCATCCCGAACCGGGGTTGTGCACATCACCTGTGGATAACTTTGCCGTGACCGCTACATATAGCCTTTGACCTGCCAAAACGCAGGATGCAGTCAGGGGGTGCAAGATGCCTCACAGGGCGTGTTTCCACAAGTTATCCACAGGCTTCAGCAGGGGTGTGGATAACTCCACACCCGCGTAGAACGCGTGTCCGATACTGTGTGCTGGTCATGCCACAACTGCTTCCGGCCGCCCCTTTCCGGCACCGCCACGACCGCGAGATCCTCGCCCTGGCGGTTCCGACGTTCTTCGCGCTCATCAGCGAGCCCCTGTTCCTGCTCACCGACTCCGCGATCGTCGGCACGCTGGGCACCGAGGCGCTCGGCGGCCTGGGCGTGGCCGGGCAGGTGCTGCTCACGCTCGTGGCCGTCTGCGTCTTCCTCGCCTACGGCACCACCGCGGCGGTCTCGCGCAGGTTCGGCGCGGGCGACGTCCCCGGGGGCGTGCGGGACGGCGTGGACGGGCTGTGGCTCGCGGTCCTGCTGGGTCTCGCCGCCGTCGCGATCGGCTGGCCGCTCGGCCCGGTGATGGTGGAGGCGCTGGGCGCCTCGCCGGACGTGGCGCCCCACGCCCTGACCTACCTGCGCATCAGCCTGCTCAGTACGCCGTTCCTGCTCATCGTCATGGCGGGCACAGGTGTGCTGCGCGGCCTCCAGGACGCCCGGACCCCGCTGGTGGTGGCGGTCTGCTCCTACGTCGCCAACGCGGTGCTGTGCTCGGTGTTCGTGCTGGTCCTGGACTGGGGCATCGCGGGCTCGGCCTGGTCGACGGTGCTCGCCCAGGGCGGGGGCGCGTTCTGGTACGTGATGACGATCGCGCGCGCGGCCCGGCGCGAGGGCGTGTCGCTCATGCCCACGACGGCGGGCCTGCGCGCCTCGGCCTCGGCGGGGTTCGCCCTGTTCCTGCGCAGCGTGTCGATGCGCGTGGTGGCCCTGGTGACCACGGCGGTGGCGGCCCGGCTGGGCGACGCGTCGATCGCCGCGCACCAGGTGAGCCACAACATCTGGGCGCTGCTGGTGTTCGCCATGGACGCGATCGCCATCGCCGGGCAGTCCATCGTGGGCCGTTACCTGGGCGCGGGGGACGTCCAGGGCACCCGGGACGCCACGCGGCGCATGGTGGAGTGGGGCGTGGGACTGGGCCTGGTCTTCATGGCGGTGGTGTTCCTGGCGCTGCCGTGGGCGTGGATCCCGTTCACCTCCGACCCCGAGGTGCGGGTCCTGATCACGGCCTCGCTGGT
This sequence comes from Nocardiopsis sp. CNS-639, assembly GCF_000381685.1. Classification (NCBI taxonomy): domain Bacteria; kingdom Bacillati; phylum Actinomycetota; class Actinomycetes; order Streptosporangiales; family Nocardiopsidaceae; genus Nocardiopsis; species Nocardiopsis sp. CNS-639. The sequence goes on from NZ_KB906863.1 coordinate 139,675, forward strand.
GGTGGTCGCGCTGTTGCAGCCGCTGAGCGGGGTGACCATGGTGCTGGACGGCGTGCTGATGGGCGCCGGGGACCAGCGCTACCTGGCGTGGGCGTCCCTGTGGACGATGCTGGTCTTCCTGCCGTTCGCCCTGGTCCTGCCGCGGCTGGCGGACGGCCCCCTGTGGGCGCTGGTGAGCCTGTGGATCGCCTTCGGGGTGTGGATCCTCGCCCGCGCGGTCACCCTCGGGTTCCGGGCCCGGAGTACGGCCTGGCTGGTCACCGGCGCGTACCGGCCCTGATCAGGGGGCCCGCCACGGCGCGGCCGTGACGGGCCCGGTTTCCGTGTCCCTCCGGCGGACCGGCGGGGTCACGTGAACGTGTCGCGCTCACCGACGGCGGGTCCGTGGCTGTAGGGCCTCACCTGTTCGTCCCGCGGCACGTCGGGGTAGGTCGGCAGTTGGTCGGGCTCCGGCGCCGCGACCGCCGCCGCGCCCGGGTGGGCGAGCTGTTCCCGCATCCTGCTCCTGACGGTGGAGCGGAGCTGGGGAAGCGCCGCGTAGAGCTTGTCGCCGGGACAGCCCGTCGCGTTGAAGTCGCGGTGGCCGACGATGGCCTCGTCGGGGTCCAGCCGGTAGGCCAGGCACAGCCAGGCGCAGGTGTCGGCCAACGACTCCAACAGGAGCGCGGGCGGGGTCGCCGAGGTGTAGGTGCCCTCGTTCTCGATCCCGATCGCGTGCTCGTTGTGGTTGGCGGTGTGCGCGCCGAGCACGTGGTGTCCCGCGCTGACGGCCTGCAGGCTCTGGTCGCGCCCCTCCATGATGTGGCCGCCGCGGCTGATGGTGAACTGCTGCCCCATGTCGCTCCACCCGTTGGTGTCCATGTGGTACCGCTGGATGGAGCGCGACAGCGACGCGGCGTGCGAGGTCGAGGTGTCGGACGCGTTCGCCGTGGCGGTGTGGTGCACGACGATGTGCGTGGCCCCGCGGCGCACGACCTCGATCTTGTTCTTCGGAGCGCGCGCCCCCCAGTCGGCGCGCGTGTACACCTTGGGTCGCGTGGCCGCGGAGGCCCGGTCCGCGGCGGGGATCCCGGCGATCCCGCCGAGGAGCACTCCCCCGGCGGCGAGGGCGGTCCCCCGCAGAACGGTCCTGCGGTCCACCCGTGTGTGTCGGCCCGGCTCGTCTCTTCTTTCCACGGTCATGGCTCTGCGTCCTCTCCGTGCTGGGTGGTGCAACGTACGACACCAACACAGAGAACACGATAGATTACAAAGAGTAATCAAAGGGTTGTCTGTCGGCCAGGCGTGTCAGGAGAACCGCGCAAGAACGCGGACCGCCTCCGTGAGGTCGGGCCGCGGGGGAAGCGCCGGGGGGTGCGACGCAGACCTCGGGAGAGCCCGGAGAAACAGCGGGGCCCCGCCTCCCGGAAGGGAGACGGGGCCCGACGTGCACGGCGTCGGTCAGGAACCGACGACGTCCAGCTTGATCGTCGCGGAGACCTCGGGGTGCAGGCGGACCTGGACCTTGTGGCTTCCGACGGCCTTGATCGGGTTCTTGATCTCGATCCGGCGCTTGTCCAGGTCGGGACCACCGGTCGCCTTGACGGCGTCGGCGATGTCCGCGGGCGTGACCGAACCGAACAGGCGGCCACCCTCGCCGGCGCGCTGCTTGAGGCGCACGGTGAGCGCGTTGACGCGGCCAGCGACCTGCTGGGCCTCGTCGAGCGTGCGGATGTCACGCGCGGAGCGCGCGCGCTGAATCAGGTCGATCTGCTTCTGACCGCCGCGCGTCCACCGGATGGCGAACCCGCGGGGCAGCAGGTAGTTGCGACCGTAGCCGTTCTTCACCTCGACGACATCGCCGGGGGCTCCGAGACCGTTGACCTCGTGGGTCAAAATCAGCTTCACGACAAAAACCTCCCTCGGATATCGCCGTTAGCGGGCGGTGCTGGTGTAGGGCAGCAGGGCCACCTCGCGCGCGTTCTTGATCGCGGTCGCGACGTCGCGCTGGTGCTGGGTGCAGTTACCCGTGACGCGGCGGGCGCGGATCTTGCCGCGCTCGGAGATGAACTTGCGGAGAAGCGTGGTGTCCTTGTAGTCGATGTAGGACTGCTTCTCCTGGCAGAAGAGGCAAACCTTCTTCTTGGGCTTGCGCGCTGCCGGCTTAGCCATCGTGGTGCTCCTTCGCAAGAGCCCCGGGGTCCTCCCGGGGATGGTCTGATGTGGAAAGGGTCTGGCGCCTCGGGGCGCCGGACGGGGTACTCGCCGCGGTTAGAACGGGGGCTCGTCGGAGAAGCCCCCGCCTCCGCCGCCGAAGCCGCCGCCACCGCCGCCGTTGGTCGCCCACGGGTCGTCGGCCGGGGGGCCGCTGCGGCCTCCGCCGCCCTGCGACCCGCCGAAGCCGCCGCCCTGGTTCCCGTAGCCGCCGCCCTGGGGCTGGCCGCCACCGAAACCACCGCCGCCGCCACCGCCGAAGCCGCCTCCGCCGCCCTGGCGCTGCGACTTGGTCACCTTGGCGGTGGCGCTGCGCAGGGCCGGGCCGACCTCGTCGACGTCGATCTCGAAGACGGTCCGCTTCTCACCCTCGCGGGTCTCGTACGAGCGCTGCTTCAGCCGGCCCTGCACGATGACGCGCATGCCGCGCTGAAGGCTCTCGGCCACGTTCTCCGCGTACTGCCGCCAGACGGTGCAGGTGAGGAACATGGACTCGCCGTCCTTCCACTCCCCCGACGCGCGGTCGAAGGTGCGGGGCGTCGAGGCCACACGGAAGTTGGCGACCGCGGCTCCACTGGGAGTGAAGCGCAGTTCAGGGTCGTCGACCAGGTTGCCGACGAGCGTGATCTGGGTTTCGCCTGCCATGGATGGGCTCCGGTTCGAGGTAGTCGGATCAGGCGGTTTCGCCTGTTCCCCCGATCATCCGCGCGACCACCGACATAACAGCCGGGGCCGGGGGTGGATCGGGGCGGGGGACGGCGGCGGTGCGCCGCCTAGTGGACCTCGGGGCGGAGCACCTTGGTGCGGAGCACGGCCTCGGCGATACCGAGCTGGCGGTCCAGCTCCTTGACCGTGGCGGGCTCGGCGGTGAGGTCGATCACCGCGTAGATGCCCTCGGCGTTCTTGTCGATGTCGTAGGCGAGACGGCGCTTGCCCCAGATGTCGACCTTCTCCACCGAGCCGCCGTCGTTGCGGACGACACCCAGGAAGTTCTCCAGCGACGGGGCGACGGTGCGCTCGTCGAGGTTGGGGTCGAGGATGATCATGAGTTCGTAACGACGCATAGGCGTACGTTCCTCCTCTGGACTGTCGCGGCCATGGAATCTCCATAGCAGGAGGGCAGGAGTCCGGGACGGGTTCCGCGCCGCGGGGGCGGGCGTCGCGCGGACTCTGAGCCATACGGGACCCAAGATTACCAGCAGCCGCACACCTTCCGGTGCGACCTGTGGACGGAGCCCGGGCACACGCGAAGGGGGCCGGTGCGCTCAACGCGTACCGGCCCCCTCTCCCGTCCGGGACCGGGTCAGTCGTTCCGGCCGAGGATGATCAACCCGTTGGCGTCGCTTCCGGCGCCGTTCGCCCGGAAGGGCCAGCCGCCCTGGTCCCCGCCGTCCTGCTCGGGGTCGGAGGCCTCACCGCTGGGATCGGTGTCCTCACATGCGGGCAGAGGCCAGGTTCCGCACTCCTCCTCGCCCCCCGAGCCGGGGCTCTCCGGGCAGTCCCGGCCCCACCCGGGCTCACAGGGCTCCTCGGTCTGCTGGTCCTGGCACGCCGGGGAGTCCGGCATGGACGGGTCGCACTCCTCCGGGCTCTCGCTCGGGGACTCCTCGGCCGAGGGCTCGTCGCTCGGCTCCTCGCTCGGCTCCGCGCTCGGGGACGGCGTGGGCACGAAGCTCTGCTCCGTACCGACGTAGGCGGGCGGCGGGAACTGCGCCGGTTCGACGCCCTCCATGGCGGTCGTCATGAACTCGCGCCACACGTTGGCCGAGGTGGTGCCACCGAAGATCTCCCCCGCGGTCTGGCCGTCGAACTCCAGGGCCTGGTTGGCGTCCGCGCGGCTCAGGCCCACCGCGGCGACGAGCTGCGGCGTGTATCCCACGAACCACGCGGAGACCGCGTCGCTGGAGGTACCGGTCTTGCCCGCGACGGGGCGCCCGTCGGGCAGCGCCGCCTGGTCGCCACCGCCGCCGGGCTCGACGACCTGGGTCATGGCGTAGGTGACGTCGGCCGCGACGTCCGCGGTGACCACCTGCTCACCGTTCTCCAGCAGGTCGGCGTCGTCGGGCGGGATGACCTGGCCGTCGGAGGTGCGCAGCTCGGTGACCATGTGCGCCGGACGGTGCACGCCCCCGGCGGCGAAGGTGGAGTAGCCCTCGGCCTGGTCCAGAGCGCTCACCTGGTGGGTGCCCAGCGCGATGAGCGGGCCCTGGGCGGAGGTCGTGGTCTGCTCCTCGGCCACACCGGCCTGGACCGCGAGCTCGTCCACCGCGGCCGGGGTCATCTGCACCGCCAGCTCCACGAACGGGGTGTTGATCGACTGGGCGGTGGACTGGATCAGGTTGACCGGACCCCAGCTCCTGCCGCCCGCGTTGATGACCTCGCTCTGCAGCCCCGGGAACTCCTGGGGGGAGTCGCCGTCGAACGTGCTGTTGAGGCTGATGCCGTTCTCCAGCGCGGTGGCGAGCACGTAGGGCTTGTAGGACGAGCCCGCCTGCGTCCGGTGGGTCAGCGAGTTGTTGACGTCCTCGACCACGTTGTCGCCCCCGTGGAAGGCGACGATCTGCCCCGTGGCGGGGTCGACCGCGGTCAGGCCCATCATCGTGTCCTCGGGGGTGTTCGGCAGGACGTCGAAGGAGCTGCGCGCGGCGTCCATGAGCGCGGGGTCCAGCGAGGTCTGCACGACGAAGCCCTGGGTGGCGATGTCCTGGGCGGTGATCCCGGAGTAGCGCTCCTCGATCTCCTGGACGACCGCCTGGCGGACGTAGTCGAACTTGGGGTCGTACTCCTGCTCCTCCTCGCCCTCCTCGGTGCCGTACGGGACGAGCTCGGGGATCTCCAGGGCCTCGGCCTCGGCCCTGGGCAGGCCGAGGTCGGGGTCCTCCTCGTGCATGAGCGCCAGCTGGTTCTGCACGTAGGGCCAGCGCTCCTCGTTGAGGTAGGTCCTGGTCCAGTCGCCCATCTCGCCCTGGAAGTTGCTGGGCATCTGGATGATGATGCCCAGGAAGGCGCCCTCGGCGTCGGTCAGCTCGTCCAGGTCCTTGCCGAAGTAGGACTGGGCCGCCATCTGGATGCCCATGGCGTTGCGGCCGAAGTAGATGGTGTTGAGGTAGGTGGAGAGGATCTCCTCCTTCTCCATCTGCTGGTTGAGCTTGATGGAGATGAAGATCTCGCGGATCTTGCGGATGTACTGGTTCTCGATCTCCAGGTCGCTGTAGTAGTTCCGCGCCATCTGCTGGGTGATGGTGGAACCGCCGCCCGCCTCGCCGCCGGAGAGGAGGGCGCGCCCGATGCCGGAGATGCTGATGCCGGGGTCGGTGTAGAAGGTGCGCTGCTCGGCGGCGAGCACACCGTTGATGACCGTCTGCGGGATGTCCTCGCTCTGGACCTCGACCCGTCTGACCTCGCCCGTGGTGACCGCGACCTCGGGCTCGGCGTCGCCCTCCGGAGCCCACATGATCTGGGTGGCGGACAGGTTGGCGTCCGACTTGGCCTCGAGCTCGTTCACGTTGGGGGCCATGGCGTACAGGATCGCGAAGGCGGCCACGCCGCCGATGATCATCAGACCGAAGACGGCCAGGGCGGGTTTCCACGCCTTGGACAGGAAGCGCTTGAACCAGGGGCGGTCGTCCGGCTCCTCGTCGCGGGAGCGGCGCCGACCGCCTCCCCGGCCTCCTCTGCCGCCGCCGGCGGCGGCGCGGGAGCCGCGGCCCGGGGCGCGCCGCCCCTCGGAGCGGGCGGCGTTCTCGCGGTCACGGCCGCGGTCGCGGGGGTCGCGGGGGTCGCGGTCGCGGGGGTCGCGCGGTCCGGAACCGGCCGCCCTGCGTCGGCCGCGGGGGTCCTCGTCCTGGCGGCGGCGCTGTCCCTCGGGACGGCGCGGGCGGTCTCCCTCGGAACGGTGGCCGGAGCGCTCGCCGTCCTGGGGCCGCCGGGGGCGCTCGCCCTCGGGGCGGCGGCGGGGGCGGTCACCGTCGGCGGGGGCGCGGCGCTGTCCCTCCGGGCGGCGGGGGCGCTCGCCCTCGGAGCGGCGGCGGCCCTCGGAACGGGCCTCCTGCTCCGGGGGGCGTCGGCGGCGCGGGCGCTCGGGCCCGGTGTCGTCCCCCCAGAAGCCGTCACCGGCGTCCGGGCGGCGGCGGCCTCCGGAGGGTTCGTCCCGGGGCGGGCCGTCGGCCCGGCGCCGTCCGCCGCCGCCGCGCGAGCCGTCGGCCGGGCCGTCGGCCCGGCGACGGCCGCCATCGGCGTTCCGTCGTCGTTCGGTACTCACGTGGTCCTCGATTGCCTCTCACGGCCGGTCGGCCTGACGATTCCTTGGTGGAAACGGGGGGACGGTCCCCCTGGGGGATCGGTGATCCGCGACCTGCTTCTCGCGACGACTGCGTGGACCGGACCGGCGTGGCCGTGTCCAACGCTGTGCCTGTCGTTCAAGGCTTGATAAAGGACGCCCGAAGGCGCGCGGGGGTTTTCACACAGGTCGCGAAGACGTAAGCCGCTTCTTCCTCCTGGTCGTTGGCCTGCGGGAGCGACAGCCCTCGGTGCTCGGTGCCTACGGAAACGCCGCCGCGGCAGGGGCTGGGTCCGGGGGCTCTACCGGCTACGCACGCAAATCACAGGTCACGTTAGAGCGATCGAACGGTATAGCACAACCCACGCGCGAGGTTATCGCGCGTCTTGGGACACCTGGCCATGTTTCGCCGGGAACCGCCCGTTGTGCCAGTTCAGAGCGGGCAAACCGAACGCCGGAAAGTCGGCCGGGCGAAGACCCGCCCGTGAGGTGTTCGGTGTCGGCGCTGGTAGGGATGGGTGTGTGAGATTTTTCCCCGCAGGATTCCGAGGGTTCACGGACGGCGGTCGTCGCCCGGGCGCACGCGCGCGGACGCGTGTCACAGGTCTGGCATGCGGGCCCGCAGGTGGGCGGGGATAGAGTCAGAACTGAACAAAACAGCCAGACATGCATGTTCCCCCTGCGGTTCCCGGTCGCGGGACGCGAACCGTGCCCTGGCCGTCCGCAGAGGACGGCACGGAGGGCACGGGGGCCGCGCGCGCCGGACACCGCCCGTCGAGGGCGGTGCGGGTCGGCGGGTGGGAACAGAAACGCCGTGTGCGCTGCTGACCACATACGGGAAACGAACGCGTGGCGACGGGACCCGGAACCGCCGTCGGCGCGGTCCCGTCGTCGTGCGCCGTGGAATCCATGTTCGCGAAGAAGAAGGAGCAAGGACCAATGGGTTCGGTACGTGTAGCCGTCGTGGGCGTCGGCAACTGTGCGGCGTCGCTCGTCCAGGGCGTGCACTACTACAAGGACGCCAACCCCGAGTCCCGGGTACCAGGCCTGATGCACGTGCAGTTCGGCCCGTACCACGTGAGCGACATCGAGTTCGTCGCAGCCTTCGACGTGGACGCCAAGAAGGTCGGCCACGACCTGGCCGACGCCATCACGGCCAGCGAGAACAACACCGTCAAGATCTGCGACGTGCCGCCGACCGGCGTCACCGTCATGCGCGGACCGACCTACGACGGGCTCGGCAAGTACTACCGCGAGGTCATCCAGGAGTCCCCCGAGGACGCGGTGGACGTGGTCGCGGCCCTCAAGGCCAGCAAGGCCGACGTGCTCGTGTCCTACCTCCCGGTGGGATCGGAGGAGGCCGGCAAGTTCTACGCCCAGTGCGCGATCGACGCGGGCGTGGCCTTCGTCAACGCCCTGCCGGTGTTCATCGCCTCCGACCCCGAGTGGGCCGAGAAGTTCACCAGAGCGGGTGTGCCGATCATCGGCGACGACATCAAGTCGCAGATCGGCGCGACCATCACCCACCGCGTGCTGTCCAAGCTGTTCGAGGACCGCGGCGTGATCGTGGACCGCACGTACCAGCTCAACTTCGGCGGCAACATGGACTTCAAGAACATGTTGGAGCGCGACCGTCTGGAGTCCAAGAAGATCTCCAAGACCCAGTCCGTCACCTCCCAGATCCCGCACGAGCTGAAGGCCGGCTCGGTGCACATCGGCCCGTCGGACCACGTGCCGTGGCTGGACGACCGCAAGTGGGCCTACATCCGCCTGGAGGGGCGCGCGTTCGGCGACGTGCCGCTGAACCTGGAGTACAAGCTGGAGGTCTGGGACTCCCCCAACTCCGCGGGCATCATCATCGACGCGGTCCGCGCCGCCAAGATCGCCAAGGACCGCGGCATGGGCGGCCCGATCCTGGCCCCGTCCTCCTACTTCATGAAGTCCCCGCCCGAGCAGTACAGCGACGCCGAGGCGCACGAGAAGGTCGAGCAGTTCATCGCCTCGGGCCAGCACGACGGCGCCGAGGGGTAGAGCGCTCCTGAGGGCGGTCCCGGCGCACGGCCGGGTCCGCTCCTCCCGGGGCCGTCCCGGCCCCGGGCACGGCCTACCCTTGGTGCCGTGTCCTTCTTCGGTGATCTGCGCGTGGTCCTGCGGGGGCCCCGGTTCCGCCGCCTGTTCGGCACCCGGCTGGTGGCGCAGTTCTCCGACGGGGTGTACCAGGCCGGGCTTGCGGGCTTCGTCTTCTTCACCCCCGAACAGCACACCAGCGCGGGCGCCGTCGCCGCGGCCTTCGCGGTGCTGCTCCTGCCGTTCTCGGTGGTGGCGCCGTTCGCCGGGGTCCTGATCGACAGGTGGCCCCGGCGCCAGATCCTGCTGCTGTCCTCCCTGGCCAAGGCGGCGCTCGCGGTGGCGAGCGCGTTCCTGGTGGCGCGGGGCGAGAGCCCGGCCTTCCTCCTCACCGCGCTCCTGGTGCTGAGCGTCAACCGCTTCTTCCTGTCCGGGCTGTCCGCCGGACTGCCCTACGTGGTGGCCCGGGACAAGCTGATGATGGCCAACGCGGTCACGCCGACCAGCGGTACCGCGGCGAGCTTCCTGGGCGCGGGGGCGGGCGCCGCGATCGGCCTGCTCGGCGGTGAGGACGCCCTGGGCACCGGGCTCATCCTGTTCGCGGCCGCGCTCGGCTTCGCCGGGGCGGCGCTGGTCTCCCTCACCCTGGGCCACGACGAGCTGGGACCGCACCTGGAGCGGGAACCGGACGAGGTCGCGGCGGCCGTGCGCAACGTGGTGCGGGGCATGGTCTCGGGGGTGCGCCACCTCTGGGCGCGCCCGGAGGCCCGCGACGCGCTGCTCACGATCGGCGGCCACCGGGTGCTGTTCGGTGTCTCCACGCTGCTGACGCTGCTGCTGTACAACAACACCTTCACCGGTGGGGGTGTCGCCGGGCTGGCCGGTTTCTCGGTGGCGATGGGCCTGTCGGGGGCGGGGTTCCTGGTGGGCGCGGTGGCCACGCCGTGGGCGACCGCCCGGATGGCCCCGGGGACGTGGATCGCGCTGCAGCTGGCGGCGGCGTCGGCGGTCCTGGTGGTGTTCGGGCTGCCCTTCTCACCCGTGCTCTTCCCCGTGGCCGCGTTCGCGCTGGGCTTCGTCTCCCAGGGGGTCAAGGTCACCGTCGACACGTTGGTTCAGCGACATGTCGACGACGCGTTCCGGGGGCGGGTGTTCTCGGTGTACGACGTGCTGTTCAACGCCACGTTCGTCCTGGGCGCGGCGCTGGCCGCCGCGCTGGTCCCGCCGTCCGGGGTGAACCCCGCGGTGGTCGTCGCGATGGCCGCGGCCTACCTGGTGATGGGCGCCGCCTGGGTCGTGCGCGGGCGCCGCGCCAGCGCCGCCGAGGCGCAGCGCGAGGTCGCGTAGCACCCTGACGACCTGGTGACACATCGACACGTCACCATGTCGTCACGTGTTGTAGTGTCCACGGGGAGACTTGTCGACAGCGGGGATGGTCCTCCATGAACACCGGTGACGCACTGTGCGACGCCTCCAGCGCCTTCGGGCCGCGGGGGGTGGTCAAGCGCGTCGGGGCGGTGACCCGGCAGCTGCCCGTCCGCGGCGACCGCCTGCTCGACGTGGGCTGCGGCGACGGCACCTACACGGTCGAACTGGCCGGGGGCTACGTGCGCGTGGACGCGATCGACCTCGAACCCGAGCGGCTCAACGCGTTCGCCGGGCGCATCGCGGGCACGGGGCTGGAGGACCGGATCGGCATCCACAAGATGTCCGCCGACGCGCTGGCCTTCGACGCCAACACCTTCGACCGCGTGACCGCGTTCGAGGTGGTCGAGCACGTCGATGACCTGGAGGGCACCCTCCGCGAGGTCCGCCGGGTCCTCAAGCCGGGCGGCGCCTTCTCCCTGACCACGCCCAACCGCTGGTTCCCCTTCGAGACCCACGGCGTGCTGTGGGGCGGTCGGCGCCGCTCGGCGCTGACCGCGCCCTTCCTGCCCTGGGTGGGGCCCCTGCACGCGCGCATGTCGGACGCGCGCGCGTTCACCACCCAGCAGATGGGCCGGCTGCTGCGGGGGGCCGGGCTGCGCGTGCGCGCCATCGACTACCTGATGCCGCCGTTCGACCGCCGCACCACGGCGTTGCAGACCCTGTCCGACACCCTGGAGGACACCCCGCTGCGCGTGTTCGGCATGGCCATGGCGGTCACGGCGGTCAAGCCGGGCCGCTGACCCTCACAGGTGCTCGGCCGCCCAGGCGCGCAGCTCCTCGGTCGCGGCCTCCCTGCCCATCGGGCCGTTCTCCAGGCGCAGCTCCAGCAGGAAGCGGTACGCGCGGCCGACCACGGGACCCGGCCTGACCCCCAGGATCTCCTGGATCTCGTTGCCGTCCAGGTCCGGGCGGATGCGGTCCAGCTCCTCCTGCTCGGCGAGCAGCTCGATGCGCCGCTCGATGTCGTCGTAGGAGCGCGCCAGCGCCGCCGCCTTGCGGCGGTTGCGGGTGGTGCAGTCGGCACGGGTGAGGATGTGCAGCCGCTCCAGCTGCGAACCGGCGTCGCGGGCGTACCGGCGGACCGCGGAGTCGGTCCACTCGCCCCTGCCGTAGCCGTGGAACCTCAGGTGCAGTTCGACCAGGGTGCTGACGTCGGACACCACGTCCTTGGGGAAGCGCAGCGCGGTGAGCCTCTTTCGGCTCATCGAGGCGCCCACCACCTCGTGGTGGTGGAAGGTCACCCGCCCCCCGGACTCGAAGGCGCGCGTCTTGGGCTTGCCGACGTCGTGCAGCAGCGCGGCCAGGCGCAGCACCAGGTCGGGCTCGTGGCCCCGCTTCTCCTCCAGCTCGATCGCCTGGTCCAGGACGGTGAGCGAGTGCTCGTAGACGTCCTTGTGCCGGTGGTGCTCGTCGATCTCCAGGCGCAGCTTGGGGATCTCCGGGAGCACGTACCGGGCGATGCCCAGGTCCACCATGAGCTCGATGCCGCGGTGCGGGTCGGGGCTGAGCATGAGCTTGGTCAGCTCGTCGCGGACGCGCTCGGCGGAGACGATGGAGAGCCGGTCGGCCATGTCCCGGGCGGCCTCGGCCACCTCGGGAGCCAGGGTGAAGCCGAGCTGGGCGGCGAAGCGGACCGCGCGCATGATGCGCAGCGGGTCGTCGCTGAAGGAGTCCTCGGGCCTGCCGGGGGTGCGCAGCACCTTGGCCCGCAGGTCGGCCAGGCCGCCGAACGGGTCGACGAACTCCAGGCCGGGCAGGCGCACCGCCATGGCGTTGACGGTGAAGTCGCGGCGCAACAGGTCGTCGTGGATGTCGGTGCCGTAGGCCACCTCGGGCTTGCGGGACTTGGGCGAGTAGGACTCGCTGCGGTAGGTGGTGACCTCCAGCTGGAGGCCCTTCTTGCGCAGGCCCACGGTGCCGAAGTCGATGCCGACGGTCCACACGGAGTCGGCCCAGCCGTCCACGAGCTCCAGGATGCGCTGGGGCACCGCGTCCGTGGTCAGGTCCACGTCGTTGGCCGGCCTGCCCAGGAGGGCGTCGCGCACCGGTCCGCCGACGAGGGCGAGCTGCTGGCCGTGCGCGGCGAAGCGCTCGCCGAGTTCCTCCGAGACGGTCGGGAAGGAGTCCGCCAACGCCGTGACCGCGGCGCGCTGCGCACCGGTCAGCGCACCCGCACCGGTCGCGTCCCCGGCGTCCGGCTGCTGGGCGGCGTCGTTCTCCCGCGAAAACTCTGTGTTCGGCACACCACGAGACTAGGCGGCGCCCGAAGCAAACCGCGAATCGTCCCCGCCCCCGGTACCGGGCCGTACACGGATCGGCGGTCCGCCGCGGCGGACCGCCGCCGTTCGGCGGGGAGCCCGGTTTCCCCCACACGCCGCGCGGCGGCCGCGACCCGACTCCACGCACGGGGAAGGCGGTATCTTCGAGGGAAGTGGTAGGACGCCCCGGTTGCCCCGCGTCCACCCGACCCGCGTACGCCGTGTGCGCCGTGCGGGTACTTCCGACCGTCCCCCCGCACCGCGTCACCGGCGGGACGGCCACCTGGACCCGAGTCAGGAAACCGGTCAAGCGTTGCGTCGATTTGTCTCCGCGACGGTGGTCATGGCCTTCACCACCGCGCTGCTTCCGATACCGGCCACGTCCGCGAACGCGGAGCAGACGGCCGATCCGCTCGTCGTCGAGCGCGTCACACCGGACGCGGCCGACGAGGACAGCACCCTGCGGGTCGTCGGCGAGGTGACCAACACCACCTCCGAGGACCTGAGCGACGTCAGCGTGCGGCTCAGCTACTCGCGGCACCCCTTCAGCGACCGCGGCGAGCTGGACGAGTTCGCCTCGGGAGAGGGCTGGCAGCCCGACGCGCCGGGGCCCGACGAGGAGGTCACCGCGGAACTGGCCCCCGAGGCCAGCGCCGAGTACTCCCTGAGCGTGCCGGTCGAGGACCTCGACCTGGACTCCTACGGCGTCTACCCGCTGGTCGTCGAGGCCGTGGACGGGCGCGGCCGGGTCATCGGCTCCCAGTACACCTTCCTCCCCTACACGGGCGGGGACGACGTCCCCTCCGTGGACATCGCCTGGGTGTGGCCGCTGATGGCGTCGCCCCAGCGCGCGGACGAGGACACCTTCCTCGACGACGACCTGCACTCGTCGGTCGCCGCCGACGGCCGCCTGGGCCGCCTGCTGGCCGCGGGGGCGCAGGCGCCGGTGTCCTTCGAGGCCGGGGAGGAGGACCTGGTCGAGCTGCTGGGCCTGAACGAGGAGTCCGAGGAGCCCTCGGAGGGCACGGCCACCGCGGAGGAGACCGCGGAGGCCCTCCCCACGGAGGAGGCCACCGGCGAGGGCGCGGAGAACGCGGAGGACGAGGACGAGTCCGCCGGGGAGGCCACCGAGCGCACCGGAGGGGTCCCGGTCACCTGGGCCGTGGACCCCGGCACGCTCGACGACGTCCTGCGCATGGCCTCCTCGGGGCACGCGGTCGTGGAGGACCCCCTCGCGGTGCCCGCCGAGTCCGAGCCGGTGCGGCACGAGGTCGAGGCCAGCGAGGCGGCCCAGGTGTGGCTGCGCGAGGCCCGCCGCGTGCTGGCCGCCGACCACGTCGTGGCCACCCCCTACGCCCGGGCCGACCTGGCCGCCCTGCTGCGGAACGACATGGACTCCGACGCCGAGGCGGCCCTGGGGGTCGGCCAGGAGGCGGTCCTGCGTGCGCTGGAGACGGAGGCCGACGAGACCTTCGCCCTGCCCCCCGGCGGCCTGATGGACCGGGGCGTCCACCAGCTGCTCGCCTCGCACGGCGCGACCCGCTTCCTGCTCGACGAGAGGGCCCTGCCCGCCGCGTCCTGGCTGTCCACGACCCCCACCGCGCAGGCCCCGCTGCCCGCGCCGGAGGAGGAGGCGTCCGAGGAGCCGTTCGCCCTGGTCGCCGACCAGGGCATCACCGACGTGCTGTCCATGCCCACCGGGAAGCCGGGCCAGTCCGAGCTCGCGCTCCAGCGCTTCGCCGCCGAGACGGCGATGATCGCGGGCGAGAACGCCGGCGGCGGCCGGGTGGTCGTCGCCTCACCGGAGCCGGACTGGAACCCCGACGCCGAGTTCGCCCGGGGCGTGCTGGCCGCCTCCGAGGACCTGCCGTGGCTGTCCCCCCGGAGCCTGGACGAGGTCGGGCTGCCCGACGCCGGTGAGCGCGAGCGGACCCGCCGGTCCCTGACCTACCCCGACAGCGCCTACGGGGAGGAGCTCAGCTCCACCTACCTGGAGCTGATCGAGGACGTGAGCCGGGACGTGCGCCTGTTCAACAGCGTCCTGGTCGGCGACAGCGACCCGCTCCGCCCGGCGCTGCTGCGCCTGGAGTCGGTGTACTGGCGGGAGGAGGAGGCCATGGCGGGCGCCACCCGCTCCCTGGTCGCCCAGGACGTGCAGGACCGCATGAACGACGTGCGGGTCATCCCAGGCGAGCCGGTCACCCTGGCCAGCCGGACCGGCACCACCGGCGTCCTGGTCGCCAACGACCTGGAGGACGAGACCGTCTTCGTGAACCTGTCGGTCTTCTCCGAGAACTCCGACCGCCTGAGCGTCGGCGAGTACAACCACTCCTTCGAGCTGGAGCCGGGCACCAGGACCACGGTGTACATCCCGCTGTCGGCCCGGGTCAACGGCCGCACGGTCCTCAACGTGGGGCTGCAGAACTCCGAGGGCGAGCCGATCAGCAGCCAGGACGTCGAGATCCCGGTGAACGCCACCGGTCTGGGCACCCAGGCGCTGGCCATCAGCGGTATCGGCCTGCTGATCCTCGTCGCGGCCCTGGCCCCGCGCGCGCTGCGCAAGTGGGCCCGCAGCAAGGCCGCCGCGGCCGCCTCCGAAACCTCCGGGACCGCCGAGGCGCCCGAGGCCGCGGAGGCCTCCGCGGCCGCCGCCGGAACGGACCGGGACGGCGCGAACACCGAGGACTCCGCGGGCGTCCCACACTCCGGGGGAACACCCTCCGAGGACCCGTCCGGGAGCACCCCCTCCGCGACGGACCGCGACACCGCCTCGCACACGGCCGGGGTCCCCTCCTCCGCGAAGGACGCCTCCCCCGCCGGGGAGGCCGCCCCGGACGGGGAGGCGGACGGAGCCGAGGACACCGAGCGGCCGGAAGACCCCTCCGGCCACGAGAAAGCCGACTCCCCAGCCGCGGCGGGCGGCGCGGAGCGGGACCGCGACGGCACGGGCACGTGACCCAGCGGTTCCGGAGAGGGTGACATGGCTCCCTACCGACAGGACGCCATGTCGACACACCCGCACGTCTCCATGTCGGCGCACGCGGCCCGCACCCGCGTGGCCGACCCGCGGACGCCGGACCACGGCGCCGCGGCCGGACATTCCCCAGTCGGACGAAAGGAAGCCTGATCCACGGTGGTCACCGACTCTTCGAACGGCGGCGGGAAACACCGCCGACGCCCCCAGCCGCAAGCCCCGGTCCCGAGCGCGGTCCGTCCCGAGAGCGGCCCCGCGCCCACCTTCGAGGAGGGTGACGTGCCGGGTCCCGTCACCGACACCGCCCCCGGGTCCGGAGGGGACTCCGGCGGCGGTTCCGACCAGGGCGGGGACACCGGGTCGGGCGGCGGCGGCATGATGCGTTCCAGCGCCATCATGGCCGTGGGCACCCTGGCCTCCCGGATCACCGGCTTCGCCCGCACCATCGTGCTCGGCGCCGCCATCGGCACCCATCTGCTCGGTGACGCCTACCACACGGCGCACACGATCCCCTTCATCCTCAACGACCTGCTCATCGGGGGGCTGATGGCCAGCGTCATCATCCCGTTCCTGGTCAAGCGGCGTAAGCGCGACGCGGACGGCGGCAAGGCCACCGAGGACCGGCTGTTCACCACCACGCTGCTGGCGCTGCTGCTGCTCACCGCGGTCGCGATCGCGGCCGCCGAGTTCCTCATCTGGCTCTACGGCTCCCGGTTCACGCCGGTCCAGTTCGACGCCTCGGTCTACCTGGCGCGGTACCTGCTGGCGCAGATCTTCTTCGTGGGCATGAGCGGCCTGCTGAGCGCCATGCTCAACACCCGCAACCGGTTCGGCGCGGCCGTGTGGGCCCCGGTGCTGAACAACCTCGTCATCATGAGCGTGGCGGCCGTGTTCCTGTGGGTGGCCGGTCCGGGCCGCACCCCCGAGACCGTCACCGACGGCCAGCTGACCCTCCTGGGCGCGGGCACCGCGGCCGGTATGGCGCTCCAGGCCGTCGTGCTGTTCGTGGCCCTGTCCCGCACCGGCTACCGCTGGCGGCCCCGCCTGGACCTGCGCGGCTCCGGGCTCGGCGACGCCGTGCGCACCGCCGGGTGGATGATGCTCTACACCCTGCTCACCCAGGCCGGGCTGTGGATCACCACCAACATCGCCAACGCCGCGAACGTGGCGAGCATCAGGGAGGGCCTGGACGTCGGCGCGGGCATCAGCGCCTACAACCTGGCGTACCAGCTCTTCCAGCTGCCGTACGCGATCATCGCGGTCTCCCTCATCACCGTGCTGCTGCCCCGGATGAGCGCCCACGCCGACGACCACGACTGGGACGCCGTCCGCGCGGACTTCTCCCGCACCCTGCGCGTCTCCGCGTTCGTGCTGGTTCCGACCGCCTTCGCGGTGGCGATGTTCGCCGAGCCGCTGTCCGTCCTGGCCTTCGCGCGCGGGTCCATCTCGGTGGACGACGCGGAGAGCATCGGCCAGATCCTCGCGGTCATGTCGCTGGGGCTGGTGCCCTTCACCGTGTTCCAGCTCATGCTGCGCGTGTTCTTCGCCATGGGCGACACCCGCACCCCCGCGATGCTCGGCCTCGCCAACCTGGCCGTGCACAGCGCCCTGGCGCTGACGTCCTACCTGGTGCTTCCGCCGAACCTGGTGGTCGTGGGCGTGGCCGCGGGCTTCATGATCTCGTTCCTGTCCGGGCTGACCATCGCCGGGATCGTGCTGAGCCGGCGCATCGGGGGGCTTGACGGCAAGCACGTCATTGGCACATTGTTGCGCCTGCACCTGGCCGCCGTCCCGAGCATCGCGGCCGGCCTCGGTGTGCTCTGGGCCTTCGACACCTACGTCGGCCCCGGCCTGGCCACCTACATCGGCGCCCCGGCCGCCGGATGCGTCCTGGGCGCGCTGCTCTTCCTGGGATGCGCGCGGCTGCTGCGCGTCCCGGAGCTGACCGGTGCCGTGGAACTGATCCGCGCCCGGCTGCGTCGTTGATGCCGTGACCCCCCTTCCCCGGCTCTGCCCCGCCGAGGCCCCGAAGCCGCCCGAACGAGAGTGAAGGACAGCACGACGGTGTCCAGCGAGCTGCCGCAGCGGACGTCCCCCGGGGACGCCGAGCCGCCCGACGGGAACAGAACCCGTCGGCGGCCCGCCATGGTGATGCCGGAGGACGTGCTCGACACCTACGAGCGCGAGGAGCCGGGCACCGAGCCCGAGACCGGACTGCACACGCTCCGGGACCCGAGCGACATCGGTGACGTGGGCACCGCCGACCGCCTGGAGGACGGCGACGAGATCGGCGGTACCTCCCACACGGCGCCGGGCAACCTCGCCCGGTCGAGCGCGATCATGGCGCTGGGCACCATCGTCTCCCGTGTCACGGGGTTCGTGCGCACCATCATCCTGGCGGCGGCGATCGGCACCCAGCTGCTGGGCGACGCCTACCAGACGGCGGGCATGGTCCCGTACATGGTCTACGACCTGCTCATCGGCGGGTTGCTGGCCAGCGTGTTCGTGCCGTTCCTGGTCAAGCGGCGCAAGCTGGACGCCGACGGGGGCAACGGCGTGGAGCAGCGCCTGGTCACCCTGATGCTGCTGGTGCTGTTCGCCCTCACGCTGGTGTCGGTGCTGGTCGCGGAGTGGTTCATCCGCATCTACGCGGGCGGGTTCTCCGGGGCCCAGTACGAGGTCTCGGTCGTCCTGGCCCGGTACCTGGTCACGCAGATCTTCTTCATCGGCGCCAGCGGGCTGGCCAGCGCGATGCTCAACGCGCGCAACAGGTTCGGCGCGCCCATGTGGGCGCCGGTGCTGAACAACGTGGTCATCATCGGCGTCTGCGTGTGGTTCCTGAACCTGGCCGGTCCCGGGCGCACCCCCGAGACCGTCACCGACGGCCAGCTGATGCTGCTGGGGCTGGGCACCGCCCTGGGGCAGGTGGTCCAGGCCGCCGTCCTGGTGTGGGCGCTGGCCGCGGCGGGCTTCCGCTGGCGCCCGCGCCTGGACCTGCGGGGCTCGGGCCTGGGCGAGGCGGCCGGAGCCGCCTCGTGGATGATGCTCTACATCGTCGTCGCGCAGGTGGGAGCGCTGGTCTCCACCAACGTGGCCACCCGCGCGGGCGCCCTGGCCGCCGACGCGGGCTTCGAGTCCGGCGCGGGCATCGCGGCGTACAAGTTCGCGTCGATGCTCTTCCAGCTCCCGTACGCGGTCATCGCCGTCTCGGTGATCACCGCGCTGCTGCCCAGGATGAGCGAGCACGTGGCCGCGGGCCGCAAGGACCAGGTGCGCAGCGACTTCTCTCGCGGTTTCCGCCTGTCCTCGGTGCTGATCGCGCCGCTCTCGGTCGCGATGATCGTCTTCGCGATCCCGTTCTGCGTGCTGATCTACGCGCAGGGCAGCACGAGTGCCGAGGACGCGGCCGCCATCGGGCGCATCCTCATGGTCTTCTGCGTGATGCTGATCCCGTTCACGCTCTTCCAGCTCCAGATGCGCGTGTTCTACGCTCTGGGCGACACCCGGACCCCGGCCCTGGTGTCGATCCCCTCCGAGATCGCCCACGCGACCACGGCGATCGGCCTGCTGTTCCTCGTGGAACCGCAGCACGTCGTGGTGTGGCTTCCCGTACCGTACGGCCTGTACTACGTCGTCGGTTCCGTCATCATGTGGTACGTGCTGCACCGGCGGCTCAACGGCCTGGACGGGCGCCGGACCGCGGCCACGCTGCTCCGGCTGCACCTGGCCGCCGTCCCGTCCGCGGCCTTCGGGGTCGCGATGATCTACCTCTTCCGGGACCTGCCGGGCGAGGTCTGGCCGGGTCTGGCGGCGATGGCGGCGGGAGGCGCCGTCGGAGCCGTGCTGTTCGTGGTGACCGCAAAGCTCCTCAAAGTGACAGAAGTCACATCCTTCCTCGATTTGCTCAAAACCCGGTTGCGACGCCGCTGATCACCAGGAATAGCTGAGATTGAGCGGACCCGCTCCGTTACGCACCGGAAGGTGGCCGAGTATCCGTTGTCCTCCGAAGATGCTGTTCACGCGTCCTAGCATGGACAGGCATCGCTTTACCGCTACCGCATTGTTCAACCGAACTGCCCGAAGGGAGGCTGGGGACAGCAGGCAGGGCCGACGGACCCCTCGCGCGCACCCCGTACCGCTCCGGTCCGCAGACGGCCAGGGAGCGCGGACGCACGCGAAACCACGGCACTGGCACCCGTCACTCCCATCATGAGCACCTTCCTCATCGAACCCGGTGCGAAGCTGGCCAACCGCTACCGCCTGGACCAAGTGGTGAGCGAGACCGGCGGCGCCACACGCTGGAAGGCCACCGACGAGACGCTCGCGCGTCCCGTGGCGGTGTGGACCTTCGCCGAGGGCTTCCCGCGCACCTCCGAGGTCGTGCGCGCGGCCCGCGCCACGAGCCGCATTCCCGACGCCCGCGTCACGCAGGTCTTCGACGCCGACGACTCCTCCCCCGTCCCCTACGTGGTCGAGGAGTGGGTCATCGGCTCCTCCCTGGCCGACCTCCTCGCGCAGGGCCCCATGGAGCCCGAGCGCGCCGCCGGGCTGGTCGCCGAGGCCGCCGAGGCGATCGCCGCCGCGCACGCCGGAGGCCTCCACCACCTGTGCCTGACCCCGAGCAAGCTCATGTGGAGCAGCGGCGGCGCGGTCAAGGTGACCGGCATCGGCGTGGACGCCGCCCTGCTGGGCGCCGGCAACCCCGACCCCGCGGCCACCGACGCCCAGGGGCTGGGCAACCTGCTCTACGCGGCGCTCACCGGGCACTGGCCCGGCGGCCCGCAGAGCGGCCTGCCCGCCGCACCCGAGGGCCCCGCGGGCCCCTACCCTCCCCACCACATCCGCCAGGGCGTCACCGAACCCCTGGGCACCATCACCACGCGCGCCGCCCTGCCGCAGCTCGCGGGACAGCTGGTGCCCGGACCGCCCATCACCTCGCCGGCCGACTTCTGCGCGGCCATGGCCGAGGTGCCCCGGCTCATCCCCCTGCCCGTCACCCAGGCCGAGGCGGCCCCGCCCGTGCCCGGGACCTCCCGGCGCACCGGCGAGTTCGACAGCACCGGCCCGCGCCGCAGCCCGCGCGGTACCCGTGGCGGGGCCGCGGGCGCACGGGACGACCAGGAGGCGCGCCACGGTTCCGTCGGACGGACGGGGTCCGCCTCGCGGGGCGGCGCCTCCGTCCGGGGCGGCTCCGAGGTGCGTGAGCGGCAGGGCCCCTCCCGGATGGAGCAGCGGACCGCGCGCACGCAGCCCTCGCTCCGCAAGATCCTGATCGGCGTGGCGGCCCTGGTGCTGTTCGCCGGTGTGGTCGTCGGCGCCTGGACGGTCGGGACGATGTTCAGCGCGGGCGGGGGCGAGGAGGCCCCGTCCGAGGGCGGCGGCGACCAGGCCGCGGACGGCGGCGGGGAGGTGGAGCTGAGCCCGCTGGAGGTCCAGGGGTCACGCGGCCTCAACCCGCACGGCAACACCGACGAGCACTCGGACAAGGCGGGCCGCGCCCACGACGGGGACACCGCCACCGAGTGGAACACCCAGGGCTACAGGGACCCGCTCAGCGCCATCAAGCCCGGCGTCGGACTCCAGCTCGACCTCGGTGCCGTCCATGAGGTCCACGAGATCGACCTCAACCTCGGCGGCAGCGGCTACGAGTTCCAGATCCTGGCCGGCGAGACCGATTCGGACAGCGAGTCCGGTTACGAGGTCGTCGGATCGGGCACGGGCGGCTCCCAGGTCGTCACCCTCGACGAGCCGGTCGAGGCCCGCTACGTCGTGGTCTGGTTCACCGAACTGGCCGGGTCCGGCGAGTGGAGGGGCACGGTCTACGAGGCCGAGGTACGAGGGGTCGAGTAGCGGAGTACGTGATCGGGTACTGATGGACGCGGTCCAGGAGCTTCCTGACCGGGAGCTGTTGACGAGGCACGCTCAGGGCGACGACCAGGCCTTCGCGGTCCTGGTGCGTCGGCACCGCGAGCGCCTTTGGGCTGTCGCCGTGCGCATGATGGGCGACCGCGAGGAGGCCTCCGACGCCCTCCAGGACGCGTTCCTGTCCGCGTTCCGCGCCGCCGACCGCTTCCGCGGCGAGGCGCAGGTGAGCACGTGGCTGCACCGGATCGTGGTGAACGCCTGCCACGACCGGCTGCGCCGCCGCAAGGTGCGCCCGGCCACCCCGACCGAGGACGAGACCCTGGACGTCATGTCCAACGAGCGTCTCGGCCGCTCGGGAGGGGGGCCGGACCACGCCTCGCAGACCGAGACGCGCCTGGACGTCAACGCCGCGCTGGACCTGCTCCCGCTGGACCAGCGCATGGCGCTGACCCTCGTGGACATGCTCGGCTACCGGGTGGAGGAGGCCGCGCAGATCCTCGACGTGGCATCGGGGACGGTCAAGAGCAGGTGTGCGCGAGGTCGCGCCAGACTTCTCCCGACGCTGGCCCATCTGAGGAACCCCCGACAGGCCGGAGACGTCACAACTGGGAGAGGAGGTGCCAACCCATCGTGACGTCCCATCCAGACGTGGAGGCACTCGCCTTCTTCGCCGAGGAGCTCCTGGAGCCCGACGAGGAACGCACCGTCGCAGCCCACATAGACACCTGCGCGACCTGCGCGGCGACCCTGGGAGAACTCACCGGGGTGGCCGAGGCGCTGGCCGCCGTACCGGCTCCCGCCCTGCCCCGGGACGTGGCCGACCTCCTCGACCAGCGCGTCGCGGAGGCGGTGCGCGAGCGCGCCACGGTGTTCCCCGCCGACGCGGGCCCCGCGCCGGGCGCGGCACCGTCGTCGGCCGGGGACGGCCCGGCGCCCGGCGGCGCCACGGTGACCCCCCTCCCACGCCGACCCCGAACCGGGCGGAGCCTCAGCAGGGCCCGGCTGATGATGCTGGCCGCCGCCGCGGCGGTCGTCGTGGGGGGCGGCGGCGCGGCCCTGTTCAACGGTGTGCTCACCCCGGGCGGCCAGGGCGGGGAGACCGGTGTCGCGGCCCCGCTGGCGGAGAACGGCCAGGAGAACGCCCCGGACACGGCGCAGTCCTACACGCCCCAGGTGGTGCGGAGCGGGACCGTCTACACCGAGGCGGCCCTGGCCGAGCAGGCCGCCCGGACGCTCGACCTGTCCCCCGTGGGCGGGACCGGTGCCGGAGGCGGGGGTGAACCCGGCGGGGGCGCGGAGACCGCTCCCCTGGCCGTCCAGGCGGCTCCCCCCGGCGTGCAGGAGTGCGTGGTGCTCCTCGGTGAGGAGTTCGGCGGGCACTTCACCCTGGTCGACGACGCCCGCTACGGCGACGGGGAGTCCCCCGCGTGGGTGCTCTTCTCCCCCCGGGGCGAGCGGTTCGAGGTGTACGTGGTCGATCCGGCCTGTGCTCAGGGCGGCGACCCCGGCCAGAACGTCCTCGCCCAGGAGACCGTCCAGGCCCCCTGAGCGCTCCGGGTCCGTGTCCGCTTGGCGCCGTGTCCCTTTGGCGCCATGTCCCTTTGACGCCGTGTCGACATGTCGCCGGGCCGGAGCCGGCCGGGGGCGTACGCTCACCGGCCTGGGCGGACCAGGCCCGTCTCGTAGGCGACCACCACCAGGCCGACCCGGTCGCGGACCCCGAGCTTGGCCAGGAGGCGCCCCACGTGGGTGCGCGCGGTCGCCGGGCTCAGGTGGAGCGCGGCACCGATCTCCTGGTTCGACATACCGCGTCCGACCAGGGCGAGCACGTCGCGCTCCCGGCCGGTGAGCACGTCCAGCCGGGAGGCGCTCCCGGGGGCGACCGCGGTGTCGGCGAGGCGCTCATCACCCTGCGGGTGACCCCCGGCGAGAGCAGGGCGTCCCCCGCCGCCACGGTGCGTACCGCGTCCCGCAGCTGCCGCGGACCAGCGTCCTTGAGCAGGAAGCCGGAGGCGCCCAGCCGCAGCGCGGTGAACACGTTGTCGTCCTCGCCGAACGTGGTGAGCACGACCACGCGGACCCCGTGGTCCGTCGACGTGTCGACATGTGCGTTTGCGGACCTCCCGGACGCGGGGCCGCCGCGGCGCTCCAGCTCGCGGAGCACCGCCAGGCCGTCCATCACGGGCATCTGGAGGTCGAGCAGGACCACGTCGGGGCGGTGGCGGTCGATGTCCACGAGCGCCTCGCGGCCGTTCTGGGACTCGGCCACCACCTCGATCCCCTCGTCGCGCTCCAGCAGCGCGCGCACCCCGGTGCGGACGAGGGGTTGGTCGTCCACGAGCAGGACCCGGATCACCGGTCGTCCCCGAGCGGCAGCAGCGCACGCACCCCGAACCCGCCGCCGGGCCGGGGCGCGGCCTCCACCGATCCGCCGACCAGGCGCACCCGTTCGCGCATCCCCGCCAGCCCGCTGCCCCCGGGGGACGCGACCGGCACGGCCGTCCCCTCGTCGGTCACCGTCACGTCGAGCATCCCGTCCCTCCTGGAGAAGGCCACCCGCGCCCGGGGGGCGCGCGCGTGGCGCAGCGTGTTCGTCAGCGCCTCCTGGACGATCCGGTAGGCGGTCGCGTCCACCATCCCGGCCACCTCGCCGGGAGCGGGCACCCCGGTCACCTCCACGTCCACCCCGGCCGCGCGCACCGTCGCCACGAGTTCGTCCAGGTGCGCGAGGGAGGAGACCCGGTCGCCGCCGGGGTCGGCCTCGCGCAGCGCGCGCACGGTGGCTCGCAGCTCGCTCAGACCCGCCCGCGAGGCCCTCGCCACGTGGTCCAGCTCGGCGCGCGCGACGGGCACGTCCGCCGGGTCGTCGTCCAGGGCCTCCACGGCCACCGCCGCGTGCAGGGACACCACGGAGAGGTGGTGCCCCACGGCGTCGTGCAGGTCGCGGGCGATACGGGTGCGTTCGAGCGCCAGGCGCTCGGCCGCCTCGGATTCGCGCGCCTGCCGGTCGAGGACCTCGATCCGCACGCGCTGGTGCTCGGCCCGGCGCCGCTGCCACTGCACGTGGCCCAGGGCCGTGGCCGCGCCCATGACGGCCACCGTGGTGGGCAGCTCGTACCCCAGGAGGTAGGCGGGGTCCTGCCCCTGCTGCAACCGGGTGAACGTGGAGACCAGGACCAGCGCGGCGGCCAGGCCCACCGACCACAGGGTGCGTCCCGCCTCCGCGGCCGAGTACAGCGCTGCGGCCACCGGGACGGCCAGGCCGATGACGGGCAGCTGGAGCACGTAGTTGGCGACGACCAGGACCGAGGTGGCGACCAGGACCGCGACCGGCCAGCGGCGCCGGACCAGCATGAGCGCGCCGAGGACCCCGGCCACCCCGTACCCGAGCGGCAGGTTCCCCGTGTCGCTGACGTCGGAGGCGACCGCGATCGCCACCACGGCGAAGACGGCGAACCCGAAGAGCGCGTCGACCACGACGCCCCGGCGGTCACTGGGCATGCGGCGATTCTACGGACCCGGCCCCGTGGCGGCACGGGACCGGGGAACCGCGCCGTTACGCGTCCGGACGTAGGCCGCAGGGGACGCGGTGCGTAGCGGCGCGCGTCCGTGCGCGGACGCGCGTTCGGGGGCCGGGCGCCTAGTGTCGGACGTCCCTTCCCCGTCCCGGGTGTGCCACCGCGCCCCGAGTCCGTGAGGTAGCCGTGGACCGTCAGCAGCCGCCCTCCGCCGAGCGCCCCGCCGCCGACGGGCCGTTCGCCGGGGTCGCGTGGTCGCTGGTGCTGGGCCTCGGGGCGCTCGCCCTGTTGCGTCCCCTGACCGACGTCACCGGCGTCGCCGATGCGCTGGACCGGCCGTTCCCGCTCCAGACGGCGCTGACCGTCCTCGTCTCCGCTGTCTGGGTGGCCGCCGTGCTGGTCACCCGTGTCCCGCGACCGCTGCTCACACTGGTGTGCACGGGGCTGGCCCACGCCGTGTTCTCGATCGTGTCGGGCGCGGTCCTGTCCCCGGCCGTGCTCGGCGGACTCCGGGGGCCGCTCACCCAGCCGTTCGGCCTCGTCGCCGTCCTGGCCCTGAACGCCCTGTGGGGGCTCGCGGCGGGCGCGGTCGCCCTGGGAGTGCGGTCGGCCCTGGACGGCCGCCAGCGGCGTCCCTGAGGGCTCCCGGCCGCCCCCGGGGACGCGCGGTCTCCCGGGGCCGTCCCGCGCCTCCCGGCTGTTCCCCCGCTCCAGGGGTCCCCGACCGCCGCGCGGACGCCGTCCGGCCGCCGACGTGCTCTCCCGGGGAGGGACCCGAAGGGTGCACGGCACCGCCTCCGACGCATACCCCACCCCCGTAACCTGGGGCGATGTCCCGAAGGGAATGCCCTGCGCCTACCATCGGTTGTGCTAACCAACTTCCCCTGAGGTCACACGGCGTGGCCAGGGCAGCGACTGTGTGAAGGGCCAACGAGCGTGAGTGACGTCCGCAATGTCATCATCATCGGTTCCGGACCGGCGGGGTACACCGCCGCCGTGTACGCCGCCCGTGCCGAGCTGCGACCCCTGGTGTTCGAGGGTTCCATCACCGCCGGCGGTGCGCTGATGAACACCACCGAGGTCGAGAACTTCCCCGGTTTCCCCGACGGTGTCATGGGCCCCGACCTCATGGACCACATGCGCAAGCAGGCGGAGCGGTTCGGCGCCGAGCTGGTGCCGGAGGACGTCACCGAGGTCGACCTCACCAAGCCGGTCAAGGAGGTCGTCGCGGGCGGTGAGACCTTCCTCGCGCACACCGTCATCCTCGCCACCGGCTCCGGCTACCGCGAGCTGGGCGTCCCCGGCGAGAAGGAGCTGTCCGGGCGCGGCACCTCCTGGTGCGCCACCTGCGACGGCTTCTTCTTCCGCGACCAGGACATCGCGGTGGTCGGCGGCGGCGACACCGCCATGGAGGAGGCCCTGTTCCTCACCCGGTTCGCGAGGTCGGTGACCGTCATCCACCGCCGCGACCAGCTGCGCGCCAGCCGCATCATGGCCGAGCGCGCGCACGCCAACGACAAGATCACCTTCCTCTGGAACTCGGCGGTCACCGAGGTCCTGGGTGAGGAGCGCGTCTCCGGCCTCAAGGTGCTCGACACCCAGACCGGCGAGACCAGCACCCTGGACGTGACCGGCCTGTTCGTCGCGATCGGCCACGACCCGCGCGTGGACCTGTTCGACAAGCAGATCGAGCTGGACGAAGAGGGCTACGTCAAGGTGGACTTCCCGTCCACGCGGACCAACCTGGAAGGCGTCTTCGCCGCGGGCGACGTCGTCGACCACCAGTACCGGCAGGCGATCACCGCCGCGGGAACCGGCTGCTCCGCCGCCCTGGACGCCGAGCGCTACCTCGCCGCGCGCGGCAACTAGAGGCGGCCGGCGCCCGGGGCCCTGCCCCGGGGCCGCCGCCACCGACTCCCCCCTCGCCCCCTGCCCCGGACACGTCGAACCAAGGAGAACCATGTCCGCTGTCAAGCACGTCACCGACGCCACCTTCAAGGAGGAGGTCCTCTCCAGCGACAAGCCCGTCCTGGTGGACTTCTGGGCCGACTGGTGCGGCCCGTGCAAGCAGATGGCCCCGGTCCTGGACAAGCTGGCCGACGAGTACGGCGACAAGATCGAGGTCGTCAAGCTCAACACCGACCAGAACCCGGAGACGCCGCGCTCCTACAACGTGCTGTCCCTGCCGACGATGAACCTCTACAAGGACGGCGAGGTCGTCAAGCAGATCATCGGCGCCAAGCCCAAGCGCCTCCTGGAGAAGGAGCTCGCGGAGTTCCTGTAACCCGGAACCCGCCGCACCCGCGGCTCCTCCGCAGGCCGGTACGGCGAAGGGCCCCCGAGATCCCAGGGATCTCGGGGGCCCTTCGCCGTACCGGGGCGCCTTCGGCCGTGATGTTTCACGTGAAACATCACCGTTGGTTCGGGCGCCCACGGGGTTCTGGAGGTGCCGGAGACGGGTGGGACGAAGCGGAGCGGAGGTCCAAAAAATACTGCCTAACCCATCTGGCTGATGATGCGCTCCAGGTCCTCGTGCGTCGCGAACTCCACGACGATCCTGCCCTTGCGCTTGCCCATGTTGACCTTCACCGTGGTGTCCAGCCGGTCGGAGAGGCGGGAGGCCCACTCCTCGACCTGGGGAGGGTTGGCGGTCCGGGTGGGGGCACGGCGGACCCTCTCCTCCTCTGGCTCCTCCCTCAGGGCCACCATCTCCTCCAGGGAGCGAACCGAGATGCCCTCCTCCACCACCCGGGCGGCGAGGCGGTCCTGGAGGTCGGGGTCCTCGACCTTCAGCAGCGTCCGCGCGTGCCCGGCGCTGAGCACACCCGCGGCCACACGCGTCTGCACCTTGGGCGGGAGGGTGAGCAGCCGCAGGGTGTTGGTGATGTGCGAACGGGACCGGCCGATCCGCTGGGCCAGCTCCCCGTGGGTGGCGCCGAAGTCGTCCAGCAGCTGCTTGTAGGCGGCAGCCTCCTCCAGGGGGGTGAGCTCCTGCCGGTGCAGGTTCTCCAGGAGCGCGTCGCGCAGCAGTTCGTCATCGTCGGTACTGCGGACGATGGCGGGGACGCGGGTGAGCCCCGCCTCCTTGCTGGCCCGCATCCGGCGCTCGCCCATGATGAGTTCGTACCGGGGGCCGCCCTCACCCTCCAGCTTGCGCACGACGATGGGCTGGAGCAGGCCGACCTCGCTGATCGAGTCCCGCAGCTCCTCCAGGGCCTGGTCGTCGAAGTACTTCCGCGGCTGCCGGGGGTTGGGGACGATCGAGCTGAGCTCGACCTCCTCCAGGTACGTCCCGTCGGGCAGGGCTTCCACCCGTGGCTCGACGGGCTGGGTCTCCTCCTCGGAGACGGTGACGGGGGCGGGGGCGGGGGCCGCGGGCCCCTGTGGGATGAGCGCCCCCAATCCCTTGCCCAGTCCGCGCCGCTGCTGGCTCACCGGCACCTCCACACTCCTCTTCCGCTTGTCAGGCCTTGGCCCTGTGGGCGATCTCCCGGGCGGCTTCCAGGTAGGCCACCGCACCGGTGGAAGCCGGGTCGTACGTCATCACCGACTGGCCGTAACTGGGCGCCTCGGACACCCGGACGCTCCGGGGGATCAGCGTCTCCAGGACGGTGTCCCCGAAGTGCGAGCGCACCTCGTCGGCCACCTGCTGGGAGAGCCTGGTCCGGCCGTCGTACATCGTCAGCAGGATGGTGCTGACCGCCAGCCCCGGGTTCAGGTGGGACTGGACGAGCTCCACGTTGCGCAGCAGCTGCCCCAGACCCTCCAGGGCGTAGTACTCGCACTGGATCGGGATCATGACCTCGTCACACGCCACCATCGCGTTGACCGTCAGCAGGCCGAGCGAGGGCGGGCAGTCGATGAGGATGTAGTCCAGGTCCGAGGTGTCGTAGGCGGCGAAGGCCCGCTTGAGCCGGGCCTCGCGCGCGACGAGCGAGACCAGTTCGATCTCGGCGCCCGCCAGGTCGATGGTCGCCGGGGCACACCAGAGGTTGGGGATCTCCGGGACCGGCTGGGCGAGCTTGCGGATCTCCTCGTCCTCCACCAGGCAGTGGTAGATGGACCGGGTCTGGTTGTCGCGCTCCATGCTGAGGGCGGTGGACGCGTTGCCCTGCGGGTCGAGGTCGACCACGAGGACGCGCTGTCCGTGCATCGCCAGGGCGGCCGCGATGTTGACCGTCGTGGTGGTCTTGCCGACGCCGCCCTTCTGGTTGGCCACACTGATCACCCGGCATTCCTTGGGCCGGGGCCAGATGTCGTCGGGCCCGCGAACCGCCATGGCCTCGTGGGCCGCACGGGCGAGCGGAGTGTCGGGAACCCCGGACGGTGTTTCACGTGAAACATCGAGCAGGTCTCCGTAGGAGGATGTTTCACGTGAAACACCGGGGTTGTCGGATGGGTTCACGAAGGAGTTCACCTCTTCCGTCCGCGCTTCTTCTTGCCGCCGCGCGCCTTCGGCGCGGGCGGACCACCGGTCACCGTGACGCGAACGACCGTGGTAGCGGGATCGACTTTACCCCGCCCCACCCTGATCACATCGCTAACGCTGGGCCGCAGTTTCGAAACGTCTTCCTCCGCGGCGGCCAGTTCGGCCTCCGCCTGCTCCCCCTTGAGCGCCAGCAGGCTGCCGCCCTCGCGCAGGAGGGGCAGGGACCACCCGGCGAGCCGGCTGAGGGGAGCGACCGCGCGGGCGGTGACGAAGTCGGTGTAGACCTCGCCGTGCGCCTCCTCGGCACGGCCGCGCCGCACCTCCACATTGGGCAGCTCCAGGATTTCCACGGCCTCGTTGAGGAAGACCGTCCGGCGCAGCAGCGGCTCCAGCAGCACCATGCGGATGTCGGGGCGCAGCAGGCCGAGCACCAGACCGGGCAGCCCGGCGCCCGAGCCGACGTCCACCACCTCCGCGCCCTCGGGAAGCAGCTCCTCCACGACGGCGCAGTTGATGAGGTGCCGCTCCCACAGGCGGGGGACCTCACGCGGACCGATCAGGCCCCGGCGCACCCCGTCGTCGGCGAGCAGTTCGGCGTAACGCCGCGCCGTCGGCAGGGAGGTGCCGAAGACCGCCTCCGCCTCCGCAGGGGGAGCGGGGAGCGCGGCGCCGGGCTCCTCAGTGCCCGAGGTCATCGGTCACCACCTGTGAACTCGTCCATCATCACTTCCATGTCGGTTCGCCACGGCGTCCGCGCACACGGCGGGACCGGTGGGCGAAGGGGGACGCGCAGCGGCGCGGAGAAAAGGGATCCACCCTGAATCCTACGCGCGGGAGGACACCGCGGTTTCACGTGAAACATCCACGGCCCCCGCTTCTGCCTTCCCTGTCCGCGGCCCTGCCACACACATGGCGAGAAGTCGACAGAGCCACATGCCGACACGGCGAGGGGATCCACATCGCAGGGGGCCGGGCACAAGCGGAGGGGGTGGCGATGTTTCACGTGAAACATCGCCACCCCCTCCGGGGTGTCCGCGCCTAGGAGGCGGGCCGCACCACCACGTAGCGGTGGGGCTCCTCCCCCTCCGACTCGCTGTGCAGACCGGCGGCGGCCACCGCGTCGTGCACGACCTTGCGCTCGAACGGGGTCATCGGCTCCAGGGGCTGGGTCTGGCCGGTCTCCTTGGCCTTGTTGGCGGCGTCCGTCCCGACCTGGAAGAGCACCTTGCGGCGGTCCTCGCGGTACCCGCCGATGTCCAGCATCAGGCGGCTGCGCTCACCGGTGGCCCGGTGCACCGCCAGCCGGGTGAGCTCCTGGAGGGCCTCCAGGACCTCACCCTTCTCCCCGATCAACTCGTCGAGGGTGGCACCGACGACGGAGACCATCGCGCGGTCGCCCTCGACGTCCATGTCGATGTCGCCGTCGAAGTCCGCGATGTCGAGGAGCCCCTCGATGTAGTCCGCGGCGATGTCGCCCTCGTTCTCCAGGGCCTCGACATCGATTCCGGCCTCAGGCGCCTCAGCCACCGCTACGCCACCGCTCTCTTCCTCGCTACTTGCCACAGCGATCCCGTCTCCTCATCCCTCACGCCCTGGCCGCCGTACGCCTCAGGGGCAGTGTCGCCTGCGCACTCGAACGCCTTCTCGGCCGGGAGCCGCAGAACCTAGCGCGGACCACCACCGGCCCGCTTGGAACGCGGCTGCTTCTTCGGCTGCTTGCGTTCGATCTTAGGCTGTTCCTTCGGCTCAGGAGCGGATTCCGCCGCCTTCTTTCGGCTGAGCATGCCCTTGGCGGAACCGTTGGCGGACGCACCGCTCTTGGCCTTGGCCTCGTCCTGGCCGGGGGCCGGCTGCCTGCTGTAGAGGAAGTGCTGCTGCCCCATGGTCCAGACGTTGGAGGTGACCCAGTAGACCAGCACACCCACGGGCATCATGAGACCGAAGAGCCCGAACAGGGGCGCCATGTACATCATGATCTTCTGGGTCTGCATCATGGGGTTGTCGGGCATCTGGGAGACGCTGCGCTTCATGCTCTGGCGCATGGTGAGGAACGTCGTCGTACCCATGATCACGCAGGCGATCGCGATGATGACCTTGGCCATGATCGGGTCGGACGCGCCGAGCGCGAGGAGCTCCTCGGGGGAGCTGTTGAACTGGGCCGCGACGGGCGCCTCGAAGATGAGCGCCGCACGCGCGCTCTCCACCAGCTCCGGGGTGAAGTTGTACTGGGCGTTGCCCTCGGCGACGCTGCGCAGCACGCTGAAGAGCGCGAAGAAGACCGGCATCTGCAGGAGGAGCGGCAGGCAACCCATGATCGGGTTGGTGCCGCTCTCCTGGTAGAGCTTCATGGACTCCCGCTGCAAGCGCTCCTTGTCGTGCTTGTAGCGCTCGCGGAGCTTCAGGATCTTGGGCTGAATGTCCTGCATCTTGCGCTGCGTGTTCATCTGCTTGACGAACAGCGGCACCAGCAGGAGCCGCATGAGCACGGTGAGCAGGACGATCGACAGGCCCCAGGCCCAGCCGCTGTCCGTGTCGAGGCCGATGTAGGTCAGACCCGAGTGGATCTGGACCAAGATCCAGCCGACGATGTTGTAAAGCCAGTCCAGCACCGGCCAACTCCTATGTGATTCGCTTCAGCTACTGGTCCCCGGGAGGGGTTCCGGTGTGGCCGGCTCCGCCCGCAGACTCCTCGGACTCCCCGTTCCGGCGCCCCCTGGGCGGCGGAACCGGATCAAGCCCCCCCGGATTGAAGGGGTGGCAACGGGCGATACGCCGGGCTCCCAGCCACAACCCGTACAGAGCTCCGTGCACGCGCAGCGCCTCGACGGCGTACGCGCTGCACGAGGGGTAGAAACGGCAGACCGGGGGGAAGAGCGGGCTGATGAAGCGCTGGTAACCCCGGATGGGCAGGATCAACACGCGCGCGAACACCGTCGGTCTGTGCTCGGTCATCGGCCCCACCGCTCTCCGCCCTCGTCCGGGCGTCGGTTCCCTGCTGTCTCGCGCACCGCGGGATCGGCCACCGGGGGCCGAGGCCGGCCCCGGCCAGACCGGCGGCGCGACGACGTCCCGCGGGGGCGCGTCGCCGCGGCGATCGCGCTGTCGAGTTGGGCGGCCAGGTCCTCGTGCCGCGCGGTGGCGGCGGCGGGTCGGGCGCGCACTACAAGCAGGCTACCGTTTGGCAGAACAGCCAACCGAGACCGCATCAGGTGGCGCAGTCTGCGCTGTACGCGCTTGCGCACCACCGCTCCCCCGACCGCCTTGCTGACCACGAACCCGACCCGCGGGGGGTCGGCGTCCGCGACACCGGAGGGCGGGGGGAGGTAGACGACGCCCAGGCAGTCCCTGGACGCGCGCCGTCCCGAACGCATGACGGAGCCGAACTCGGCGCTGTGGCGCATCCGGTTCCTCGGCGAGAGCATCGGCTTCCTTCGTGCTTCGGTACTTCTCCCACGACAAAGGGACCGGCCGGCGAGAAGGCCGGACGGTCCCGAAGGGCTTGGTGCTGGGCGTGGCCTAGTGGCTCACGGTCAGCGCCGCGCGCCCCTTACGACGGCGCGAGGCGATGATGGCGCGACCGGCGCGCGTACGCATGCGCAGCCGGAAGCCGTGGACCTTCGCGCGACGCCGGTTGTTCGGCTGGTACGTACGCTTGCTCACTACTGGCTCCAGGGGCGTGTCAGGATAAGTACTACGACAGACCCCCAGGATATGCGGGGCCTACGGGTGCATGAGCCGTGGCCGCGCCTCCGTGCGAACACGGGCGCAGGCAGATCGTCGGCATAAGCATAAAGAAGATACGACCTGGTCCGGCCGGGGTCAAATCGGGCCTGTGGACGGCGGTTCCACGCGTCCGGCCCGGCCCCTCCCCTCCCCGCCTCCGCGCTCGCTCACGGACGGTCGGCGTGGGACCCGCACCCGCCTCTCCCCCGGCCCGCCCTGTGGACGACTCGTTGTCCACAGGCGTGTGAGACTTCCACACCCCCCGGCGTCTGTGGATAACCTCAGCCTGTGGATAACTTGCCCCTCGCACTGGTCGGCGCTCCCCCGATGCCGGGAGCAACCCTCTTACACACCTTCTGATCTGCACATTGTGGATAACTCTGCGCGGCGAGCGGAGATCTGCCATCCTGTGGACAAGCCTGTGGAAAACCTGTGGACAACCCCCTGAAGCTGTGGATACCGGGGCTGTGGCCACAGAGGCGCAGCTCAGGGGGCCGTGAAGTTATCCACAGGCACATAACCACCCAAACAAGCTGATTTCGCCCCCTGACCCGACCCGGCACCGCCGTGGGAGGAGGACAATGGGAAGTCGCTCCCCGCGGCCCCAGGTCCCGCGAGCGCCCACCCGACCGACGCGCCACGGGCTTCGCCGTGGTCACCACGTCCCCTTCCGCCCCCCACTCCGCACCGCACAGACCCGTACCGAAGGGACAAGCACCCATGGCAGGTCGTCTTGGCTGACGCACAGGTCAACCTCGCAGTGGTCTGGTCCAGCGTCCTGGACGGGATCGACAACGACTCCCTCCCCGCGCACCAGCGCGCATGGCTGCCGCAGACCCGTCCGCTGGGCCTGATCGAGGACACCGCGCTCATCGCGGCGCCCAACGAGTTCACCAAGAAGGTGCTGGAGACACGCCTGTACCCGGCGATCAGCAAGGCGCTCTCCGCCCACCTGGGCCGGGAGATCCGGGTCGCGGTGACGGTCGACCCGACCGCGGTGCCGACCCCGCCGCCCACCCCGACGCCGCCCGCCGCCCCGGGGCCGCAGGGCCCGCGCAGCGTGGAGGGGCACACCGCGCCCGCCTTCTCCCCCGTCGTGCCGGGCACCGCCCCCGGCCCGACCCGGCCGACGGCTCCCCCGGCGGCGCCCGCGGACGCCCAGCGGGCCGTGACCGGCTCCCGGGGACAGCACGCGCGTCCGGCGGCCGAGGCGGCCGAGCAGCCCGCACCGTGGCCCTCGGCCCCTGCTCCGGCCCCGGAGCAGGCCGACCTGCTGGGACCCACGCCCCCGGCCGACCCCTCCCCCACCGACGAGGCGCCGCACACGGTCCGCGACGCGCCCGCGCCCTGGGTCCAGCAGACCTTCGCCTCCCCCCAGGAGACGCCCACCGCGCCCCCGCTGTGGGAGCAGCCCTCGGCGCTGGAACGGCCGCAGGAGCCCACGGGGTGGCAGCAGCAACCCTGGACGGACCCGGAGTGGGACCGCCCCAACCGCTGGGAGACCCCGCGGGAGGAGGCGCCCGCGGCGCCGGGGGCGGAGTCGGCCGAGGAGGCCGCGCAGCCCGCTCCGGAGGCCGTGGAGGCCCCCGTGGAGGACGAGGCCCCGAAGGCCCCCTCCTCTCCCCCGGGGCGCTCGCAGGAGGTCCCGCCGGGCGAGCACGCGCGCCTGAACCCGAAGTACACCTTCGACACCTTCGTCATCGGCTCCAGCAACCGCTTCGCGCACGCGGCGTCGGTGGCGGCCGCCGAGGCTCCGGCCAAGGCCTACAACCCGCTGTTCATCCACGGCGGTTCGGGGCTGGGCAAGACCCACCTGCTGCACGCCATCGGGCACTACACGCACCGCCTCTACGAGGGTTCGCGGGTGCGGTACGTCAGCTCGGAGGAGTTCACCAACGAGTTCATCAACTCGATCCGGGACGGCAAGGCGGACGGGTTCCGCCGCCGGTACCGCGACATCGACGTGCTCCTGGTGGACGACATCCAGTTCCTGGAGAACAAGGAGCAGACGCAGGAGGAGTTCTTCCACACCTTCAACACGCTGCACAACTCCGACAAGCAGATCGTCATCTCCAGCGACCGGCCGCCCAAGCAGCTGACCACCCTGGAGGACCGGATGCGCAGCCGGTTCGAGTGGGGGCTGCTCACCGACGTCCAGCCGCCCGAGCTGGAGACCCGGATCGCCATCCTGCGCAAGAAGGCGGCGCAGGAGGGGCTGGCGGCCCCGCCCGAGGTGCTGGAGTTCATCGCGAGCAAGATCTCCACCAACATCCGGGAACTGGAGGGCGCGCTGATCCGCGTGACCGCCTTCGCCAGCCTGAACCGGCAGTCGGTGGACCTGGACCTGACCAGCCAGGTGCTGCGGGACCTGGTGCCCAGCACCGAGGTCCCCGAGGTCACGGCGGGGGCGATCATGTCCCAGACGGCCGCCTACTTCGGCCTGACGGTCGAGGACCTGTGCGGGACCTCGCGCTCCCGGGTGCTGGTGACCGCCCGGCAGATCGCCATGTACCTGTGCCGGGAGCTGACCGAGCTGTCCCTGCCCAAGATCGGGCAGCAGTTCGGCCGCGACCACACCACGGTCATGCACGCCGAGCGCAAGGTCCGCGGGCTGATGGCCGAGCGCCGGTCCATCTACAACCAGGTGCACGAGCTCACCAGCCGGATCAAGGACCAGCCCTCGCTGACCTGATCCACAGACTGTGCACGAGCCGCGGGGCGGCCTCCGGGACGGGGGCCGCCCCGCGGCGTTCGGTCCGCGGCCCGCAGCGGTGTGTCGGCCTGTGGACACGGCCACCTGTCGACACAGCCACCTGTCGACACGTCCCCAAGGCGACGCAGTCACAAGGCGGCACACGTTATCCACAGGGCCCCACCACGCCTGCGGCCGAGTTATCCACAGGCTTGTGCGCACGAACGCCCGTCTCTGGAGGGGTTCGCCGCCTCTGCCGACCTCCGGACGGGTTCGTGCCCGGCACGCCCTGTTCTCCCTGTTTTCCAGGCCTTCCGGGGCCGCTGTTGCCCTTCCCACACCTGGTCGGAGGCCTCCGCGCCGGTGTTCTGCCCGAGGAAGGGGAAACTCCCCTGTGGACAAACCTGTGCACAGACCCTTTGTCGGGGTTCGGGTGTTCTGTGGAGGGGCTCGGAAAAAAATTTTGGCGCTCTCTCGCCCAAGTTATCCACAGGAGGGGGGTCAAATCTGTGGACAACCCTGTGGACAACCTGTGGAAAAGCGCGTCGAGCCTGTGGGTAACCACCCCTGTCCCTGTGGACACGGCGGTGGGCCATCCGATGACTGAACCACCGATCCTTGTGGAGAACCTGGGGAAAACCTGTGGACGAAGCTGTGGACGGAGTGTGGAAAACCTGGGGACGGCTTCGTTCGTCCACAGGGGGGCCAAGTTACCCACAGGGTTACCCACAGGCCCTGTGGACAAAAATCCGCAGGTTGACCTGCGAAAACAAGGGTTATCCACACTATCCACAGGCCCTACTACTACTGCGCACCTTCATTAACCAAGATGTGGCTTCACAACCGCTCCGCGGAAAATCTGTGGACAACTCTCCGAGACAGGCGCGACGACAGCCCGGTGCTGAGCTGTCAGCGGCAGCGGGTGAATCCGGGTAACGTGTGGTCTCGCCCCTGTCCTCCGCCGCCCGCATCCGAGCGGTGACCCCGTACGGGATCCGAGACAGCTCCCGGCGCCACCGGCGCGGCCTCCACAGCCCTGTGGACGGAGCCCTCGGCGGACCCACAGATCCACGAGCTGCAACGTTGAGGCTTCGACCGGCACGCCGGTCGTGCGGAAAGTGAGTCGGAAAGTGAAGTTCCGGGTCGAACGCGACGTACTGGCCGAGGCGGTCGCCTGGACCGCGCGCACACTCCCGACGCGCCCCTCGGTGCCGGTGCTCGTCGGCATCCTGCTGGAGGCCGGTGAGTTCGACGGCCGCCAGCAGCTGCGCCTGTCCGGCTTCGACTACGAGGTCTCCACCCAGGCCGCGGTGGACGTCGAGGTCGAGGAGCCGGGGACGGTCCTGGTCACCGGTAAGCTCCTGGCCGAGATCACCCGCAACCTTCCCGCGCAGCCCGTGGAGATCTCCACCGACGGCGCCAAGGTCGTCGTCACCGGCGGCAGCGCGAAGTTCACCCTGACCACCATGCCGGTGGAGGACTACCCCACGCTCCCGGAGATGCCCGGTGTGAGCGGGACCGTCGGCAGCGACGCCTTCGCCGCCGCGGTCAGCCAGGTGGCCGTGGCCGCCGGGCGCGACGACACCCTGCCGATGCTCACCGGCGTGCGCGTCGAGATCGAGGGCGAGACCATCACGCTCGCCTCCACCGACCGCTACCGCCTGGCCGTGCGCGAGTTCACCTGGAAGCCGGAGAACCCCGACCTGTCCGCGGTCGCGCTGGTCCCGGCCAAGACCCTCCACGACACCGCCAAGTCGCTCACCTCGGGCGCCGAGGTCTCGATCGCCCTCTCGGACGGCGGCTCCGGCGAGGGCATGATCGGCTTCGAGGGCGGCGGCCGCCGCACCACGACCCGCCTGCTCGACGGCGAGTTCCCCAAGTACCGGGCGCTGCTGCCGGACACCTTCAACTCGGTGGCCGAGGTCAGCCGCTCCGAGTTCGTCGAGGCGGTCAAGCGCGTCTCGCTGGTCGCCGAGCGCAACACCCCGCTGCGGTTGTCCTTCAGCCAGGGCCAGCTGGTCCTGGAGGCGGGCACCGGCGAGGAGGCGCAGGCGGTCGAGGTCCTGGAGGCCGACCTGGACGGCGACGACATCCAGATCGCCTTCAACTCCGGGTTCCTCCTGGACGGGCTCGGCGCCATCGGCACCGACGTGGCCCGCCTGCACTTCACCACCTCGACCAAGCCGTCGATCCTGACCGGCAAGCCCGCGGAGGAGGGTTCCTCCCCCGAGTACCGCTACCTGATCATGCCGGTGCGTCAGCCGGGCTGATCCGCGGCCGGTTCGATTGACTGGCACCTGCCGGATCCGGTCCGCGACCCGGGCCGGCCGGCGTCCATCCACAGGCGGCGAAGGGGAGCAGAGCAACCATGCAGCTCGGAATGATCGGTCTCGGCAAGATGGGCGGCAACATGGCCGCCCGGCTGCGGGAGAAGGGCCACGAGGTCGTCGGGTACGACGTCGCCTCGCCGGAGCGCGACGTCGACACCCTGGCCGGACTGGTCGAACGGCTGGCCGCCCCCCGGGTGGTCTGGGTGATGGTCCCCGCGGGCGACCCCACAGCCGCGACCATCGCCGAACTGGGCGAGCTCCTGGACGAGGGGGACCTCGTCATCGAGGGGGGCAACTCCCACTACGCGGACGACCGCGTCCGCGCCAAGGCCCTGGCGGAGAAGGGCGTCGGCTACCTCGACGTCGGTGTCAGCGGCGGTGTCTGGGGCCGCCAGAACGGTTACGGCATCATGGTCGGCGGCCCGGCCGAGGAGGTCGAGAAGGCCCGTCCGGTCTTCGACTCCCTCGTGCCCGAGGAGGGCGTGGGCTTCGTCCACGCCGGAGCGGTCGGCGCCGGACACTTCGTCAAGATGGTCCACAACGGCATCGAGTACGGCATGATGCAGGCCTTCGGCGAGGGCTACGAGCTCATGGTCGCCTCCGGCCTCGTGGACGACGTCCCCGGCACGTTCGAGAGCTGGCGCGAGGGCACCGTGGTGCGCTCCTGGCTGCTGGACCTGCTCTCGCGGGCCCTGGAGGAGGACCCCGAGCTGTCGCGCCTGCGCGGCTACGCCGAGGACTCCGGCGAGGGCCGCTGGACCGTCCAGGCCGCCGTGGACCTCGCGGTCCCGGCCCCGGCGATCACCTCCTCCCTGTACGCGCGGTTCGCCTCCCGCCAGGACGACAGCCCGGCGATGAAGGTCGTGGCGGCCCTGCGCAACCAGTTCGGCGGACACGCCGTGCACCGCGCCGAGACCTCCGACGACATCGACGTCTGAGGCGTCCTCCCCCCGACCCGGGGACGCAGCCCACGGGCCGTCCCCGGGAGCGACCCCTTCCCCCGACCGCCGCCGCCCCAGGAGGAAGGCCGGATGTACGTATCCCACCTGCAACTGGCCGACTTCCGGTCCTACCGTGAGGCCCTCGTGGAGATGGGCCCCGGTGTGAGCGTGTTCGTCGGCGCCAACGGCCAGGGCAAGACCAACCTGGTCGAGGCGATCGGCTACGTGGCCACCCTCGGCAGCCACCGGGTCTCCTCCGACACCCCGCTGGTCCGCCAGGGAGCCCCCCGCGCGATCGTCCGGGCCAAGGTGGTGCGCGACGAGCGGTCCATGGTCGTGGACCTGGAGCTCAACCCCGGCAGGGCCAACCGGGCCCGGATCAACCAGGCGCCCGCGGGCCGTCCGCGCGAGGTCCTGGGGATCCTGCGCACCGTGCTCTTCGCCCCGGAGGACCTGGCCCTGGTCAAGGGCGACCCCGGCGAGCGGCGCCGGTTCCTGGACGACCTGCTGGTGGCGCGCGCGCCCCGGATGGCGGGCGTGCGCTCGGACTACGACCGGGTGCTCAAGCAGCGCAACGCCCTGCTCAAGTCGGCCTCCGGCCGGATGTTCCGCCAGCGCTCGGCGCCCGACCTGAGCACGCTGGAGGTGTGGGACTCCCACCTGGCGGAGACGGGCGCGGAGCTGCTGGCGGCGCGGCTGGAGCTGGTGGAGGAGCTGCGCCCGAGGATCGCCGAGGCCTACGCCGGGCTGACCGACTCCGGGGGCCCGGCCGTCCCCGACTACCGCAGCGGCGCGGTCCCCGAGGGGGTCGAACCGCCGACCGGCCGTCCACAGCTTGTGGAAACCCTGCGCGCGGCCATGGCCGAGGCCCGCGACCGCGAGCTCCAGCGCGGCGTCAGCCTGGTGGGCCCGCACCGCGACGACCTGGTCCTGCGACTGGGCGGGATGCCCGCCAAGGGCTACGCCAGCCAGGGCGAGTCCTGGTCGTACGCCCTCTCGCTCAAGCTGGCCGCCTTCGACCTGCTGCGCTCCGACGGCGACGACCCGGTGCTGATCCTGGACGACGTGTTCGCCGAGCTGGACAGCGAGCGCCGCCGCAGGCTGGCCGAGCGCGTCGGCGACGCTGAACAGGTCCTGGTGACCGCGGCCGTGCCCGAGGACATCCCCAAGGAGCTGGACGGGGCCCGGTTCGGCGTGCGCGAGGGGGGCGTCGCGGGTGAGTGAGCGTTATCCACACCCTGTGGACCGGGGATCGGCCTCCGGCGCGGCCGACCACGGCGGCGGAGGCCTGCGTCCACAGCCTGTGGACGGGGCGCGGCGTCCGTCGGAGCCGGGGCCGTCGGCTCCCCCCGCCCCGACGGGGGCCGACCTGGCCCGCCAGGCGCTCGCGCGCGCCCGGGCCGAGGCCAAGGACCGAGGTGCGGTGCCCCGAGGCCTCCAGCGCTCGCGTCGGCGTGGCCGGTTGCGGTCACGCAACGAGCCCCAGATGTTCGGTGAGGCCGTGCGCACGTGGCTGATCGAGCACGGCTGGCAGGAGCAGGTGGCCATCGGCGGCGTGTTCGGCCGCTGGGCGGATATCGTGGGCGATTTCAACGCAGAACACCTGCGTCCGGAGAGCTATTCGGACGGGGAGCTGGTCGTGGTGGCCGATTCGCCCACCATGGCGGCCCACGCGCGAGCGATGGTGCGCGATCTCATGCGCCGTCTCAACGAGGAGCTGGGTGACGGCACGGTCGTCGCCATCAAGGTCCGAGGACCCGGTTTCCGGCGCCGCTGAGGCGCGCCCGCCCGGGCCGCGGTACCGGGGCATCCCTTTCCTCCCCTTTCGCGTCTTGTGGATATCCCCAGGTGAACGCCGTTCCGGAGGATGTCCGGCGCGACCGGGGAGGGGTGCGGGCCGCGTCGGGGCCGCCGGTCGCCG
This sequence comes from Nocardiopsis sp. CNS-639, assembly GCF_000381685.1. Taxonomy (NCBI): domain Bacteria; kingdom Bacillati; phylum Actinomycetota; class Actinomycetes; order Streptosporangiales; family Nocardiopsidaceae; genus Nocardiopsis; species Nocardiopsis sp. CNS-639. The sequence continues at coordinate 180,293 of NZ_KB906863.1, forward strand.
CAGGCGCCACTCAACCGCACCGGGACTTGCGCGCAGCCCCTCCCGCGTGTAGGGAGTCGTCTCCCTCCCTGAACGTTCGTTGTGAGGCGGCACAGGGCCGCCAATGCCACTTTGTCGCACCGTGCGGGGTATCATGGAGACGGTTCTTCAGACGCCTGTAGCCGGTCCCACGCCCCCAGAAGAGGGTGGGCGGACGGCCCCTGTGGCGAACGGTGATCCCCCAGGTGTCGCGGCACGCAGACCCTCCCGATCACCGTGTCACGGGTGACCGTCGCCGCTCGGCCGCGGTCGGCAGGCGTCCCCAGCAGGAGGGTGTTCCCACTTGGCCTACGACGCAGGTTCAATCACGGTTCTGGAGGGGCTTGAGGCGGTCCGCAAGCGCCCCGGAATGTACATCGGTTCCACAGGGGAGCGGGGCCTGCACCACCTGGTCTACGAGGTGGTCGACAACTCCGTCGACGAGGCGCTGGCGGGACACGCCGACGCCATCGAGGTGACCCTGCTGGCCGACGGCGGCGTGTGCGTGGCCGACAACGGCCGCGGCATCCCCACCGACCTCCACCCGGTGGAGAAGCGCCCCGCCGTCGAGGTCGTCCTCACCACGCTGCACGCGGGCGGCAAGTTCGACGGCAAGTCCTACGCGGTCTCCGGCGGTCTGCACGGCGTCGGCGTCTCCGTCGTCAACGCGCTGTCCACCGCGCTGGAGGTGGAGATCCGCCTCCACGGGCACGTGTGGCGCCAGCGCTACGAGATGACCGCGCCCACCGGCGAACTCGTCAAGGGCGAGAGCACCGACGAGACCGGCACCCAGATCACCTTCTGGCCGGACGGCGACATCTTCGAGACCACCACGTTCTCCTTCGAGACGCTCGCCCGCCGCATGCAGGAGATGGCCTTCCTCAACAAGGGGCTGTCCATCACCATCCGCGACGAGCGGCCCGAGCACACCGACGGCGGACCGACGGTCAACACCTTCCACTACGACGAGGGGCTGTCGGACTACGTCCGCCACATCAACGCCAAGAAGGAGCCGGCGCACGCGTCGATCATCTCCTTCGAGGAGGAGGGCGAGGGGATCTCGGTCGAGATCGCCATGCAGTGGAACCAGTCCTACACCTCCTCCGTGCACACCTTCGCCAACACCATCAACACGGCTGAGGGCGGCACGCACGAGGAGGGCTTCCGCTCCGCGCTGACCACCCTGGTCAACCGGTACGCCCGCGACCAGAAGCTGCTGCGCGAGAAGGACGACAACCTCACCGGCGACGACATCCGCGAGGGTCTGACCGCCATCATCTCGGTCAAGCTGGCCGACCCGCAGTTCGAGGGCCAGACCAAGACCAAGCTGGGCAACACCGAGGCCAAGTCCTTCGTCCAGAAGGTCACCAACGAGCACCTGCGCGACTGGTTCGAGCGCAACCCCGGCGAGGCCAAGGACATCGTGTCCAAGGCCAGCCAGGCCGCCCGCGCGCGCGTGGCCGCCCGCCAGGCCCGCGACCTGACCCGCCGCAAGACGCTGCTGGAGACCACCTCCCTCCCGGGCAAGCTGTCGGACTGCCAGTCCACCAACCCGGAGGAGTGCGAGGTCTACATCGTCGAGGGCGACTCGGCCGGCGGCTCCGCCAAGGGCGGCCGCAACCCGCACAACCAGGCCATCCTGCCCATCCGGGGCAAGATCCTGAACGTCGAGAAGTCGCGCATCGACCGCATCCTCAAGAACGCGGAGGTCCAGGCGATCATCACCGCCCTGGGCACCGGCATCCACGAGGAGTTCGACGCCGAGAAGCTGCGGTACCACAAGGTCATCCTGATGGCCGACGCCGACGTCGACGGCCAGCACATCCGCACGCTGCTGCTCACCCTGCTGTTCCGCTTCATGAAGCCGCTGGTCGAGGCCGGGAACGTCTACCTGGCCGCGCCGCCGCTGTACAAGATCAAGTGGGACCAGAAGGGCAGCGACGCCAGCTACGCCTTCTCCGACGCCGAGCGCGACCGGGTCATCGAGGCCGGGATCGCCCAGGGCAAGAGGGACCCGCGCCCGCGCGACATGGTGCAGCGCTTCAAGGGTCTGGGCGAGATGAACGCCAACGAGCTGTGGGACACCACGATGGACCCGGACCGCCGTGTCCTGCTCCAGGTCAGCCTGGAGGACGCGGCCCAGGCCGACGAACTGTTCAGCGTGCTCATGGGTGAGGACGTCGAGTCGCGGCGCGCCTTCATCCAGCGCAACGCCAAGGACGTCCGCTTCCTGGACATCTAGGCGGTGTCTTCCGGACCTCCGCTCCGCTTCGGTCCGTGTTCGGACGCCCGAACCGGCCCCCGCGAGCTGAGGCCGCTCCGAGAGGCACAGCCTGGGCCCCGAGGACCCGGGCCCCGCTCCCACCCGTGCTCAAGCAAGCTTCGTAGAAGGGACCGACATCCGTGACGGATGCGAACAACCCCGACGCCCCTGAGGGCGGGGACTCCACTGTGGAGGCCCCGCCGCGCGTGACCGACCGGATCGAGCCCGTCGACATCCAGGTCGAGATGCAGCGCAGCTACCTCGACTACGCGATGTCCGTCATCGTCGGCCGCGCCCTGCCCGACGTGCGCGACGGCCTCAAGCCGGTCCACCAGCGCGTGCTCTACGCGATGTACGACGGCGGCTACCGCCCCGATCGCGGCTACTTCAAGTGCGCCCGCGTCGTCGGCGACGTCATGGGCAACTACCACCCGCACGGTGACAGCGCCATCTACGACACCCTGGTGCGCCTGGCGCAGTGGTGGTCCATGCGGATGCCGCTGGTCGACCCCAACGGCAACTTCGGCTCGGCGGGCAACGACCCGGCCGCCGCCATGCGCTACACCGAGTGCAAGCTCGCGCCGCTGGCCATGGAGATGCTCCGGGACATCGACAAGGACACCGTCGACTTCCGGCCCAACTACGACGGCCGCTCCTCCGAGCCCGTCGTGCTGCCCGCCCGCTTCCCGAACCTGCTGGTCAACGGCTCCTCGGGCATCGCGGTCGGTATGGCCACCAACATCCCGCCGCACAACCTGCGCGAGGTCGCCGACGGCGTCAACTGGTACCTCGACAACCCCGAGGCGCAGGACGAGGAGCTGCTCGACGCGCTCATCGCGCGCGTCAAGGGCCCCGACTTCCCCACCCGCGGGCTCATCGTCGGCAAGCGCGGCATCGAGGAGGCGTACCGGACCGGTCGCGGCTCCATCACCATGCGCGCCGTGGTCGAGGTGGAGGAGGACAAGCGGGGCCGCCAGACCCTGGTCGTCACCGAGCTGCCCTACCAGGTCAACCCGGACAACCTCGCGCTCAAGATCGCCGACCTGGTCAAGGACGGCAAGATCACCGGCATCGCCGACGTGCGCGACGAGAGCAGCGGCCGCACCGGACAGCGCCTGGTCATCGTGCTCAAGCGCGACGCCGTCGCCAAGGTCGTGCTGAACAACCTCTACAAGCACACCCAGCTCCAGGAGACCTTCGGCGCGAACATGCTCGCGCTGGTCGACGGGGTGCCGCGCACCCTGCGCCTGGACCAGATGATCCGGCACTGGGTCAAGCACCAGGTCGAGGTCATCGTCCGCCGGACCCGGTACCTGCTACGCAAGGCCGAGGAGCGGGCGCACATCCTGCGCGCGCTGCTGCGGGCCATGGACCGCATCGACGAGGTCATCAACCTCATCCGGGCCAGCGCCTCCGCGGACCAGGCCCGCACCGGCCTGATGGACCTGCTGGAGATCGACGACATCCAGGCCCGCGCCATCCTCGACATGCAGCTGCGCAAGCTCGCCGCCCTGGAGCGCAACGCCCTGACGGCCGAGTACGACGAGCTCATGGCGCAGATCGCCGACTACAACGACATCCTCGAATCGGACACGCGCCAGCGGAGCATCATCCGCGAGGAGCTCGGCGAGATCGTGGAGAAGTACGGCGACGAGCGGCGCACGCACATCATCCCCTTCGAGGGTGACATGCGCATGGAGGACTTCATCGCCGAGGAGGACGTGGTCGTCACGATCTCCCGCGGTGGATACGCCAAGCGCACGCGCATCGACAACTACCGCGCCCAGAAGCGCGGCGGCAAGGGCGTGCGCGGGGCCCAGCTCAAGCAGGACGACATCGTCCAGCACTTCTTCGTCACCACCACCCACAACTGGATCCTGTGCTTCACCAACCAGGGCCGGGTGTACCGCACGAAGGCCTATGAGCTGCCCGAGGCCGCCCGCGACGCGCGCGGCCAGCACGTGGCGAACCTGCTCCCCTTCCAGCCGGGCGAGGAGATCGCGCAGATCATGGCGCTGCGCGACTACGAGGCCGCCCCGTACCTGGTGCTCGCCACCCGTGAGGGCCTGGTCAAGAAGTCCCGTCTGGAGGACTTCGACTCGGCGCGCGCGGCGGGCATCATCGCGATCAACCTGCGCGAGGGCGACGAGCTGATCGCCGCCCGGCTGGTCTTCCCCGACGACGACCTGCTGCTGATCTCCAGCGACGCCCAGGCGATCCGGTTCCCGGCCTCCGACGAGTCGCTGCGCCCCATGGGCCGCGCCACCAGCGGCGTGATCGGTATGCGGTTCCTGGAGGACGACTACCTGCTGAGCATGGACGTCATCCGGCCCGGCGACGGCTCCACGGACGTCCTGGTCACCACCGAGAACGGCTACGCCAAGCGCACCCCGTCCGACCAGTACCCGGTGCAGAACCGCGGCGGCAAGGGCGTGCTGACGGCCAAGGTGGTGGAGGCCCGCGGCAAGCTGGTCGGCGCCCTGATGATCGACCCCGAGGTGGACGAGGTCTTCGCGATCACCTCCGCGGGCGGTGTCATCCGCACCGGTGCCGACGAGGTCAAGCGGTCCGGCCGCACGACCATGGGCGTCCGGCTGATGAACCTGGCCAAGGGCAACAAGATCGTGGCCGTGGCGCGCAACGCCGAGGCCGCCGAGGAGGAGGCCGTCGAGACGGCCGAGAACGCGGGTGAAGCGGCCGCCGACACGGCCGAGGACGTGAACGCGAACGCCGAAGGCAACCCGGAGGCCTAGACTTCGCGTTAGGCCCCATATGGGCCGCGGGGTTCGTTTTGCGCGGACCCCGCGGACACCCTGGTCGCGCCAATCACCCGTTCTCAAGGAAAGTCCAGCGGTAACGTTTCTATGTCTGACAACCAGCGGAACACCACCACGAACGAAACCGACCCGGACACGGCTGAGACCGCCCGGGACGGGGACGTGGAGACGACCGAGAAGGACACGGCAGAAGCGGGGGCCGCCGTGACCACCGAGGTCGACGACAAGGCCGAGGCGGCGACGGGCGCCACCGAGGCCGGCACGGCCGAGGAGTCCGGCGAGGAGTCGGGGAGCAAGCCCGGCGACGAGGACGAGGGCTCCGCCGACAAGGCGGGCACCGGGTCCGAGACCGCTGCCGGACCGGCCGAACCCGTGGCGGAGGACCGCGCCGAAGCGGGGGGAACGCCAGTGTCCGAATCGAAGACCTCGGTGCCTGAGGGCCCGAGCGCCGTGAAGGCCAGCCTGTCCAGCCGTAAGGCACACCTGTCGGTCTCCCGCGTGGAGCCGTGGTCGGTGATGAAGTTCAGCTTCGTCGTCTCCCTGGTGTGCTTCATCATCCTGTTCGTGGCGATCGCGGTGATCTACGCGACGCTGTCGATGCTGGGTGTCTTCGACGAACTGACCAACATGCTCACGGCGCTCCTGGAGGGCGACGGGACCGAGGACGAGCTCGGCCTCGACCCGGCCTCCTGGTTCTCGCCGGGCCGCGTCCTGGGGTACACCGGCGTGGTCGGCGCGCTGAACATCGTGCTGATCACCGCCCTGTCCACGGTGGGCGCCATGCTGTACAACCTCGTCGCCGACCTGGTCGGCGGCATCGACGTGACGCTGTCCGAGGCCGAGTAGCACCGCCGTGAGGGCCCGGTCCCCGCTGGGGCCGGGCCCTCACGCGTTGGTTCGGAGCACTTCCGCACCCGGGTAAAATGGGAGGTGGAAAGGGACGCGTGCGCCGCGTCCCGCCTCGCGTCCGCCCCGGATCACCGGTTCGCCCCGGTCCCGCCGATGCGGTAGAGTTCCACACGCAGCAAGGGCGTATAGCTCAGTCGGTTAGAGCGCATCCCTGATAAGGATGAGGCCCCAGGTTCAAGTCCTGGTACGCCCACACACGAGAAGGCTCCCCACGGGGGGCCTTTTCTCATGTCCGCGCGTCACACGTGCGTCGTCGGCGCCCGAGGCGCGGCCCGGCCGGGTGCCGTGTCCCCGTGTCGACAACGGGCCTTGTCGACCTGTCGACTCGTGCACCCGTCGACTCGGGGACCTGGTGCGGTCGGGGGCGCCTGTAGGATGCGGCGCACCGGGAGGGCGCCGTCACCTCCGCCCGGAGCGCGGGACGCGGGCGGCCTCCAGAGCGAGGACGGAGAAGCGTGGCCACGACCTTCGACTACCAGCTTCCGTTCCACATCGACCAGGTGTGGAACATGCTCCCCCACTCCGTGTCGCGCACCAAGGGGGCCTCGGGCCCGGGGAACCCGGTGCCCGGCGCCGGTTACCGCTACGCCTTCTCCACCGGCATGAGCCTGCTCACGTGGGGGTTCAACGTGTACGTCGACCTCTTCCCCCATCCCCAGGGCACGCACATGAGGGTGACGCCCAGCATGAAGTTCGGCGTCGTCGACTGGGGCGAGGGCAGCGAGGTCGCCGCCAGCCTGCACCACCACCTCGGCAACATGCTCCAGATCCAGATCAACCAGGGCTACGGCCGGGGCGGGCGGTAGGGCCCGCCCCGGAACCGGTCGGCGGAACGGGCGCCGTCCGGCTCCGCTGCCGCGCCCGGTCGAGCCGGGAAGACGCTCCGGGTCGACGTGTCGACTCGTGCACGTGTCGATTCATGTACCTGTCGACCCGGGGACCTGCCGCCCCGGGGACGTCAGCCGCACGTGCTGACCCTCCCGGCGAGCGCGGCGTTGAGCTCGCACACCATGTCCTCGGGGTGCGGGTCGGTCGAGCCCGGGCGGATCTGCGTGTCCACGTGGTCCCGCAGCACCTCGCTCACGTACGGGTAGTAGGGGGTGCGCGGCCGCAGCAGTCCCTCGCCGACGGCGTCGCGCAGCTCCTCCCAGTACCGCACGTCCCGGTCCTCGGCGTCGCTCAGCCGGTAGCCGCTGCCGCGGGCGGGGAGCAGACCGGCCTCCCGGAACTCCGCCTGGACCTCCTGCCCGGTCATGGCCGCGACCAGGCTCCAGGCCTCGTCCCGGTGCGGCGACTCCCCGGTGACCGCCAGGCTGTTGCCGCCGAGCACGGCCGCGGGCAGCCGGAGCACCCCGAACGCGGGGTCGCCGCCCTCGGCCTCCCCCGCCCAGCCGACCCAGCGCAGCCCCTCCCGGAGCGTCTCGGCGCTCTCGGAGTCGGCCTGGAGCTGGGGTACGACCCGGGGCCAGTGGCGCATGAACACCACCTCGCCGCCGCGGAACCGGTTCAGGCTCTCGGTCTCGGTCTCCTCCAGGGCCGCGCGCGGGATGACGCCCCCGGCCCCGGGCTCCAGCCCCGCCTCCAGCACCTCCAGGCCCTGGAACTCGCCGCTCGCACCGGCGGACGTGGCACAGCCGTCCTCCGCCCCGCCGCCGTCCGCCCCGTCCGACCCGTGGAAGGTCCCCCGGCTGTCCGCCTCCAGACCGGGGTGCCCGCCGAGGACGAACTCCAGGGCGTTGACGGTCAGGCCCTCGTAGTCGCCGAACTGGCCCGTGTACCCGTGCTCCAGGCCGTGCTCGTCGCGCACCTCGTCCGCGAGGCCGAGCAGCCCGCGCCAGCCGTCCTCCTCGATCCGGGCGGTGACCTCCTCGGGGCCGACCAGGTCGGCGCGGTAGTAGAGCAGGCCCACGTCCATGTGGAACGGCACCGCCCGCGCCCGGCCCTCGTAGCACACCGCGTCCCGGGCACGGCCCAGGAAGCCGTTCCACGCCAGCGGGCCGTCTCCGCCGGTGTCCACCTCCGCCAGCCAGCCGCGTTCGTGGAACTCCGGCACCCACTGGTTGTCGAGGAGGAGGACGTCGTAGGCCGCCGGGTCGGCCTGCATCGCCACGACCATCTGCGAGCGCTGCTCGTCCGCCCGGGGCGAGAGCCACCGGACGTCGACCTCCCACCCCTCGTTCTCCGCCTCCCAGCGCTCGATGAGCCGCGTGTACACCCCGCCCCCGCCCGTGTCCTCCGTGGCGGTGACGTCCACGGGGAGGGCGACGCGCAGGACCCGTTCGTCCCCTTCGCCCCGCGCGTCGCAGGCGGCGGAGCCCAGCAGCAGGAGCGACAGGAGCGCGCACACGACCGGCCGCGGCGGCCTCGGGCGGGCCCTCACGGCGTCGCCGCCCTGGTCCCGGCCACGATGCCGTAGACGACCTGTTCGAGTTCGTCGGCGCGCGGGTGGTGGCACTCGGCCCCCGCGCCCGCCAGCCGGCTGAGCAGCCCGTCCCCGCCGCACCCCTCGTCGCCCACGGACACCACGTGCACCCGCACGCGCTCGTCGAGGTTCTCCAGCACGGCGGCCACGTCGTCCGCCCGCGCGCCGCCGCGCGGTTCGGGGAGGGCGACGCCGTCGGTGAGGACGACCAGGGCGCAGGCGCCGGGCTCCCCCGGACGGTCGGCGCAGGACTCCAGCTCCTTGGCGCCGTCGCGGATGGCGTCGGCCAGCGGGGTGGCCGGGAACTCGGCGCTCAGCGCGTCGATCGCCTCGCGCGCCGACTCCTCCCTGCGCGCGTCCATGCCCGGTTCCGGGGGCAGGACGCGCTCCTGGCCGGTGACGTCGTTGCCCGGTCCGCCCTCGGGGAAGGCCCAGACCCCTACGGTGTCCTGCTCCCCCAGGAGGCCGACGGCGGTCCGGGCCAGCTGTTGCGCGGTCGCCAGCCGGGTGCCGCCCGTGCCGGGGCCGCTCATGGAGTCGGAGCGGTCGACCACGAGCAGGACCTCGACCGGGGTGCGGGAGCGCTCCTGCTGCCGCAGCCCGGACTCCAACCGCTCCCGCCACTCCTCGTCCTGCCGGGCCGAGTTGAGGTGTGTGACCTCCATCAGGGACCGCTCCGCATCCCCGCCGATCATGGCGCCCTCCACCGTCCGGTAGCCCTGGAAGGCCGCTGTCTCCCGGGGGTGTCGCATCCACTCCCCGAACGCCTCCACCTCCCGTTCGACCCCGTCGCCGCCCCAGTCCAGCCGTACGAACGGGTGGTCCAGGCCGGGCGTCTCGGAGAAGTAGACGGGGACCAGGGGCTCGTCCGGCGCCTCGCCCGTCGGCCCGCACCCGGGGCCGAGCCGCCCGCCCGTGTTGTAGGCGTTGATCGCGTACTCGGTGCTGAACACCCCGACGGAGGCGGGGTCGGCGCTCCCGCCGCGCAGTGCGCACAGCAGGCCGAGGTTGCCCTCGGCGTCGAGTCCCGCCGAGGTCGCGCGGGCCTCCGCGATCTGGATCTCCTCGGCGCCCCCGTCCCCGTACGCGGAGTACAGGGCCTCGGTCTGGATCAGCGCCGAGACCGAGGCCTCCGGTGAGGGGCGGGCCAGGAGGAGCCCGGCCTCCGCCGCCGCGGCCGTGCAGACGACGAGGTTCGAACGCGCTCCGCCCGGGTCGGTCCCGGAACAGGCGGGGACGTCGCCCGCGGACTCGGGCAGCCCCAGCACCACGGGTGTGAGCCTGGTGGCGCTCCCCTCCCCCGCCTCCAGGCCGGGCGCGTCACCCGGATCCCCGCGCAGCAGGGCGACGTCCGCGCTGGAGTCCGGCAGCCACACGTGCGGGCGGGGCCCCGCCCGCAGGTCGGTCCACCCCTCGCGCAGCAGCTCGCGCGTCCGCGCGGCCCCGCCCGCGACGGTGACGCTGACGCGCACGGGCACGCAGCCGCTCCTCTCGTCCCGGCCGCCGACGTGGGCGGAGAAGTCGTCGGCGGCCCGCTGGACGACGGCGTGCTGGTCCGGGGTGGTGAGCACGGTGAGCTCGGTGGGCGGGGCGCACTGGAGGACCAGCCCCAGGTGGCCGTTGGCCCGCAGCCAGTACACGCCGTTCGGGACGAGGGTGAGCAGCGCGACGGCGGCGACGGCCAGGGGCCACACCGGTCGCCCGGCACCACGGCGCTCCCGTCTCCCCGCCGTGGCACGGCTCCTCCGGGCGGGGACGGCCGCCGTCCCCGCCCGCGTGCCGTGACCGCGCCGTTCCCGGACGGCCACCGCGAGCGTGTGCGGAAGCCTGCGCAGGGAGGAGAGCCGGGCGCGGACGAAACGCCTGGCGGTGTTGCGCGCCGCGCGCGGGAGGTCCACCGGGACGAGCCACGGCTCCGCCCCCGCGTCCTCCCCGACCAGGCGCCGGAAGTCCCTGTCGCGGGCGAACCGCGTGGACCGGCGGGCGATCAGGTCCCCGTTGCGCCGGTCGTGGTCGACGATGACGCCCACCAGCCGTTCCCTGACGAACACGGCGGTGCCGGAGGCCCCCTTCCACGACACGTCGTTGCCGTACTCCCGCTGGACGTCGAGCCGGAGGTCCTTCCTGACCATGCCGTCCCACGGGCTGAGGGTCCCCCGCAGGTCCTTCAGGTCGCGGCCCCCGTCGTTGGCCGCGAGGTCGGGGTAGCCGAGCGAACGGTACGGCTGCGGTTCGTCCGCCGAGAGCTTCCCCCAGCGCACGGAGGGGTGGGGCCGCGGCTCCTCCAGCCGCAGCAGGGCGACGTCCGTGCCCCGGTCCGACCAGACGACGGAGCACCGCAGGAAACCGCTCGGCGGGTCGGCTCCCAGGCGCACGTCGACACGCTCGTGGCCGTCGAGCACATGGGCCGCGGTGAGGACGAGGGAGGGCCCGACGAGGTAGCCGGTCCCTCCCCTGGAGGCGCCCCCGGCCCTGGCGACGCGGACGTCCGCGACACACCTCGGGTCCATCAGTCCAGGTCCCTGCGGTCCTCCCAGACCGCTCCGCTATCAGAGGCGATCGCGAGTTTCCTTCCGTCCGCGTCGGTCAGGGCGAGCTTCAGCGTGATCCGGTGCGTGTCCTTGCGGCCGGCCTTGCCCTCGGCGTTGAGGGAGAGCACACCGAAGCGCACACCGGCCTTCCCGGCTCCCTCCTGGTGCGCCTCCAGGAGGAGTTCGACCTCGGCCTCGACGATCTCGATGCCGATCTCGTGGCCCTCCCCCTTCCGGCGCGCGGCGGCGAGCTCCCGGCGCAGTTCGTCGATGGCCTGGGACAGTCCGATGGTGGGCACCTGATGTCTCCCTGGGGGGCGTTTCGTCATGGGGATGGCGGGAACAGAGCCGTGGTCTACGTCACAGAACGGGTGTGGTAGTCAGTTTTCCACGCCGGTCCGTCGCTAACCGGGTGTTTTTCGCCGTACACGACCGCTCTCGGACGGAGCGCCCTGCTTCTCCCTGTTCACGGCCCCTTCCCGCCCCGAAACGGATTCGTCGCCATGTCGACTCGTCGATCCGCCGACATGTCGTCCGCCCGGCGCCGAGCCGTGGCTGGTCACGAGCCGCGAGCCACCGACAGTGCCATTCATCTAACCGACCGTTCGGTCAGGACATAGCTTTCGAGCTGCGAAAAGTAGGCCCCGGTGTAGAAAGTGCCTTGAGTCACATGGCATGGTGTCCTGGGGCTCAGTCCGGTGTCGGACATGTCCTTCCTGTCGCTTGTGCGTCTGGAGGGATGGGTGGTTGTCACCGTGACTGCCGATACCGGGAGCCCACGAGCGGAATCCGACCTCCGGTCGGTAGAGAACATACGGAGCACCAATGGCAACTTCCGACTCGACGGCCCCAGGGCCGGGCGGCGCGATCGAGACCAGGGAGCGGCGGCGCGTCCTCGCCGGGACCATGGTCGGCACCACCATCGAGTGGTACGACTTCTTCATCTACGCGCAGGCCGCCGGCCTCGTGCTCGCGCCCCTGTTCCTGTCGCCGCTGACCGAGGACAGCCCGGGGCTGGCCCAGGTCCTGTCCTTCGCGACCATCGGCATCTCCTTCCTCTTCCGGCCGCTCGGCGCGATCGTCGCGGGCGCCCTCGGAGACAGGTTCGGCCGCAAGCGCGTGCTCGTGGCGACCCTGGTCATGATGGGGCTCGCCACCTGCCTGATCGGCCTGCTGCCCACCTACGCCCAGATCGGTGTGGCCGCGCCCGTCCTGCTGATCATCCTGCGCATCCTCCAGGGCTTCTCCGCGGGCGGCGAGTGGGGCGGCGCGGCACTGATGTCGGTGGAGCACGCGCCGGTCGACAAGCGCGGCTTCTTCGGCGCCTACCCGCAGATCGGAGTCCCCTGCGGCATGATCCTGGCGACCTTCGTCGTCTGGGTGATCACGGCGGCCATCGGCCCGGAGGCGTTCCTGGAGTGGGGCTGGCGCATCCCCTTCCTCCTGTCCTTCCTGCTGATCATCATCGGCCACCTCATCCGCAAGTCCGTGGAGGAGTCCCCGGTCTTCAAGCTCATGCAGGCGCGCAAGGCCGAGACCTCCGCCCCGCTGGGCCGCTTGTTCCGCGAGCACACCCGTGAGGTCGTCCTCTCCGCGCTGATCTTCATCGCCAACAACGCCGCCGGGTACCTCGTCATCGCTTACCTGGCGACCTACGCCTCCCGGCCGGTCGAGGAGTTCGGCCTCGGCATGGACCGCGGCCCCGTCCTCCTGGCGACCACCCTCGCCTCGTTCGGCTGGCTCATCTCCACGCTCTACGGGGGCATCCTGAGCGACAAGCTCGGCCGGGTGCGGACCTTCCAGCTCGGCTACGTGCTGCTGGCCGCCTGGTCCGTGCCCATGTGGTTCATGGTCGACACCGGCAACATCTACCTGTACTTCGCGGGCGTCTTCATCTTCACGCTCACCCTGGGCCTGAGCTACGGCCCCCAGTCGGCGCTGTACGCGGAGATGTTCCCGGCCGAGGTCCGCTACTCCGGCGTGTCCATCGGATACGCCCTCGGCGCGATCCTCGGCGGCGCCTTCGCGCCCACGATCGCCGAGCTGCTGCTCACCGAGACCGGCGCCTCGTGGTCGATCGGCGTCTACATCGTCGTGGCCTGCGCGGTCTCCTTCCTCGGGGTCACCCTGGTGAAGGAGCCCAAGGGCGTGGACCTGTACGCGGACGGCGCCAGGCCGAACACGGTCGGCGAGTAGGCGGAGTCGGGGCGGCGGACCGGTCCGCCGCCCCGACGCTTATCGCCTTGTCGCCGCGTCGCCTTGTCGCTCCGTCGCCTTGTCGACCCGCCGCGGTCGGGACGCGGTCACCGCCCCCGCGTCTCCGCGCGCTGGCGCGCCGGGCCCCGCCGCCCAGCAGGGCGGCGAAGCGGGCGCCGGAGTCGAACCCTGGCGGGCACAGCCGGTCCACGCTCCCGTCCCCGCCGACCAGCGCCGGCGTCCGCATGCCACCCAGAAGCGCGTAGTCCTCGATGGGCGGAGCCACGCCCTGTCCCCCTCCGTCCACGGCCGGATCGTGCGCCCCCTCCCCGCTACCGCGTCAGCGGCCTCCCCGCCCGTCTCCCGGCAGGAACTCCTGCGCCTTGGACACGACGCCCCGCTTGACCACGGACCACGCCTCGGGGTCGCCCTTAGCCAGGGCCTTGGCCACGCTCTCCATCTGGTCGAGCGTCGCGTGCGGCGGGATCGGCGGGACGGCGGGGTCGGTGACGAACTCGACCACGCAGGGCCGGTCCGCCGACAGCGCCCGCTGCCAGGCGTCGCGCACGTCGGAGGGGTCGTCCACCTTGATCCCCCTCAGGCCGATGCTCTCGGCGAACCCGGCGTAGGGGAAGTCGGGGATCCGCTGCGAGGGGAGGAACTGCGGCGCTCCGCCCATCGCGCGCAGCTCCCAGGTCACCTGGTTGAGGTCGCGGTTGTTGAGGACGGCGACGACCACCCGCGGGTCCTCCCACTCCCTCCAGTAGTGGCCGATGGTGATCAGCTCGTTGATGCCGCTCATCTGCATGGCGCCGTCCCCCACGAGCGCGACCACCGGCCTGTCGGGGTGGGCGAACTTCGCCCCCGTGGCGTAGGGGACGCCGGGGCACATCGTGGCCAGCGTGCCCGACAGCGTTCCGCGCATGCCCTCCCGGAACACCAGGTGGCGCGCGTACCAGTTGGCCGCCGAACCGGAGTCCGCGGTCACCATCACGTCGTCGGGCAGCAGCGGGGACAGCTCGTGGAAGACGCGCTCGGGGTTGACCGGGTCGGCGTCCACGTGGGCGCGCCGTTCGAGGACCCGCCTCCACCGCGCGACGTCGTCCTCGACCTTCTCCCTCCAGGAGCGGTCGGTCTTGCGCTCCACGAGCGACAGCAGCATCCGCAGCGTCTGCGCGGAGTCGCCGACCAGGTTGCACTCGAACGGGTAGCGCATGCCGACCATGGTCGGGTCGATGTCGATCTGGACGGCGCGCGCCTGGTCGAACTCGGGCAGGAACTGGCTGTACGGGAAGCTGGAGCCCACCACGAGCAGGGTGTCGCAGTCCCGCATCATCTCGTAGGAGGGCCGGGTGCCGAGCAGTCCGATCGACCCGGTCACGAAGGGCAGGTCGTCGGGGAGCACGTCCTTGCCCAGCAGCGCCTTGGCCACCCCGGCGCCGAGCCTGTCGGCCATCTCGACGACGGCGTCCGCCGCTCCCCTGGCCCCCTGACCGACCAGCATGGCGACGCGCTCACCGGAGTTGAGGATCTCGGCGGCCTCGGCGAGCCCCTCCGGGGACGGCGTGGACCGCGGGGAGGGGAGGCCGAGGCTGGAGGGCACCATCTTGAACTCGTGCTCGGGCGGTGAGTACTCCAGGTCCTGGACGTCGGCGGGGATGATGACCGCCGTGACCGTGCGCCTGCTCGCGGCGATCCGGATCGCCCGGTCCAGCACGTTGGGCAGCTGCTCGGGGACGGTCACCATCTGGAGGTAGTCGCTGGCCACGTCCTTGTACAGCGACATCAGGTCGACCTCCTGCTGGTAGGAGCCGCCCATCGCACTGCGCGCGGTCTGGCCGAGGATGGCCACCACCGGCACGTGGTCGAGCTTGGCGTCGTAGAGGCCGTTCAGCAGGTGGATGGCGCCGGGACCCGACGTGGCCGCGCACACCCCCACCCGGCCGGAGAACTTGGCGTACCCCGTGGCCTCGAAGGCCGCCAGCTCCTCGTGCCGTGACTGGATGAAGCGGGGCTGGTCGTCGGCCCGCTCCCAAGCGGCGAGCAGGCCGTTGATGCCGTCGCCCGCGTAGGAGAAGACGCGGTCGACCCCCCACTCGCGCAGACGCTTCAGTACGTGGTCGGACACCAGTTCCGCCATGACCGCTTCCCTCCCGGGTTCGACGCCGTCGGTCGGCACCGTTCCCGCGGCGCCGCGTCCGCCGCGGGCGGGGGCCTCGCCCCACCGGCTCGCGGCCCCGGTCCACCGCGGGAGTGCCTCGCTGGCGCGACTACCCCGACTCCCGCGTCCGCACTCACCGCGCGGGCGGCGTTCCCGCACGTCCCGCTCCCGCGCTCCGGCCACCGCTCCCCGCGTCGCGGGCCGGACGTTCGCGCCTGGGACCGGTCGGCGGTGTGCGGCGGCCGCGGTCGGCGGACGTCGCCGCCGTCAAGGTGAGTGACTTGGATCACATCGGGTAATGGTTCACCACCAGCCCCTTTCGTCACAGGGGCTTATGAAAACGGACGTGACCACGCGTGGAGGTAACCATGTCCAACAGGACATCGACCCAGGGCGTGACCAGGGTTCCCGGAAAGCCGATCCGCCTCGCCGCGCTCATCTACGGCATCGTCTTCCTGCTGGTGGGCGTGCTCGGCTTCATCCCCGGCGTGACCACCAACTACGACCAGATGCAGTTCGTCGGCCACCACTCCGAGGCCCTGCTGCTGGGGCTCTTCCAGGTGTCCGTCCTGCACAACCTGGTCCACCTGGCCTTCGGCGTGGCCGGGGTGGCGATGGCCCGCACCGCTAGGACGGCACGGTTCTTCCTCCTCGGCGGTGGCGTGATCTACCTGGTGCTGTGGCTCTACGGCCTGCTGGTCGGGTCCGACGACCCGGCGAACTTCGTGCCGCTCAACAGCGCCGACAACTGGCTGCACCTCTTCCTGGGGCTGAGCATGATCGCGCTCGGCATCATCCTGGCGTCCTCCCGGCGCGACCGGGACAGGCGCTGACGAGGTGACCGGAGGGGTCCGCCGGTCCGGCACCGCCCAGCGCGATCTCGTACCTGTAGCGAGTCTCGAACGTCCAACCTCGCCATAGGTACAAGATCATCACGGAGGAGACCTCCTGGTTCGCACCGGCAACGTTTCCGGCCAGACCATGGGTGCGCCCGAACGGATCGGTGCGCCAGAACGGACCCCGCGCCCGCACCGGGCACGTACGCGACCGGCCCCGGCCCCCGAACGGGGACCGGGGCCGGACGATCGCGGGTCAGCGCCGGTCGAGCCACTCGTAGGCGGCACCCGTGGCGCAGGCGTAGACCGTGTGGTGCAGCAGGTCCACCCCGACCTCCTCGGCGCCCCACTTCCAGGCCGGGGGAGCCGTGCCCGTGGCCGGGAGGGCGACCTGCTCACCGCCCCACACCAGCGCCAGGTGCGCGGCCGCCGCCGCGGTCCCGTGCAGCCCGGCGGCGCCCAGCAGTCCGCGGACCGCCCCCCACGAGGCCCCGTAGCCCCAGTGCACCGCGGTGCTGAACCGCTGCTCGCCGGAGGGGCCCTCCGGCCGCACCCCGAGCACCTTCCCGGCGGCGTCGGCGGGCGAGGTGCTGCCTCCCCTGCCGCGCAGCCTGGCCTCGACGGTGCTGGAGACCGTCATCGCCGCCGTGCCGACCACTCCCGCCAGCAGCCCCCTGCCGACGGCGGACGAGGTGTGCGCGAGAGCCCGTGCGAGCCGTTCCATCACGCCCGCCTCAGCGCTCCACCACGTGCCGCTGGTTGGGCACGCAGTGGGTCATCGTCAGCCCCGACACGTCCCGGGGGCCGTTCTTGCCCAGGTTGGCCATGCGCTGGCGCTCCCCCTCGTCCAGGGTCTGGCTCCGCAGCGGCTCCAGGTGCGCCACGTCGCCCGGACCGATGCCCAGCCCCTCGCCGACGCGCAGCCCCAGGTCGTCGTCGACCATGAGGAAGTGCCAGACCATCCTCTCCTGGATCGGCCGGTCGCACTGGGAGAGCTGCCCGACGAAGTTGCGCACCAGGTCGTCGCGCTCCCACTCCTCCATCAGCGTGTACCGCTGCCCCGCCTGCTGGTAGTCGTTGGTGCGGGAGATGCGCTTGCGCGTCATCCGACCCCGGATCTCCGGCCCCTGCTCGTCGTGCGTGGGGTACTGCCCCTCGCGCAGGCCGCCGTTGATGGACGGCTCGTAGTTGACGTGCGGGTTCTCGCCCCCGGAGTCCTGGTGGTAGGCCATCAGGCCGTCGCGCTGGTTGGTGCGCACGTCGGCGTTCTTGGCCTGGTTCACCGGCAGCTGGAGGTAGTTGGGCCCCACCCGGTAGCGCTGCGTGTCGCTGTAGGAGAAGGTGCGCCCGACGAGCATCTTGTCGTCGGAGAAGTCCAGGCCGTCCACGAGCACGCCGGTGCCGAAGGAGATCTGCTCGTTCTCCGCGAAGTTGTCCGACACGTTCCGGTCGAGCACGATCCGCCCCACCGCCTTGGGCGGGAAGTCCTGCTCCGGCCAGGTCTTGGTGTCGTCAAGCGGGTCGAAGTCGAGCTCGGGGTGCTCCTCGTCGCTCATCATCTGCACGAGCAGCTCCCACTCCGGGTAATCGCCGCGGTCGATGGCCTCGTGCAGGTCCTTGGTCGCGTGCCCGGTCTCGTCCGCCTGGAGGTTGGCGGCGTCGGCCTCGGTCATGCTGCGCACGCCCTGCTTGGGCATCCAGGTGTACTTGACCAGGACGGTCTCGCCCACGTCGTTGACCCACTTGTAGGTGTTGACGCCGAAGCCCTGCTGGTGCCGGTAGTCCGCCGGGATGCCGCGCGGGCTGAACAGGTTGACCAGCATGTGCATGCACTCGGGGGTCTGCGACATGAAGTCGAAGATGCGGTTGGGCTCCTGGCGGAAGGTCACCGGGTCCGGCTTGAGGGCGTGGATCACGTCGGGGAACTTGATGGCGTCGCGGATGAAGAACACCGCGAGGTTGTTGCCCACCAGGTCCCAGTTGCCGTCCTCGGTGTAGAACTTGATCGCGAACCCGCGCGGGTCGCGCGCGCACTCCGAGGAGTCCCTGCCGCCGATGACGGTCGAGAAGCGCAGCGCGATGTCGGTCCGCTTGCCCCTGCCCTGGAAGAGCTTGGCCCGCGTGTAGCGGCTGATCGGCTCGTCGCCCCACGCGCCGTAGGACTCGAAGTAGCCGAACGCGGTCACCCCGCGCGCGTGCACCACCCGCTCCGGGATGCGCTCCCGGTCGAAGTGGCTGATCTTCTCCAGGAACTGGTAGTTCTCCAGCGTCGCGGGCCCCCGCTCGCCGACCGTGCGCTGGTTCTGGTTGTCGTAGACCGGGTGCCCCTGCCGGTTCGTGAGCACCTCGCGGTCGTCTCCCGGCGCGGATCCCTGGCTGGATACGTCGGTCATGGAACTGGTCCCCCACCACGTCGTCATGATCCCTGTCCAGGTGCCCCCTGCCCATCGCCGCGGCTTCGGACGCACGGCGGAGGAAGTTCTTACCAACTGGAGGGAGTACCGCAACCCTCCTCCCGCCGGGGAAGTCCGGAAAGGGGGATTTTCGACCCTCTCCTCCCTCGGTGTTTCACGTGAAACCCCGTCCTCCGGACCGCGCCACAAAAGCCCCATGGAACCGCCACGGGCGGCGTGTCCCCGGCCGCCCGGAGCCGCGCCCGGCGCACGGTGGGAATCCGGACCCATGCTCCCCCTCGTCCGTGGGTAGCGGCAGACCTGGAGACCATCGACGGGCCCCGGGCCCGGGGCGGAGGCGAGCATGGGCGTACGCACGTGGATCGAGTCGTGGCCGGTGTACCGGCAGTTCACGGGGGACGACCCGACGGGGCGCGGGGCCGCCGCGAAATCCCGCCGGTCGGAGAACCTCAGGTCCCGCACCGAGGAGGCCGACCGGGTCGTGAAGTCGGTCTGCCCCTACTGCGCGGTGGGGTGCGGGCAGAACGTCTACGTCAAGGACGAGAAGGTCGTCCAGATCGAGGGTGACCCGGACTCGCCGATCAGCCGCGGGCGGCTGTGCCCCAAGGGGTCGGCCAGCCTCCAGCTCACCACCGGCTCCGCGCGCGAGGAGAGGGTCCTGTACCGGCGCCCGTACGGCACCGAATGGGAGGAACTCGACCTCGACACCGCCATGCGGATGGTCGCCCACCGCGTGGTCCGCACACGCGAGCAGACCTGGGAGCGGGAGCACAAGGGGCAACAGGTGAACCGCACGCTGGGGATCGCCAGCCTCGGCGGCGCCACGCTGGACAACGAGGAGAACTACCTCATCAAGAAGCTCCTGACCGCGCTCGGCGTCGTCCAGGTGGAGAACCAGGCCCGCGTGTGCCACAGCTCCACGGTCGCCGGGCTCGGGACGTCCTTCGGGCGCGGCGGGGCGACCATGTTCCTCCAGGACCTGCAGAACTCCGACTGCATCGTCATCGAGGGCTCCAACTTCGCCGAGGCCCACCCGGTCGGCTTCCAGTGGGTCATGGAGGCCAAGGCCCGCGGCGCGGTGGTCATCCACGTCGACCCCCGGTTCAGCCGCACCAGCGCGCTCGCCGACATGCACGTGCCCATCCGCGCCGGCACCGACATCGCCTTCCTCGGCGCGATCATCAACCACGTCCTCACCGAGGAGAAGTACTTCCTCGACTACGTGCGCGCCTTCACCAACGCCGCCACGATCGTCGGAGAGGACTTCCAGGACACCGAGGACCTGGACGGCCTGTTCTCCGGCTTCTCGGAGAAGGACAAGAGCTACGACGCCAGCACCTGGAGCTACGAGGGCGCCGAGGTCGCCGCCGCCTCCGGCAACCGCAACCAGCTGTTCAGGGAGCGGCTGGAGGAGAACCTCGGCACCGGCCGCTCCGGACGGCCCGAGCAGCAGGGGTCGGGAGGCGCGGTCATCCGGTGCAAGCCCAGGGAGGACCCGACGCTCACCGACCCGCGCTGCGTGTTCCAGGTCCTCAAACGCCACTACGCGCGCTACACGCCGGAGCTGGTCGAGGAGGTCTGCGGTATTCCGAAGGAGACCTTCCGGAGGGTGTGCGACCACCTCACCGAGAACTCCGGCCGGGACCGCACCAGCGCCTTCTGCTACGCCGTGGGCTGGACGCAGCACACGGTCGGCTCCCAGTACATCCGGGCCGCCTCCATCCTCCAGCTGCTGCTGGGCAACATCGGCCGCCCGGGGGGAGGCATCCAGGCGCTGCGCGGGCACGCCAGCATCCAGGGCTCCAGCGACGTGCCCACCCTGTTCGACCTGCTCCCGGGCTACCTGCCGATGCCCCACGCCCACGAGGAGCAGTCCCTGGAGACCTACATCATGGCCGCCGGCAACCCCAGGAAGGGGTTCTGGGACGGGATGGAGGCCTACACCGTCAGCCTGCTCAAGGCGTGGTGGGGCGAGCACGCGACGGCCGAGAACGACTACTGCTTCGACCACCTGCCCCGGCTCACCGGATCCCACAGCCACTACGACACCGTGATGGGGCAGATCGCCGGAAAGTGCAAGGGCTACTTCCTCATGGGCGAGAACCCCGCCGTGGGCTCGGCCAACAGCAGGGCCCAGCGCATGGGCATGGCCGAGCTGGACTGGCTGGTCGTGCGCGACTTCTCACTGATCGAGAGCGCCACCTGGTGGAAGGACGGGCCGGAGATCGAGTCCGGCGAGATGCGCACCGAGGACATCGGCACCGAGGTGTTCTTCTTCCCGGCCGCCGCGCACACCGAGAAGTCGGGCACCTTCACCAACACCAACCGGCTGCTCCAGTGGCACGACCGGGCCGTCAGCCCGAGCGGGGACCAGCGCAGCGACCTGTGGTTCATTTACCACCTGGGCCGCGAGATCCGCGGCATCCTCGCCGGCTCCGAGGACCCCAAGGACCGCCCCGTCCTCGACCTCACCTGGGACTACCCCCTGGAGGAGGACGGCGAGCCCGACGCCGCCGCGGTCCTGCGCGAGATCAACGGACACGACGCCGAGGGCCGTCCGCTCACCGTCTACACCGAGCTGCGCGACGACGGGTCGACCTCGTGCGGCTGCTGGATCTACTGCGGCGTCTTCAAGGACGGGGTCAACCAGGCGGCGCGCAGGAAGCCCCACACCGAACAGGACTGGATCGCCGGGGAGTGGGCCTGGGCGTGGCCGGACAACCGGCGCGTCCTGTACAACCGCGCCTCCGCCGACGAGAACGGGGAGCCCTGGAGCCCCCGCAAGAGCCTCGTGTGGTGGGACGCGGAGCAGGGGCGCTGGGTCGGGCACGACACCCCCGACTTCGAGAACCGCAAGGCGCCCGACTACGAGCCCGAGGAGGACGCCGAGGGCGTCGCGGCGCTGACCGGTCGGGACGCCTTCATCATGCAGGCCGACGGCAAGGGGTGGCTGTACGCGCCCGCGGGCCTCAACGACGGCCCGATGCCCACGCACTACGAGCCGCAGGACACCCCGTTCGAGAACCCGCTGTACGGGCACCAGCGCAACCCGACGCGCCTGCTGTACCCGCACGAGTACAACCGGTACCACCCCGCCCCCGGCACGCCCGGGTCCGACGTCTTCCCGTACGTGGTGACGACCTACCGGCTCACCGAGCACTTCACCGCGGGCGGGATGAGCAGGTGGACGCCCTACCTGGCCGAACTCCAGCCCGAGTTCTTCTGCGAGGTGGGGCCCGAGCTGGCCGAGGAGCGCGGCCTGGAGCACGGCGGCTGGGCCACCGTCGTCACGGCGCGCAACGCCATCGAGGCCCGGGTCATGGTCACCGACCGGATGGCGCCGCTGCGGGTGCAGGGACGGGTGGTCCACCAGATCGGGATGCCCTACCACTGGGGGCCCAACGGGTACTCGACCGGGGACGCGGTCAACGAGCTGATGCCCATCGCGCTCGACCCCAACGTGCACATCCAGGAGGTCAAGGCGATCACGGCCGACATCCGGCCGGGACGCAGGCCCCGGGGCGCCGAGCGCCTCGACCTGGTGCGCGAGTACCGGGAGCGGGCCGGAATCACGGAACAGACGGGACTGGAGGTGTGAGCGTGTCCGCGGAGAGCAACGGGGACGGCAGGCACGAGAGGGTCGGCTTCTTCACCGACACGAGTGTGTGCATCGGCTGCAAGGCCTGCGAGGTCGCCTGCAAGGAGTGGAACATGGTCCCCGAGGACGGCCTGGACTTCACGTCCATGTCGTTCGACAACAGCGGCGGACTGAGCGCGGACACGTGGCGGCACGTGGCCTTCGTCGAACAGCGCGAGCCGCTGGGCCACCAGGACCCGGGCGTGGGCCGCCCCGGGGCCGTGGACCTGGGCATGCCGTCCTTCGAGCTGCCCGGCGCCGCCACGGGGGCCGACGAGCGCGGCGAGTTCCGCTGGCTGATGTCCTCGGACGTGTGCAAGCACTGCACCAGCGCCGCCTGCCTGGACGTGTGCCCGACCGGCTCGCTGTTCCGCACCGAGTTCGGCACGGTGGTGGTGCAGGAGGACATCTGCAACGGCTGCGGGTACTGCGTTCCGGCCTGCCCCTACGGGGTCATCGACAAGCGCGAGGAGGACGGCCGGGTCTGGAAGTGCACCCTGTGCTACGACCGGATCGGCGACGGCCTGGAGCCCGCCTGCGCCAAGGCCTGCCCCACCGACTCGATCCAGTTCGGCAACCTCGACGAACTGCGTGCGCGCGCGGAGGCTCGGGTGGCCGACCTGCACGAGGCCGGGGTGTCCTCCGCCCGCCTGTACGGCGAGGACCCCGACAACGGGGTGGACGGCGCGGGCGCGTTCTTCCTGCTGCTGGACGAGCCCGAGGTCTACGGGCTGCCGCCGGACCCGGTGGTGACCACCCGGGACCTGCCGTCGATGTGGCGGCACGCCGGTGTCGCGGCGGCGGCGCTGGTGGTCGGAGCGGCCGCGACGTTCGTGGGGAGGCGCTGATGAGTTCGTCGGACGTGACCAAGGAGGGCGTGCGCGGGCAGCGCCCCGGACGGGAGGCCGTCACGGGGGCCGCCGACGTCGTCGGGGAGGAGCAGCGCCGCGAACACGGGGAGGGGCGGCGCAGGAGGAGGGGGCGCGGCGAGCCCACTCGGGTGCCCGACGCCGAGTTCCGCTCCTACTACGGCAGGCCGGTCCTCAACCAGATCGTGTGGAAGGCCTCCGACATCGGCGGCTACCTGTTCCTGGGCGGGCTCGCCGGGGCCTCGTCGGTGCTGGCCGCCGGCGCCGAGCTGACCGGCCGCCCGGAGCTGGCCCGCCCCCTCAAGTACACGGCCCTGGGCGCGATCTCCGGTTCGACGGCCGCGCTCATCCACGACCTGGGGCGCCCCGAGCGCTTCCTCAACATGCTGCGGGTGGTCAAGCCGACCTCGCCGATGAGCGTCGGGTCCTGGATCCTCATGACCTACGGCCCCCTCGCCGGGGTCGCGGCGGTGACCTCCGCCACCGGGTGGTTCCCGCGGATCGGTCTGGCGGCCACCCTGGGCGCCGGGGCGGTGGGGCCGCTGGTGGCCACCTACACGGCGCCGCTGGTGTGCGACACCGCGGTGCCGTCCTGGCACGACGGCTACCGGTACATGCCGTTCGTGTTCGCCTCCTCCGCGGCCGCGGCCGCGGGCGGGATGGGCCTGGTCACCGCGCCCCTGGCGCAGAGCGGTCCCGCGCGCCGCGCCGCCGTGGGCGGCGCCCTGGTGGAGACGGCGGTGTCCAGCGCCATGGAGCGCGGGATGGGGCTGTCCGGCGAGCCCTACCGGCAGGGCAGGGCGGGCGCCCTCATGCGTGCGGCCCGGACGCTCACCCTTGCCGGGGCGGCCGGCGCGGTGCTGGGCCGCCGCAGCCGGGTGGCCTCCGCGGTGAGCGGCGCCGCCCTGCTGGCCGGTTCCGCGTGCACACGGCTGGGCGTCTTCCAGGCGGGTAAGCAGTCCGTGGCCGACCCCAAGTACACGGTGGTGCCGCAGCGCCGCAGGCTGGCCGAGCGGGAGGCGGAGCGCAGGGGCGCCGACGCGGCCGCCGTCCCGCGGGCCCGGTCGGCCGGGGACTGAGGAGCGGCCGTCCTCCCCCCTCTCCGCGGCTCGGGCGAGGGGGGAGGACGGCCGTGCGGCGGTCGGGGCGGCCGGGTGCGGTCAGGCGTCGCGGACCTGGTCCGGGCGGCTGACCACCGGGGGTTCCACCGACCAGGGGAAGTTGATCCACCGGTCGGTGTGCCGCCACACGTACTCGCACTTGACCAGGGACCGCGGCTTCTCGTAGATGACCGCGCTGCGGACCTCGGCGACGTGCTCGGCGCAGAAGTCGTGGACGAGCCTGAGCGTTCTGCCGGTGTCCGCGACGTCGTCGGCGACCAGGACCCTCTTGCTGCTGAGGTCGACCGCGTTGGGCACCGGGGGGAGCATGACGGGCATGTCGAGGGTGGTGCCGACCCCGGTGTAGAACTCCACGTTCATCACGTGCAGGTTCTTCACGTCCAGCGCGTATCCCAGACCGCCGGCCACGAAGAGGCCGCCGCGCGCGATGGAGAGGATCATGTCGGGTTCGAACCCGTCGTCGGCGATCGCGTGGGCCAGGTCGCGGATCGCGGTGCCGAAGAGCCCGTAGTCCAGGTTCTCGCGCTCGTCGCTCACGAGGCCCCCTCTCTCCCGGTGGTGTGGTGTGCGCAGCGGCTCGGTACCGCCCCAGGCTAACCACCTCGGCGCCGCTTCGCGCCCGCGCGCAGACGCGGCGCGGTGGCGCGGGCCACTTGTCCACGCCGGTGGGTGTTCTGGGTCACACGATTGGTCGTTTGGCCATTATTCTGCGTGAAATCCTCGACGTTTTCTTGATTTTTGTGCGTTTGTGGCGAACAGATGGCAATGAACAGCACCATGTGTCTGAACACATCTTTCTGACACAGGAGGCTGGCGCCATGGCTGATGACCGGGACCTTCTCCCCTCCGAGCAGCCGGTCCGGCTGCTCGACGAGACCGGAAGCCCGGTGGACGGGGCCGCCCTGCCGTTCCCGGACCGGGAGCGGCTGCTCGCCGCGTACACCTCCCTGGTGATCGGCCGCCGCGTCAACGACCAGGCCAGCGCCCTCGTGCGGCAGGGCCGCCTGGCCGTGTACCCCTCCTCGCACGGGCAGGAGGCCTGCCAGACGGGCGCGGCCCTGGCCCTGGCGGAGGGCGACTGGCTCTTCCCGACCTACCGCGACACCGCCGCCGTGGTCGCGCGCGGGGTGGACCCGGTGCAGGTGCTCACCCTGCTCAAGGGCGACTGGCACTCGGGCTACGACCCCTACGCGCACCGCGTGGCCCCGCAGGCCACGCCGCTGGCCACCCAGCTCCTGCACGCGGTGGGCGTCGCGCACGCCGCCCGCCTGCGCGGTGAGGACACCGTGGTCATGGCGATGTGCGGCGACGGCGCCACCAGCGAGGGCGACTTCCACGAGGCGCTGAACTTCGCGGCGGTGTTCCGGGCTCCGGTGGTCTTCTTCGTGCAGAACAACGAGTACGCCATCTCCGTCCCCCTGGCCCGCCAGACCGCCGCCCCCTCGCTCGCCCACAAGGGCGTCGGCTACGGGGTGAACGGGGAACGGGTGGACGGCAACGACACCCCCGCGGTGCTCGCCGTGCTGGACCGGGCCGTGGCCGCCGCGCGGGCGGGCGAGGGCCCCCAGCTCGTGGAGGCGCACACCTACCGCATGCAGGCGCACACCAACGCCGACGACGCCACCCGGTACCGCACCCAGGAGGAGGTCGACCCCTGGGAGGCCCGCGACCCCCTGCTGCGCATGGAGGCCTACCTCACCAGGAAGCGCGTCCTCACCAAGGCCCGCAAGGCGCGCATCGCCGAGGACGCGGAGGCCGTGGCCGCCGCCATGCGCGAGGGCGTCACCAGGGACACCGACCCCGAACCCGCCGAACTGTTCGCGCACGTGTTCGCGACCCCCACGCCGCAGCTGGACGAGCAGGCCGCCTTCCTGGCCGACGAACTGAGCAGAGAGGGCAACTGACATGGCGACCGACCCCACCAAGCTCTCCATGGCCCAGGCCCTCAACCGGGCCCTGCGCGACGCCATGGCCGAGGACCCGGCGGTGTACGTCTTCGGCGAGGACGTCGGCCCCCTCGGCGGCGTCTTCCGCATCACCGACGGCCTCACCGCCGAGTTCGGCGAGGACCGCTGCTTCGACACCCCGCTCGCCGAGTCCGGGATCGTGGGCATGGCCGTCGGCATGGCGATGAACGGTATGCGTCCCGTGGTGGAGATGCAGTTCGACGCGTTCGCCTACCCGGCCTTCGAGCAGATCGTCAGCCACGTGGCCAAGACGCGCAACCGCACCCGCGGCCGGGTCGGGCTGCCCATGGTCATCCGCGTCCCCTACGCGGGCGGGATCGGCGGCGTCGAGCACCACTGCGACTCCTCCGAGGCCTACTACGCCCACACGCCCGGCCTGACCGTGGTCACCCCGTCCACGCCCGCCGACGCCTACTTCCTGCTGCGCGAGGCGATCGCCTCCGACGACCCGGTCGTGTTCATGGAGCCCAAGAAGCTCTACTGGGGCAAGGACGAGGTCGACCTGTCCGCGCCCGAGCCGCCCATCGGTCGCGCCGTGGTGCGCCGCCCCGGCACCGACGCCACCCTCATCGCCTACGGCCCCTCGGTGCCCACCGCGCTGGAGGCGGCCGAGGCCGCCGCCCAGGAGGGCCGCAGCCTCCAGGTGGTGGACGTGCGCTCCCTCGTCCCCTTCGACGACGCCACCGTGTGCGAGGCGGTCCGCTCCACCGGACGCGCCGTCGTGGTCGCCGAGGCCAGCGGATACGCCAGCGTCGCCTCGGAGATCGTCGCGCGGGTGACCGAGCGCTGCTTCCACTCCCTGGCCGCGCCGGTGCGCCGCGTCACCGGCTTCGACATCCCCTTCCCGCCGCCGAAGCTGGAGCGCTTCCAGCTCCCGGGCGTGGACCGGATCCTGGACGCCGTCGACGACCTTCAGTGGGAGGACCAGTGACGACGCAGACCTTCGACCTTCCCGACCTGGGCGAGGGGCTCACCGAGGCCGAGGTGGTGCGCTGGCTCGTGGCCGTCGGCGACACCGTGGCCGTGGACCAGCCGATCGTGGAGGTGGAGACCGCCAAGTCGATCGTGGAGGTCCCCTCCCCCTTCGCGGGCACCGTCAGCGAGCTGCACGGCGAGGAGGGCCGGGTCATGGAGGTCGGGCGCCCCCTGATCAGCGTGACCGACGGTTCCGGGGTCGGGGCCGCGTCCGGTTCCGGGGCCGCCGCGAAGGTGTCGGCCGAGGGGGAGCGCTACCGCGAGGAGGAGCGCGCCGGAACGGGATCGGGCAACGTGCTGATCGGCTACGGGACGCCGGAGGCGGCGGCCTCCGGGCGCCGTCGGCGTCCGCGTGAGCGTCCGCCCGCGCGCCCGGCGCAGCCCGCCGCGCCGGCCTCCGTCGCCCCGGCCGCCACACCGGTTTCCGCAGCGCAGGCCTCCGCCGCGCCGGCCGCTGCGGCCGCGCGTCCGCCTCTGGTCACCTCGCCCCTGGTGAGGCAGATGGCCCGCGAGGCGGGGCTGCGGATCTCCGAGGTTCCCGGAAGCGGCCCGGGCGGACTCATCACCCGACGCGACGTACGTGAGGCGATCGAGGCCGCGCGGGTCCCCGCCGCCGACTCCGCCGCTCCCGCCGCCGGGCCGGGGCCCGTCGCGACCGGTGGCGTGGACGCCCGCACGGGACTGGCCGAGTCCCGGCGCGTGGCCATGAGCGGGTTCCGCCGCAGCGTGGCGGCGTCGCTGTCCCGCAGCCGCAGCGAGATCCCCGAGGCGACCGTCTGGGTGGACGTGGACGCGACCGAGCTGGTGCGCCTGCGCCGGTCCGACCCCTCCGGGCCCGGCCTGATGTCCTACGTGGCGCGGTTCGTGGTCGCGGGCCTGCGCGCCCACCCCGAGCTCAACGGCAGGGTGGACGCCGAACGCGGTGAGCTGGTCCAGTACGACGGGATCAACCTGGGTCTGGCGGTGCAGACCGACCGGGGCCTGGTCGCCCCGGCCGTGCTGGGCGCGCACCG
Organism: Nocardiopsis sp. CNS-639; assembly: GCF_000381685.1. NCBI lineage: Bacteria > Bacillati > Actinomycetota > Actinomycetes > Streptosporangiales > Nocardiopsidaceae > Nocardiopsis > Nocardiopsis sp. CNS-639. The sequence goes on from NZ_KB906863.1 coordinate 208,402, forward strand.
GCTCACCACGGCCGAACTGGACGGCGAGATCCGGCGGCTCACCGCCGCCGCCCGGGAGGGCCGGGCCTCCCGGGCCGAGATGACCGGCGGCACCTTCACCCTCAACAACTACGGGTCGCTGCGTGTGGACGGCAGCGCCGCCATCATCAACCACCCGCAGGTGGCGATCCTGGGCCTGGGCCGGATCATGGACCGCCCGTGGGTGGTGGACGGCGAGCTGACCGTCCGCAAGATCACGCAGTTGTCGTTCGCCTTCGACCACCGCGTGTGCGACGGCGGGGCCGCCGCGGGCTTCATGCGCGTGGTCGCCGACGCCATGGAGAACCCGGCCGCGGCCATCGCCCGCCTGTAGGCCGGGACGGAGCGGGCGTCCCGGGACCCGGTGTCCCGGGGCGCCCTTCCGCGTGCCGGTCCGGCCGCCGCCGGAGCGGTCGTTCCCGCGTTCGTCGGACCGCCGCGTGTCGACTCGTCGCCATGGAGACTCATCCCCATGGCGACTCGTCCACACGTCGTCCCGTGCGGGAGCGGGCGTCGCCGCCCTACCTGCTCGCGATCCGCTCCATCAGGCCCGCCACCAGGGCGACCTGGCGCGGCGTCCCGCCGACCAGGACGTGCTCGTCGCGCGAGTGCGGCCCGGCGCCCACCGCGCCCAGCCCGTCGAGCACCGGGCGGCCCAGCGCGGAGACGAAGTTGGCGTCGCTGGCCCCGCCCACCGACACCTCCTCCAGGGATGCGCCCAGTTCCCCGGCCACCTCGCGCAGCAGGCCGAACGCCTTCTCCGAGGGCGGGTTGGGGTTCATCGGAGGGCGGTTCCACCCGCCGGTGACCCGGACCGCCACGCGCGGGTCGGCGGCGGCGAGCGCGGCCAGCCCGGCGTCCACGCGGGCCATCTCGGCGGGGTCCTGCACCCGCACGTCCACCCCGCAGCGGGCGTGCCCGGCGACGACGTTGTACCCGGTCCCCCCGGAGACCAGGCCCACGTTCACCGTGGTGCCCAGCTCCGGCGCGGACAGGGCGGTGAGCGCGGGCACGACCTGGGCCAGGGCGTGCACGGCGCTCGCCCCCGCTGTGGGGTCCAGGCCCGCGTGGGACTCCACGCCGCGCACGTCCACGTCGAAGATCCCCATGCCCTTGCGTCGGGTCTTGGGCATGCCCTCCCGGCTGGGTTCGAGGACCAGGGTCAGGTCCACGCCCTCGCTGGCCCGCTCGATGTGCGGGCGCGACGCGGGGCTGCCGATCTCCTCGTCCCCGGTGAGCAGCATCCGCACGGCGGGCCGGGGCAGGTCCAGTTCGCGCAGGAGCCGCAGAGCCCAGGCGCTCTGCACGATCCCGGCCTTCATGTCGAAGCAGCCGGGGCCGCTGAACCGGTCGCCCTCGACCGTGACGGGCCACTCGGCCAGGGTTCCGGCGGGCCAGACGGTGTCGTAGTGGCTGACGAAGAGCACGGTCCCCGCCCCCGTGCCGGGATAGGACACCTCCAGCACGTCGCCGAAGGAGCCCCCGTCGTAGCGGACCCGGGTCTCGGGCGCGCCCAGTCGCCGGGCCAGCCACCCCTCGATGCCGTCCAGTCCGGCGGACAGCAGGTCCCTGTCGCCGCTGGGGGTCTCCAGCTCCACCAGGGCGCGCAGGTCGTCGATCATGCCGGGCAGGGCGCGCTCGGCCGCGTCCGCCAACCTCGCGGTCACCGTCTGGCTCATGTGTCACTCTCCTCGTTGCGGTGGGCGGGGGGTTCCGTCCGGGGCGGAAGGGGCGCGGTCAGCGCACCGGGACACCCGGTCCCAGCGGGATGTCGAGCGCCCACCAGCCCAGGAACAGCAGGGTCCAGCCGACCAGGACGGTGAGGCACAGCGGCAGCGTCAGGGAGATCAGCGTGCCGATGCCCGCGTCCCGGCGGTAGCGCTGGAGGAAGCCCAGCGCCATGACGAAGTACGGGCTCATCGGGCTGATGACGTTGGTGCTGGAGTCGGCGATGCGGTAGACGGCCTGGGTCGTCTCGGGCGGCACGTCCAGCAGCATGAACATGGGCACGAAGACCGGCGCGATGAGGGTCCACTGCGCCGAACCGCTGGTGATGAGCAGGTTCAGCAGCGAGGAGAACACGATCATGCCGAGGAAGAGCACCAGGGGGTGGACCCCCGCCGAGTCCAGCAGCGCGGCGCCGCGGATGGCCACGATCTCGCCGATCCCGGTCCAGCGGAAGTAGGCGAGGAACTGCGAGGCGGCGAAGAACAGCACGACCACCGGCGCCAGGTCGCGCACCCCCGCGGTCATCGCCTCGGGGACGTCCCGCGCCGAGGCCACGGTGCCCGTGGCGCGCCCGTACACGACTCCGGCGAGCAGGAACAGGACGCCCAGCACGTAGGCGACACCGGTGATGATCGGCGAGCCGAGGACCGTCCCGTCCTCCCCGCGCAGGGGCGAGGCGGGGGGCACGAGCGCCACCGCGAGGACCGCCACGGCCGCCAGCACGGTCAGCCCGGCGTCGCGCAGTCCCCGGCGCTCGGCGTCGGAGAGGGTCATGGAGCCCAGCTCCTGTGCCTCCCGGTCTCCCTCGCCGTCGCCGTCCTCGGCCAGGCCCCCGGAGCCCCTGCTCAGCAGGAACTCGGTGACGAGGGTGATCAGGGCGGCGAGCACGACGGCGGAGACGACGCTGAAGAAGTAGTTGTCCAGCGCCGTGACCGTGTAGCCGGGGTCGATGATCGAGGCGGCCTCGGTGCTCAGGGCGGCCAGGAGCGCGTCGGTGGGCGTGATGAGCAGCGACGCGTTGTACCCGGCGGAGACGGACCCGAAGGCCACGACCAGGCCGAGGACGGGGCTGCGGCCGGCAGCCTTGAAGAGCAGGGCGCCCAGCGGGATGAGCACGACGTAGGCGGCGTCGGAGGCGACGCTGCCGGTGATGCCGGTCAGCGCCACGGCGAAGGTCAGCCACCGGGCCGGGACCCTGGTGACGCTGCCGCGCAGCATCGCGTTGAGCAGGCCGCTGCGCTCGGCGACCGAGACCCCGAGCATGACGACGATGATGATCGCCAGCGGCGGGAAGGTCGCGAAGTTGTCGATCGCGTCGCCGACGATGGTCTGCACGCCCTCGGGCGAGAGCAGGCTGCGGACCGCGATGCGCTCGCCGTCCACCGGTGAGACCGCGGAGACGCCCAGCGCGTTGAGCAGGGCGCTGAGCGCGATGACGATCCCGGCCATGATCGTGAACAGCCAGAACGGGTGGGGCAGCTTGTTGCCCACCCGCTCGATCACCTGGAGGGAGCCCAGGAGCAGCCGCATCGGCAGTCTGGGACGTGTGGAATCGGTCGTGGTCACCCGTGCTCCCTGACGTCCGGGCGGGCTGGCGCCCCTCCCTCGCTGCGTTGACCAGTACATTGCATGTGTGGTGGATGGATATGTCAACTGGCAGCAATAAAATGGTGGAATTATTCATCAGATACGGCATATTTGATGACTGAGGTCTTGGCGGAGGCGAATGCGGTGCTGGACGAACTCGACATGGACCTGGTCGCCGCCCTCCAGTCGGCGCCCCGGGCGCCGGTCAGCGCACTGGCCGAGGCCGTGGGGAGTTCGGCGAGCACCGTGGGGCGGCGGCTCCAGCGCCTCCAGTCCGAGCGGTCCGTGCGCGTGGTCGGCCAGGTGGACTGGCCGCTGCTCTCCGACGCCCACCCCCACCACGTGTGGATCACCACCGCCCCCGGCCACTCGCGGCGGGTGGCCCGCCGCCTGGCGGAGCGGCCCGAGACGCAGTTCACGGCCGTGACCAGCGGCGGGTCCGACGTCTACTGCGTCGTCCACCCCTTCCGCCGCGACCGGGCGGCGGACCTGCTCGCCGACGGGATCCCCTCGGTGGAGGGCGTGGCGGCCACACGGTCCGACCTGGTCCTGCGGGCGGTGAGCCGGGCCGACTCCTGGCGGCTGGACCGGCTCGACCCCGCGCGGTCCCGGGCACTGGACCCCTACACCGACACGGGGGAGAACGGGGCCGCGGAGGAGCCCCGTGGCCCGTTGAGCGCGCAGGAGGCACTCGTGGTGCGGATGCTGCACCGCGACGCGCGCGCCGGTTCGGGAGAGGTCGCCCGCGCGCTCGGGGTCAGCCAGTCCACGGCCTACCGCCTCGTCCAGTCCGTGCTGGAGCGCCGCATGGTGCGCCCCCGTGTGGAGGTGGAACCCGCCCTGCTGGGCATGGGCGTGGAGGCGGTGCTGGCCCTGGAGGTCAGCCCCCGCGAGATCGGCGGCGTCGCCGACGCGCTGGGTGCGCACCCCTCAGCGCGCTACGTCTCGGTCGTGGCCGGGACCTCGTCCGTCATCCACCACGCGGTGTTCCGCGACGAGGCCGAGCTGGCCGACTTCCTCTCCGCGGACCTGGGGCGCCTCTCGGGCATCACGGGCCTGCGGGTCTCGGTGGTGCTGGACGTGCTGCGCCGCTACTGGACGGCGCGGGAGGGCGCGCGGCTCGGGCCGCCCGGCCCGTCGGCGCTGCTGGACGGGGAGCCGTCCGCCGGGGAGTGAACGGCCGCCTCCGGGGCCGCGCACTCCTCCGACCGGTTCACGGGCCGCCCGCCGGAGGAGTGCGCGCGGTTTTCCCGGGGGCGGCGCGGGACCGGAGGGCCGCCGCCCTCCTTCTTCCCGGGCCAGCGGACGCCCCTCCCCGCCGCGCGCACCGCGGCGCCCGCCGGGAGCCCCGGCACACACGACGGCGCCCCCGGCCACGCCACCGCCGGGGGCACCGCCTGTCGGTGAGGTCGACATGTCCGTTCGCCGCCGTGCCCGCTCGCTGCTGCGCCACCTGACGACGTGTCCGTTTGACGACATACCTGTTCGGCGACCTGTCCACTCACCGGCACACCCGCGCGCGGACGCGTCCGCGCGCGGGAGCGCGGACGCGCCTACCCCTCCTCGCCCTTGGCGACCAGTGTGAGCACGTCGTAGGTGGCCACGGCCTCGCCGTCCTGGTCGGTGACCAGGGCGTCCCAGCGCACCTCGCCGTAGTCGGCGTTCGTGCGCGGGGTGATCTGCTTGGCGGTCAGCGTCACCCGGATGGTGGCGTCCTCCTTCACCGGGGTGAGGAAGCGCAGGTTGTCCACGCCGAAGTTGGCGAGCACCGGGCCCGGGGCCGGGTCCACGAACAGGCCCGCCGCCAGTGACACCACCAGGTAGCCGTGCGCCACGATCCCGCCGAACAGCGGGTTGGCGGCGGCGGCCTCCTCGTCGGTGTGCGCGTAGAACGTGTCGCCGGTGAACTCGGCGAAGTGGTCGATGTCGGCCCGGGTGACGGTGCGCTCCGCCGACCGGATCGTGTCGCCGATCCGCAGCTGGGACAGGTCCTTGCGGAACGGGTGCACGTCGCCCACGGTCCGCTCGGAGCCGGTGGTCCAGTGGCCGGTGATCGCGGTGACCATGTCCGGCGGGGCCTGCACGGCGGTGCGCTGCATGTGGTGCTTGACGCCGCGCACGCCGCCCATCTCCTCGCCGCCGCCCGCGCGGCCGGGCCCGCCGTGCACCAGTACGGGCAGCGGGGAGCCGTGGCCGGTGGACTCCTTGGCGTCGTCGCGGTTGAGCACCAGGATGCGTCCGTGCCAGGGCGCCAGCCCCAGGACGACCTCGCGCGCCACGTCCGGGTCGCGGGTGACGAGCGAACCCACCAGGCTGCCGCTGCCCCGGGCCGCGAGCTCCACGGCCTCGGCGACGCCGTCGTAGGTGATCACGGTGCTGACGGGGCCGAAGGCCTCCACCTCGTGCGGCTCCCGGGCTCCGGGCTCGGCGCGCAGCAGGATCGGGGACATGAACGCGCCCGACTCGTCGTCGGCCCCGGCCACCTCCACGCTCTCCGGGTCGCCGTAGACGAGCTCGCTGGTGGCGCGCAGGGCCTTGACCGCCTTGCGGACCTCCTCGCGCTGGTCGAGCGAGACCAGGGCGCCCATCCGCGTGTCCGGGTTGTCGGCCGCGCCGACCACCACCCTGGCCAGGCGTTCGGTCAGGGCCCCGGTGACGGCCTCCGCCATCGACGCGGGCACGATGACGCGGCGGATGGCGGTGCACTTCTGCCCGGCCTTGACGGTCATCTCGGTGACGACCTGCTTGACGTACAGGTCGAACTCGGGGTCCTCCTCGGTCACGTCCGGGCCGAGGATCGAGCAGTTGAGGGAGTCGGCCTCGACGTTGAGCTGCACGCCTCCGCTGACCACGTTGGGGTGGTTGCGCAGGATGGCGCCGGTGGCGGCTGACCCGGTGAAGCCCACGACGTCCTGCGGGCCCAGGGCGTCGAGCAGGCCCCGGTGGCTGCCGACGAGGAGCTGGAGGGAGCCCTCGGGCAGCAGGCCCGACTCGACCATGCGCCGCACGACCGCGACGGTGAGGTAGGCGGTCTGCCCGGCGGGCTTGACGATGCTGGGCATCCCCGCGAGGAAGGCGGGGGCGAACTTCTCCAGCATGCCCCACACCGGGAAGTTGAAGGCGTTGATCTGCACGGCCACGCCCGGCCGGGACGTGTACACGTGCTGGCCCACGAACGTGCCCTGCCTGCCGAGCGGCTCCAGGGGCCCGTCCAGGATGACGGTGGAGTTGGGCAGCTCGCGGCGGCCCTTGCTGGAGAAGCTGAAGAGCGTGCCGAAACCGCCGTCCACGTCCACGGCGGTGTCCCGTGCGGTCGCGCCGGTCCGGTGGGAGAGGGCGTAGAACTCCTCCTTGTACCCCGTCAGGTGCTTGGCGACCTCCTTGAGGATGTTCGCGCGCTGGTGGAAGGTGAGCGCGCGCAGCGCGGGGCCGCCGACGGTCCGCGCGTGGTCGACCATCCCCGCGACGTCGGGGCCGTCGGACGAGATCCGGGCGACGGTCTCCCCGGTGTTCGCGTCGGCCAGGGGCGCGCCCTCGTCCGCGGGGGTGAACCATGCTCCCCGCGCGTAGCTCTGGAGTGTTTCGGGCACCGGACGGTCCTCTCCTCGGGCTGTGCTCTCTGACGAACAGTATTACAGACCGATCGGTCAGTAAATAGCCCCAGTGGAGCTGCGCCGCTTCCCACCTGCCCTTTCTCCCGTTTTCCACAGGTCCGCGCGGAGGGCTGGCCCGGACCCCCGGATCGCCGGCGGGAGAACCCGTGCGCCCGCGCGCGCAAACCCCGGTCCGACGCTGTAATACGGAGGCCCCACCGGACAGAAGGGGGTGAGACCGCACGGAAGGAAGTCGATGAGCAGTGAGGACACGGACACGGAGGAACCCGCGAAGAGCGAGTTCACCCGGTTCTTCGAGCGCTACCACGGCGACGTGTACCGATACGCCGTGCGCCGCCTGGGCCCGGACCTCGCGGACGACGTCGCCGCCGAGACCTTCGGCGTCGCCTGGCGCAGGTACGACCGCCTGCCCAAGGACCAGCCCCTGCCCTGGCTCTACGGGGTGGCGCGCAACGTCATCCGGACCCGGCTGCGCGGCGAGCGCCGCCGAGGCGTGGTGCTCAGCGCCGAGGCCGCCGCAGAGGTTCCCGGCACGGCCGACACCGTCCGCCAGGTGGAGGAGCGGGACGCCGCGCTGCGCGCCCTGGACCGGCTCAGCGCCACCGACCGCGAACTGGTGATGCTCCTGGCCTGGGAGGGCCTGGAACCGGCCGAGGCGGCCCGGGTCCTGGGCTGCACCACCGCCACCGTGCGCGTGCGCCTGCACCGGGCCCGCCGCCGGATCGAGCGCTTCCTGGACTCCTCGCCCCCGGCCGGCCGGGACCAGCCCCCACCGCGTCCGGCTGTGCCGGGCCCCACGCACGTCCGAGTTCCCGTGGAGGAGAAGTGAACCGTAACCCCGCCAGCCGCGGCTTGCGCGGCGACACCGAAGCCGTGCGCGGGATGCTCGCCGCGCACGACCCCGCGGCCTCCGTCCGCCCCGACCCCGTGGCCCGCGACCTCGCCAGGATCGAGGCGATCGCCTCGGGCGACCGCCTCCGGGTCCGCGGCCTGACCCCCCGGCGCACCGCCCCGCGCCTGGCGCTGGGCGCCGCCGCCGCGTTCACCGCCGTGGCCGTGCTCGGAACCCTGGGCTGGAACTCCGTCCAGCCCGCGTACGCCGGTCCGCCCCCCGCACCGCTGGAGGTCCCCCTGGCCGCCGACGCGCCCGCGGGCCGCGAGCACCTCCTCGCCCTGGCGGAGGCCGCCGAGGAGCAGCCCCCGCCGCCCGTCGGGGGAGAAGTCGCCTACGTGCACACCGCGGAGTGGACTTTCACCTACTCCCAGGACGCCGACACCGGCGAGGCGGGCTGGGGCGTCCTGCCGACGGACGAGCAGGTCTGGCGCACCCCGCACCAGTCCGGGCGCAGCGTCTCCACCCCGAGCCTCCCCGAGCACGGGGGCGGCGACCCCGCCCCGCTCCGGTGGCTCTTCGAGAGCGGGCCCGAGGAGTTCGAGTGGGGCGGCGGCGAGGGCGGGAACGGCATGTTCTTCACCTTGGAGCCCGACAGCCTCTCCGCGGACCCGGACCGGCTCGCTGAGCAGCTCCTGGCGATCGGCGGCCAGGCCTCCGGGGCCACGCGGGACCCCTCCCCCGCGGTCGGGCTCGTGTACGCCCTCCAGCTGCTGTACGAGGAGGCCCCGGTCGGCCCCGAGGTGCAGGCCGCCGCGCTGCGCGCGCTCGCCGGGCAGGAGGACGTGCGGTACGCGGGCACGGCCAGGGACCGCGAAGGGCGCGAGGGCGAGCTGTTCCTGGTCGAGGAGGAGGCCGGGGACGGCATCGTCCTGGAGCGCAGGATCATGTTCGACGCCGACACGGGCACGCCGCTCTACCACGAGACGGTCGCCGTGGAGTCGCCCGGGGAGGAGGGGCTGCCGAGGGTGAACAACTACACCGTGCTGGTGGAGACCGCCTGGGTGGCGGAGGTCGGCGCCGCCCCCTGACCGGCGCTCCCGGCGCCGGGAGCGGCACCGGACGCACACCGCCCGGTGCCAGCTCGGAACCAGCCGCAAACCGGGGCGGAGCACGCCGAAACCACACATCGATTTGTCGACATTCGTACCCGCGCGGCGACGAATCCGCATGTGGACGTGTCGACACGCGGCCGGGCACCCCGCCCGGCCGCGTGGCCTCTCCCCCTACCTGGTCAGCGCCAGGACCTCGGCGCCCGGCAGGTCCGCGAGCAGCTTGCCGGGCACCAGCAGCTTGGAGCGGCGCACCCCGCTGCCCACCACGACCTCGGCCTCGGCGGCGACCGCCTCGTCCACCAGGACCGGCCACCCCTGCGGCAGGCCGAGCGGCGTGATGCCGCCGTACTCCATCCCGGTCAGCCCGGTGGCCTCGTCCATCGGCGCGAACGAGATCTTGCGGGCGCCGAGGCGGCGGCGGACGACCCCGTTGACGTCGGCGCGCTGGGTGGCCAGCACCATGCACGCCGCGTAGGACACCTCGCCGCCGCGCCTGGCCGCGACCACCACGCAGTTCGCGCTGGTCGCCAGGGGCATCCCGTACCGTTCGCAGAACTGCGCCGTGTCCGCGAGCTCCGGGTCGATCGGCGCCACCCGTGCGTCCTCACGGCCGCGCACCGCGGCCAGGACCGGGTCGGCCAGCAGCTCCGGGTGCTCGTCCGCACGTACCCAGTTCAGCCCATCGGACATGGCACACCTCGATGTCGTCGTGAAGGTCGTTCGGAGGGGGTCCTCCGACGAGGGGACACCGCCAGGCTAACCGCCGTCTCAGTGGCGCCCGGCGATCCGCAGCGCCAGTTCGGCCAGGTCCCCGGCCCGGTAGCCGGGCCACCCGTGCACCGCCTCCAGGTACTCCCCCGGGATCGCGCCCGCGCCCCACCGGGCGCCGAGCAGCGCCCCGGCGATCGCGGCCACGGTGTCGGTGTCGTCGCCCGCGCGCACGGCGGCCCGCAGCGCCGGGGCGAACCCGTCCGGCTCGCGCACCACGGCCGACCACGCCGCCTGGAGGGCGGTGACCACGAACCCGTTGGGATTGAAGGCCCGCGGCGGGAGCTCCTCGGCCTCGTCCAGCCACGCCGCCCACGCCGCGCGCCGCTCGGGCGGCAGCAGCTCCAGACCCGCGCGCACGCCCGCCAGGTCGCCGTGCGCGACCGCGTGCCGGATCCCCTCGCACCACAGCACGCAGGCCTCGGAGGCCAGCGGGTCGCCGTGGGTGAGGCGGCTGTAGCGGTCGGCCGCCGCGGCCAGGCCCTCCGGGTCGTCCGGGTAGGCCAGGGCCAGCGGCCCCGTGCGCATGAGCGACCCGTTGCCCGCACTCGGCACCCCCTCGGCGAAGCGTTCCGCCGCGACCCGCTCCATCACCTCGGCCACCTCCGGACGCCGGTAGGCGTGCCCGGCTCGGCCCATCACCCACGCCGTCTGGTTGCCGATGTCGGTGGCGCCCTCGTTCCTCCAGCGCAGGAAGGCGTCCGCGGTGTGCCGCAGCGCCTCCGCCGACAGCGGGTCCTCGTGCTCGCGCAGGGCATCGGCGATGCACACGGCCATCTGGGTGTCGTCGGAGTACTCGCCCGGGGCGTAGGGGCCCAGGCCGCCGCCGACCATCTCCGGGGTCCGGTCCTCCGGGAGCGGCGGACCGAACTCGTAGGGAACGCCCAGGGCGTCGCCGCACGCGGCGCCGAGCAGGACGCCCGCCGCGCGGTCCTCGCGGGTTCCGGGGGAGGGGAGGTTCACAGGGGCCTCGCAACGTTTCGGTACCAGGGATGCTGCGAGTCGACCCTACTGTTCGGCGTATGTCCGCATATGACCCGGGAACGTGGGATTCGGAAGGGTGCGGGGGAATAGAATCCGTGCCATGGAGACCCCCACTCCCGATCCCCTCTTCGGCATCACGCTGCACGAGCGCTACATCCTCGGAAAGCGGCTGCGCAGCGGCGCCTCGGGAACCGTCCACGTCGCACACGACCTCGGCGGCGACCAGACCGTCACGGTCACCGTGCTGCACCCCTGGCTGGTGGGCGACCACGGCGCCGTGCACGCGTTCCTGGACCGCGCCCAGACCCTGGAGGGCCTGTCCCACCCGGGGATCGCCCGGGTCCTCGGCCACGGCCGCGACGGCGAGCACGTGTACGCGGTCGGCGAGTACCTGTCGGGGCACACCCTCGCGGAGGCGCTGGGCGAGGGCGGCGGGGGGCTGCGCTACCCGGTGCAGGCGGCGCTGGCCATCGTGGCCGGGACGCTCACCGCGCTCGACGCCGCCCACGGCGCGGGCGTCGTGCACGGCGCGCTCGACCCCCACACGGTCGTGGTGGACGGTGAGGGAGGGGTGCGTGTCACCGGTTTCCCCCTGCTCTTCGACGCCGAGGAGGACGCCGGTCCCGAGACCCGTACCGACGTGCACGCCGTCGGGCGGCTCCTGTACACGCTGTTGACCGGCGTGCCCGCGGACCCGGAGGCCCGGCCTCTGCGGCCCTCGGCCGTCATCCCCGGCCTGCCGTCCGACCTGGACATGCTGGTCGCCAACGCCACCGACCCCAACCCGCGCTACCGCCCGCGCGACGCGGGCCAGTACCTCACCGTGGTCGAACAGGTGCTGCGGTCGCTGTCCGGGGCCCCGGTGAACCCCGCCGACGTCGACACCCGGCCCATCCCGGTGATCACCGACGCCCCGCCGGAGCGCCGGGAGGAGCGCGCCGCACCGGTCCCGCTGTGGCGGCGCGTCCCCGTGCTGGTCACCGCGGGCGTGCTGGTCCTGGTCCTGTTCGCGGCCGGGTGGGCGCTGGTCCCGGACGACCGCGTCGCGCTGCCCGACCTCGTGGGCGCCTCCAGCGAGCAGGCCGAGGAGCGGCTGGCCGGGCTCGGCATGGACCTGGCCGTGCGTTTCGAGGACGCCTACAGCGACACCGTCGGCGCCGGAGCGGTCGCCGACAGCACGCCCGCGCCCGGCAGCGACGTGGCGCGGGGAGCCGAGGTCCTGCTGCACGTCTCCACCGGGCCGCGGTACTCCGAGGTTCCCGACGTGGTCGGCGGTACCGAGAACGAGGCGCGCGAGACCCTGCGCCAGGCCGGGTTCACCGGTATCGAGATCGTCCAGGAGCACTCCCCCGACCAGCCCCCGGGCACCGTCCTGTCCACCGAGCCCGCGGCGGGCGAGGAGGGCGACCGCGAGGAGCCGGTCGTGCTCAGCGTGAGCGAGGGCGTCATCGTCCCCACGCTGATCGGTATGGGCCAGGAGGAGGCCGCGACCGCCCTGGCCGGGCTCGGCCTGGTCGTGCAGGTCACCGAGGAGCACCACGACACCGCGCCCGTCGGCGAGGTCAGCGGGCAGACCCCCGAACCCGGCACGATCCTGCCGGAGGAGGCCGCCGTCTCCCTCACCGTTTCCCTCGGCCCCGAGCCGGAGGAGGAAGAGGAGGAGACCGAGGAGGAGGCCTCCCCCTCCGACGAGGACGACCCCCGCTCCGACGAGGGGGAACAGGACAGCCGGGGCGACCAGGACGGCTGGGGCGGCCGGGGCGATGACGACGACGACCGCGGGCGCGGGGACGGCGGCGGCTCCTGCGACGCCCCGCAGTGGAGCGAGGGCACCGTGTACGACACCGGTGACCGTGTCCAGCACGATGGCCGCGAGTACGAGGCGCGCTGGTGGATCCAGGGCTACCCGCCGAGCGGCGACCAGTGGGGCGTGTGGGAGGACAAGGGCTCCTGCTGAGGAGTGCCGCCGCCCCGTGCCGGGGCGTTCCCGGTCCCGTCGCCAGTCGGACCCGGCGCCCGTCACCGGGCCGCCCGGCGCGACGCGTGCCGGGCGCGGGCCCGGAGGTCAGACCGACGCGCCCGCGGTGAAGTGCGCCGCATGCTCGCGCGCCCACGCGCGGAAGGTCAGCGCGGGCCGGCCGGTGACCGCCTCGACGTCCCCCGAGACCGGCTCGGGGGCGTCGACGAGGGAGGCCCAGTAGGCGAGCCCGGCGGTGGCGAAGTCGGCGCCCATGCTCTCGGCGATCTCGGCGCGGGCCTCTTCCTCGGGCTGCTCCTCCCAGCGCACCGGCTGTCCCGTCTCCTCCCCGAGGATCCGCACCTGCTCGGCCTGGGTCAGCGACTCGGGTCCGGTCACCGTGTAGGCCCTGCCCGCGTGCCCCTCGTCCAGCAGGGACCGCACGGCGACCGCCGCGACGTCGCGCTCGTGGACCAGCGAGCGCGAGGCCGGGCCGTAGGGGGCCCGGACCGCTCCGGCGCGGACCTGCTCGGCCCAGATCAGGGTGTTGGTGGCCATGCCCGTGACGCGCAGGAAGGTCCACTCCCGCCCGGAGGCGCGCACTGCGGCCTCCACCCTCCCCCACACGCTGTCGGCGTCCTCCCCGGCCGCGACCGCCGAGAAGTAGACGACCCGGCGCACGTGCCCGGTCAGGGCCGCCACCGTCTCCTCGATCCCCTCGGTGCCGTACCCCGGCCAGAGCAGGTACGCCCCTGTCGCGCCCTCGGCGGCGGCGGACACGGCTCCGGGGTCGGTGATGTCTCCCTCGACGACCTCGACGCCCTCGGGCAGCCGCGCCCTACCCGGATCCCGTACGAGCGCCCGCACGGCGACCCCCTCCGCGAGCAGCCCCGCCACCACGTGGCGGCCGGTGTTGCCCGTGGCCCCGGTGACCAGGATCGTCTCGGCCATGGTTCTTCTCCCGTTCGCTACGGCGGCCCGGACCCCGGTCCGGGCGGGCGCCGGCGCGGCGCCCGGAGGCCACTCTTCTACCTCAATGAATATTGAGGTCAAGGGAGAGGAGAGGCACCCGTGCGGCCGCGCGGCGCGTGTGGGCTCCCCGTACACCGATCCGGGGCCGAATGTATGTGCCCGCTACATGTGAAACGGATCACTCCGGTTCTACCTTCGGGTTGGCACCCCATCCCCAGCTCGGGCGGTTGTGTCGGACAGGCGGGTGCCGACTGGAGGAACAGTGATGCGCAAGACCCCCCTGACCGCCGCCTCCTGCGCGGTCGTCCTCGCCGTGACCGCCTGCGGAACCCCCGGCGAGGCCGCCGGGGGAGGCGAGGACGCGCCCGTCAGGGTCGGCATCGTCTACTCCGCCACCGGCCCCCTGGCCACCTACGGCGAGCAGTACCGGCAGGGCTTCGAGGCCGGACTCGACCACGCCACCGGCGGGACGATGGAGATCGACGGCCGCCCGATCGAGGTCGAGTACATGGACGACGCGGGCGACCCCACGAAGGCGGTCACGGCCACCCGCGACCTCATCGGCACCGGTCACGACATCATCGCCGGGTCCACCGCCTCCGGCATCGCCGTCCAGGTCGCCCCGCTCGCCGAGCAGAACGACATCCTCTTCATCTCCGGGCCCGCCGCCACCGACGCCGTCACCGGCGTCAACGACCACACCTTCCGCTCCGGGCGCCAGACCTACCAGGACATCCTCACCGCTGGAACCTTCATGGACGACCCCGAGGGCGCGGACGTCCTGGTCCTGGCCCAGCAGAACGCCTTCGGCCAGGACAACGTCGCCGCCGTCACCGACGTCCTCGGGGCCGAGGGGGCCGACGTCGACAGCGTCCTGGCCCCGCCGGAGACCACCGACCTCACCCCGTTCGCCGAGCAGGTCAGCCGGGCCGAACCCGACCTGGTCTTCGTCGCCTGGGCGGGCGAGACCGCCTCCGCCATGTGGCGGGCCCTGGACCAGCAGGGCATCCTCGACTCCACCGAGGTCGTCACCGGACTGGACATCAAGCCGTCCTACCCGGTCTTCGGCGAGGCGGGCGGCCGCATCTCGTTCCTCTCCCACTACTTCGACGGCGCCTCCGACACCGAACTGGCCCGGACCATGAAGGAGTCCGTCGAGGAGGCGGGCGGCACCGTGGACCTCTTCACCCCCGACGGCTTCACCGCCGCGCAGATGGTCGTGCACGCCGCCGGGGCCGGGGACGAAGTCCAGGAGCGCATCGACGCCCTGGAGGGCTGGACCTTCGACGGCGTCAAGGGAGAGCTCACCATCCGCGCCGAGGACCACGCCCTCATCCAGCCCATGTACCAGGTCGAACTGGTCGGCGAGGGCGAGGGCGCCCACCCCGAACTGGTCGCGGAGATCCCCGCCGCGGACGTCGAGCCCGCGGTCGCGGAGTAGGCATGGCCACCGAACCCACCGAACCCACCGAACCTGCCGGTCACACCGGAACCCACGGCCCCGCCGGAGCCACCGGGACCGCGGTCGCCGAGGCCGTCGCCGCTCCCCCCGCCCCCGCCCCCGGCGCCGTCCCGGTCCTGGCCCTGGAGAACCTGACCTGGTCGGTCGGCGGCGCCCTCATCGTCGACGACGTCACCATGGCCGTGGACGAGGGAGAGTTCGTCGCACTCATCGGCCCCAACGGCGCGGGCAAGACCTCCCTGTTCAACCTGGTCTCCGGCCTCACCCGGCCCACCGGCGGCCGTGTCCGCCTCGCCGGGACCGACGTCACCCGCCACGCGCCCCACCGCCGCGCCCGGCTCGGCATGGGCCGCACCTTCCAGACCTCCAGCGTCTTCGGCGACCTCACCGTCGGCGCCAACGTCGGCCTGGCCGTCCAGGCCCGCACCGGGGAGTCGCGCCGATTCTGGCGCCCGGCCACCCCCGACGGCGGACCCGAGGCCACCGCCGCCCTGGACCTGGTCCGCCTCTCCCACCGGGCCGACGCCCTCGCGGGCGACCTGTCCCACGGCGACAAGCGCAAGCTCGAACTCGCCCTCCTCCTGGCCCGACGCCCCCGCCTCATCCTCCTGGACGAGCCCATGGCCGGGGTCAGCGCCGGAGAGGTCGGCGAACTCACCACCGTCATCCGGGACGTGCACCGCGAACAGGGCTGCACGGTCCTCATGGTCGAACACCACATGGAGGTGCTCCTCGACATGGCCGACCGCCTGGCCGTGATGCACCACGGCGCGCTGCTGGCCCTCACCGACCCGGACTCGGCCATGGCCGACCCCGCGGTGCAGGCCGCCTACCTCGGGGACGGGGCGTGAGCGCCGGGGGGCCGCTGCTGGAGGCGGCCGACCTGCACGTGTGGATCGAGGGCTCGCACATCCTCCAGGGCGTGTCCCTCACCGTGCCCGGCCGGGGCGTCACCGCGCTCCTGGGCCGCAACGGCGTCGGCAAGACCACCACCGTCAAGGCGCTGCTCGGCCTGGTGCCCCGTACCGGCCGGGTGTCCTTCGACGGCGCGGACATCACCGCCCGCCCCACGCACGCCATCGTCACCATGGGCATCGGCTACGTGCCCGAGGAGCGCGGCGTCTTCTCCGCGCTCACCGTCGCCGAGAACCTGCGCCTGGCCGAGCGCCGCCCCGGCGAACCGCGCTACGGCCTCGTCCACGAGCTGTTCCCCGAACTACGCGAACGGGCCGACCAGCCCGCGGGCACCCTGTCCGGCGGCCAGCAGCAGATGCTCGCCATCGGCCGCGCCCTGCTCAACGACAACAAGCTCCTCATCGTGGACGAGCCCACCAAGGGCCTCGCCCCCCGCGTCGTCCGCGAGGTCGCCGACGCCGTCGCCCGCGCCGCCGAACAGATACCGGTCCTGCTCGTGGAGCAGAACCTGTCCCTGGTCCGGCGGGTGGCCGAACGGGCCGTGGTGCTCGACGCGGGCCGCGTGACCCACACCGGGCCCGCCCTGGAACTGCTCGACGACGCCGACCGCGTCCGCGAACTGCTGGGCGTCTCCCGCTCCGCCGCCGGAACCGAAGGGAGGCGGACCGCGTGAGCACCGTCGTCCTGCTCGTCATCACCGGGCTCGGCCTGGGAGCCCTGTACTTCCTCATCGCCTCCGGGCTCTCGCTCATCTTCGGCCTGATGGACGTGCTGAACTTCGCCCACGGCGCCTTCCTCGCCCTCGGCGCCTACGGCACGTGGTGGGCGGCCGAGCACCTGCCCGGGGCCGGGCCGGACGGGTTCGGCTTCCTGCTCGCCGTCGCCTTCGGCGTCGGCGCGGGCACCCTGGCCGCCACCCTGGTCGAACTCTGCGTCATCCGCCCGCTCTACGGCAGGCACCGCGAGCAGATCCTCGCCACGGTCGGCCTCAGCCTGGCCGTCCCCGCGCTCATCCAGGCGGTCTGGGGAGCCGACCCGCTCACCTTCCCCAAGCCCGAACTGGTGAGCGGCACCGCGGCGGTCCTCGGCGTGAACATCCCCCGGGACCGGTTCCTGCTCATCCTGGCCGCCGCCGCCGTGTTCGCGGCCCTGTGGCTGTTCAACTCGCGCACCCGCTACGGGCTCGTCGTCCGGGCGGGCGTGCAGGACCGCGCCATGGTCACCGCGCTGGGCATCGACGTGCGCAGGTCGTTCACGCTGGTGTTCGCCATCGGCGGCGCCGCCGCGGCACTGGCCGGGGCCCTGGGCGGACTGTACTTCGGCGTGGTCACCCCCACCCAGGGGATGTCCCTGCTGGTCTTCGCGTTCATCGCCGTGGTCATCGTCCTGGCGCTCGTGCTGCTCACCAGGCAGGGCGGTCTGACCGCGAAGAAGTCAGCGGAGAGGGTGGCATGATGACCGACACCGACGTGGCCACCCGGTCCTCCCGGGCCTCCGAGTCCCCCGGAGCGGCCTCCGGGGGGAGCGCGCGCGGGCGCCGCCTGCCCCGCTGGACGGTCCCGGTCGCCGTCCTGGCGGTGGCGCTCTGCCTGCCCTTCTCCACCCTGCGGATCCCGGGGCTGTTCGAGGGCGCCCTCAACAGCCCGCCGACCCTGCACCTGTTGGCGTTCTGCCTGGTCTTCGGCGGCCTGGCCACCAGCTACGACCTGCTGTACGGCAGGGTGGGCCTGCTCTCCTTCGGGCACGCCCTCTACTTCGCCTGCGGCGCCTACACCGCCGCCCTGCTCATGCGGGTGGTCGAACTCCCGCTCCTGTGGGCGGCGCCGGTCGCCGTCGTGGGCGGCACCCTGCTGTCCCTGCTCCTCGGCGCGGTCTCGCTGCGGGTCAACGGCATCGCCCTGGCCATGGTCACCCTCGCCTTCGCCCAGGCCGGGTCGATCCTCGTCTCCCGCGACCCCGGACGCCTGACCGGCGGCGAGGAGGGGCTGTCCCTCGACACCGACATGGTCCCGGACGCGTTCGTGGGCGTGGCCAACACCGTCAACCTGTACTGGGCGGCCGTCGCCTTCGCCGCGTTCGCCGTCGGCGTGGTGTGGTGGCTGACCTCCTCCCCCGTCGGCCGCGTCTGGCAGGGCATCCGCGCCAACGAGCAGCGCGTCGCCGTCCTCGGGGTCAACCCCTACCCCTACAAGCTGGCGGCGTTCACCGTCGGAGGCGGCCTGGCCTCCCTCGGCGGCGTCGCCCACCTCCTCGTCACCGGGGGCGTCACCCCCGGCATCACCACCGCCGAGTTCACCCTCACCCTGCTGGTCATGGTGGCCCTGGGCGGCGCGGGCACCCGCTGGGGGCCGCTGCTGGGCGCCGCCCTGTACACCTACGCCGACCACCGCCTCCTCCAGCTGGGCGGCTCCGAGGCCTTCGCCGCCCTGCCCGCGTGGATCGCCGCGCCGCTGTCCCAGCCCCTGTTCATCCTCGGCACGCTGTTCGTGCTGATGGTGTTCTTCTTCCCCGGCGGTCTCGTCGCCCTCCCCGGGCGCGTCCGCTCGGCCCTACGCGACAGGAAGGCCGCACGGACATGACCGACGTCTGGACCGACGGGGACGAGTACACCGTCCCCGTCCCCGGAGGAGACCTCGCCGTCACCCGCTGGGGCGGCCGTTCCACGACCCCCGTCCTGGCCGTCCACGGCATCACCGCCAACGGCCACTCGTTCGCCCGGGTGGCCGCGGAGCTGGATGGGACCGGTCTGGTCGCCGCGGAGCTGGGTGGGATCGGCCTGATCGCCCCCGACCTGCGCGGACGCGGCCTCAGCGGACACCTGGGCGGTCCGCGCGGGCTGGCCGCGCACGCCGACGACATGATCGCCGTGCTCGACGCGCACGGGGTGGACGCGACCGTCCTGGTCGGCCACTCCATGGGCGCGTTCGTGGCCTGCCTGGCCGCCGTCCGCCACCCCGACCGGGTGTCGGGGTTGCTGCTGGTCGACGGCGGGTACGGGCTGCCCGTCCCGCCGGGGACCGACATCGACACCGTGCTCGGACCCGCCATGGCCCGTCTGCGCATGACCTTCGAGGACCCCGACCACTACCGGGAGTTCTGGCGGGGGCATCCGGCCTTCGCCGGGCGCTGGAACACCTGGACCGACCACTACGTCCTGCGCGACCTGGTGGGGGAGCCGCCCGCCATGCGCTCGGCCTGCGACGAGGAGGCCGTACGCGCGGACGGGGCCCAGGTCCTGGCCGACCCGGACGCGCTCGGCGCCGTCCACCGGCTGCCCTGCCCCACCCGCCTGCTGTGGACGGCGCGGGGGCTCCTGGACGACAGTCCGGGGCTGTACACGCCCGAGCGCCTCGCCGGGCTGCCCGAGGGCGTGGTGACCGTCGAACTGCCCGACGACAACCACTACAGCCCGCTGTTCTCCCCGACCGCCGGTCTGGTCGCCGAGCACGTCCGCGCACTGGTCAGGGCCGTCGCTCCCGGTGTTCCCCAGTGGTCGGCTCCGTAGGTCCTTCGGGGGTTGACCGCGGAGGCGATACCGGCATAGCGCATCCGCTGCGCGCGCAGGCTGCCAGGGCACCTCAGAAGAGGCCACCGCTTGCGTGGATGGTCTGGCCGTTGATCCATGCGCCTTCGTCCGAGACCAGGAACGCGACCACCGATGCGATGTCGGCCGGCTCGCCCAGGCGGCCGAGGGGCGTCTGACTACGGATGGATGCGGCCACGTCAGCCGGCATCTGAGCTTGCAGGGCATCGGTGCGGGTAGCGCCGGGCAACACGCTGTTCACCGTGATTCCGCGCGGTCCGAGCTCGTGTGCCGCCGTCCGGGCCAGTTGCTCAGCTGCCGCTTTACTCGCGGCGTAGAGGCCCGCGCCGGGATGCGCCACGACGGTCGCGCCGCTGGAGATCACGACGACCCGCCCACCGTGGCGCATGTGGAGTACGGCCTCCTTCAGGGCTCTGAAGACGGGCCGGGTGTTGATGGCGAAGTGCAGCTCCAAGTCCTCGTCCGTGGCATCCGCCAGGGATGTGGGGCGCGCCGTCCCCGTATTGCTGACGAGGACATCCAGCCCGCCGTACTCCGCAACGGCCGCCTCGACCAGAGAGCTCAGTTGCGTCGCGTCGCGCACATCGGCTCGCACCGCGGTGGCCCGTCCGCCCGCACGCTCGACGGCGGCCACGGCGTCCTTCGCCGCGACCGCGTCCGAGTGGTAGTTGACGATCACCCGCGCTCCATCCGCCCCTAACCGTTCGGCGACAGCGCGCCCGATCCCCCGGGACGCTCCCGTCACGACTGCGACCTTGCTGCTCATGCGTATGCCCGAGCCCTTCAAAAGGTGATGATGTTGATAGGCGAGATACTCTCCTAAATTGTCGATGAAGTCAATCATCTAGACTGTCCCCCATGACCTCGCACGCCCTTGCTGCCGCCGTAACCACGCTGCACCGCGAGGCCGCCGCCCTCTACGCGCTCATCGGGCGCGAGTTCGGCCTGACCACTCAGCAGGCCCAGCTGCTGTGCGTCCTGGCTTCCGATCGGCCGTCCTTCAGTGAACTGGCCGCCACCCTCGGCTGCGACAGGACCAACGTCACCGGCATGATCGACCGGCTGGAGAGGCGGGGGCTGTTGGCGAGAGAGCGCGACAGCGAGGACCGCAGGGTGCATCGCGTAACGGCCACCCAGGAGGGCGAACAGCTGATCGCGCGCCTACGGGAGCGCTTCGCCGAATCGGTCGCCGACCGGTTCAGCCGTCTCACACCCGAGGAACATGACCGCCTCGCCGCCCTGGCGGCCGCATTCGCCCCCGGAACGGCACCGAACTCGAAACACTGACGGCCCTGGTCGGCGAACCGGCCGCTCCACGCCGACCCCGCTGGACCCGGCGCCAGCCCGGGTCCTATGGGCGCCTGGTCGCCGTCACCGGCACGCTCCACGCCACCCCCTGCGGCGCACCGCCGCTGTGCGCTCCACGGGTGCGGGGCTCGCGGCCCGCTCAACCGCCGTTCTGGTCGCCCACCAGGTCCACGCCCCGGTCCAGCAGGCCGTGCAGGTGCAGGGCCAGCTGGAGCTCCAGCGCCCGGCCGGGACGCTGCCAGTCCGCCCCGATCAGCTGGCCGATCCGCTCCAGGCGCTGCGCCACCGTGTTCACGTGGATGTGCAGGTCCTCCTTGGCGCGCGACAGGTTGCCCCCGGCGGCGAAGTACGCCCGCAGCGTCTCCACCAGCAGCGTTCCCCGCCTGGCGTCGTACTCCAGCAGCGGCCCGAGCGTCGCCGACACGAACCCCGGCACGTCCCGGTCCTGGCTCAGCAGCAGCCCCGAGAACCCCAGGTCCCCCGTGGTCGCCACGTCCCCCTCCCGTCCCAGCGCACGCAGCGTCTGGAGGCACCGGGCCGCCTCGGCGAACGCGTCCCCGAACGAGGCCGGACCGGCCGTCGGACCGGCCAGCCCCGCCGTCACCGGGCCGTTCACCGCACCCGACAGCTCGTCGGCCACCCGTCGGCCCACCGCCGACGGGTCCCTCCCGGGCAGCGCCAGCACCAGGCGGCCCGACCGGCTCCCGGCCAGCCCCCCGGTGGTCTCCGCGACGTGGGTCGCCGCCGAGCGCAACCGCCCCGGGTCCCCACCCGGGGCCTCGGCCACCACCAGCACGTGCGGCGCGTCCAGATCCGCGTGCAGCAGCGCGGCCCGCTGGCGCAGCGAAACCGGATCGCGCGCGGGCACCTCCAACAGCTCGTCGAGCAGGTCCCCGCGCAGCCTGTGCTCGGTCTCGCTCACCGAACGCCGGATGAGCAGCAGCAGCGCCGTCACCATCGCCGACCGCTCCAGCACGCGCTGGTCGGTGGAGTCCAGCTCCACCCCGCGCAGCACCAGCGTTCCCAGCGGCTCGGTCCCGGCCGCCGCCGTCGCCACCCACGCCCGGCCCGCCCGCACCGCGCGGCCGCTGGCCAGCGACGAGCGCACCGCCTCGGCCAGGTCCCCGTCGCCCGCGTCCCACGGGACGCCCTCCCGCACCACACCCTCCGGGCTGGCGGCCACCGAGGAGTCCGAGGTCGCGTCGTGGATCAGCACCGTGCCGCCCAGCACCTCGGCCACCGCCGCCGCGACCTCGCGCACGCCGCCGCCCCGCAGCACCAGGTCGGTCAACCGGTCGTGCGCCGCCGCCGACCGCTCCACCGACGCCGTGTGCCGCTGCAACCGCTCGTTGACGGTGTGCAGCTCGTCCAGGGCACGCCGGGTGTCGTCGATGAGGTTCGCGCTGTCGATCGCGATCGCCGCGTGCGCGGCCAGCGACGACAGCAGCGCCACCTCCGAGTGGGCGAAGGGGCGCTCGCGCCGGTTGGCGGCGAACAGCACGCCCACGTCGCGCCCGTTCATCTTCAGCGGCACGCCCAGGATGGCCACCAGGCCCTCGTCGCGCACCGCGTGGTCGATGTTCTCCGCGTGCGTGAACCGGGGATCGGCGAAGTAGTTCGCCGTCACGTACGGCAGGGCCGTGGTCGCCACCAGCCCGCCCAACCCCTTGCCCGGGGCCAGCCGCAGCCGCTGGAACGCCGCCGACACCGACCCCGACGTCACCCGCATGTACGTGCCGCCCGCCTCCGGGTCGCTCAGCGTCAGGTACGCGGTGTCGGTGCCCAGCAGGTTGCGGGCCCGCTCCACGATCGCCTGGAGCACCTGGTCCAGGCTGCGCATACCCGCCAGGTCGTTGGCGGTCTCGAACAGCGCGCCCAGCTCCGACTCGCGCCGCCGCCGGTCGCGCATCACCGACCGCACCCGCAGCGCCGTCATCTTCGCGGCCTCCAGGGCGGCGACCACCTCCGGGTCGTCCCCGCGCGCCCGCGCGCGCAGCACCGGGCGCTCGTACTCCACGGCCGGGGCGTCGCGCAGCAGCAGCTCCAGGAACAGGGCCTGGCCGTCGGCGCCCGCGGCGCCGTCGTCGGCGGGGATACCGGTCGAACCGGACGTGGTGGTGTTCAGCTCGCGCTCCATGCTCCGTCCACGGGCAGGGAGGCGCCGTTGACGAACGACGCGTCCTCACCGCACAGGTAGGCGACCAGCTCGGCGACCTCGGAGGGCTCGATCAGCCGCTTGATCGGGCTCCGGGCCAGCAGGACCTCCGAGAGCACCCGCTCCTCCGGAATGCCGTGCGCCGCCGCCTGGTCGGCGATCTGCCTCTCCACCAGCGGGGTGCGCACGTATCCGGGGTTCACACAGTTGGAGGTCACCCCGTGTGCGGCGCCCTCCAGGGCCACCACCTTCGAGAAGCCCTCCAGGCCGTGCTTGGCGGTCACGTAGGCCGACTTGTAGGCCGAGGCGCGCAGCCCGTGCACCGAGGAGATGTTGACGACGCGGCCCCACCCCCGTGCGTACATGTGGGGCAGGGCGCCGCGCACCACGCGGAACGGCGACTCGACCATGAGACGAAGGATGAGGGAGAAACGCTCCGGAGGGAAGTCCTGGACGGGCGCGACCGTCTGGACGCCCGCGTTGTTGACCACGACGTCCGCGCCCCGCGCGGCCTCCTCGGCGGCGTCCAGGTCGGTCAGATCCAGCTCCACCGCCTCGCCGACGCCCCGGTCGGCCAGTTCGTCCAGGGCCCGCCCGTCGAGGTCGACCATCCGGACCCGGGCTCCGGCGTCCGCCAGGCGCAGGGCGCACGCCCTGCCGATGCCGCTGGCCGCACCGGTCACCAGCGCGGTCCTCCCGGTGAGGTCGACCCGGGTGGTGTGGGGGATCCCCGCCGTTCCGGGAACGGGGGACCGGGTGGCCTGCCGCGCCGTGCCCGACGGGAACTCGTGCGTCGTCATGGAAGCAAACTAGGCGCGCCTCCGCGAGCGGGGGATAGGGGCACCGGACACACCCCCGGGCGCGGACATGTGTCCCGCGCCCATGGGCCGGAGGGCGGCTGTGGCTTCCCCACTGGCGGCGGAGGTGTGACCGCTGTCTCCACTACATGTTGCGTGGATCACATCAGGGCTAGGCTCCCGGCCAGATCCCCCGCTCACCGACCGGATCACCGGAGGCACCCCCCATGGACTCCACGGCACCACCCGCCAGCCGTCCCCTGCCAGCGACCGTCCTCTCCCTCACCACGACCCTGGCCACCGTGGCCGTCATGGTCGCCGCCCTGCTGATCGCTCTGGCCCCGCGCGCCTCGGCGGCCACACTCACCCCGGTGCCCTCGTTCGGCACCAACCCCGGCAACCTGGCTATGTACTCCTACGTCCCCGACGGCCTGCCCGCCGACGCGCCCCTGGTCGTGCTCCTGCACGGCTGCGCGCAGAACGCCGCCGCCTACCACGACCACTCCGGGTGGGCCGGGTACGCCGACGAGCACGGCTTCGCCCTCGTCTACCCCGAGCAGAGGCCGGCCAACAACGCCACCGGCTGCTTCAACTGGTTCCAGCCGGGAGACACCGCGCGCGACTCCGGCGAGGCCCGGTCGGTCCGCTCGATGGTCGGGCACGCCGTGTCCGCCCACGGCCTGGACGCCGACCGGGTGTACGTCTCCGGGCTCTCCGCCGGAGGCGCCATGGCGGGAGAACTCCTCGCCGCCTACCCCGACCTGTTCGCCGGGGGCAGCGTCGTCGCGGGAATCCCCGTGGGCTGCGCCAGCGGCATGATCGACGCCTTCGGCTGCATGAACCCCGGAAAGACGAGGACCCCGCAGCAGTGGGGCGACGAGGTCCGCGCCCAGAACCCCGGATGGGACGGGCCCTGGCCGCGCGTCGCCGTCTGGCACGGCACCGCCGACACCACGGTCGCCCCCGCCAACGGCGAGGCGGTCGTGAGCCAGTGGACGAACGTCCACGGGCTGTCCGGCGCCCCCGACGCCACCGAGCAGCTTCCGGGCTCCACCACCGCCGCCTACCACGGCGGAGACGCGGCCACCGCGGCCGTCGCCCACTACACGGTCTCCGGCATGGGACACGGCACCCCCGTCGACCCGTCCGCGGGCTGCGGCACCGCGGGCGCCTACTTCCTCGACACCGTCTGCTCGACCGGGTACACCGTCGACTTCTGGGGCATCGGCGACGGAGGCGGCCCCGGCCCGGACCCCACGGACCCGCCCACGGAGGAGCCGACCGACCCGCCGACCGGGCCGGGGACGTGCGTGAGGGACAGCAACTACGACCACGTGTCGGCGGGCCGCGCCGTCCAGCGCTCCGGGCTGGTCTACGCGGTCGGCTCCGGCGACGCGCTCGGCCTGTGGAACGTCTTCGTCACCACGTCGCTCACCGAGACCCCACCGGGCCACTGGGAGCACACGCCCGGAGCCTGCTAGGACCCGTTCCCGCCGCGTGCCAGGCGTCCGAAGTGGCTCACCGCCGCGCCCAGCGCGAAGTGCGCGGCCTGGTGCTCGGTCATCGGGACCACCCCTGCCGGGACGGTCACCCGGAAGGGGAACTCCTCGTCCGGCCGGATGCGGAAGTCGTCAATCACTCCCTGGGACAGGAGCATGGTCAGTGCCTCGCGGACCTGCCCACTGCGGTTGTCTGACGCCCAGATCGACATGTCCCCAACCCTAGCCCGGCGGCGGTCCCCCCTCGGGTGGAACGGCGAACGCTCCCCCGGGCCGACAACGGATACGGGCGGGCCGCGACCGCGACCCGCCCGTGCTCCGGAGGACGGACACGACCCCCGTGGTGTCCGTCCCCGCCGTCCGCCGCTGCCGTCCGTCGTCCCCCGACGGCGGACGCGGCGGACGGAGTCCGTCGCGCCTCAGCCGCCCTCGGGCAGCTGGGCCTGTCCCGCGAGAACGTTCGCGGTCAGGCGGCGCAGCGCCAGCCTGGTGGCCTCGAACTCCTCCTCGGGGAGGTCGATGACCCTCCCGATCGCCTCCGGAATCCCCTCGGCGCGCGCCCTGAGCCGCCCGCCCTCCTCGGTGAGGGCGACGAGGACGGAGCGCTCGTCCCGCGGATCACGCCCCCGGACCAGCAGCCCCCGGGCCTCCAACCGCTTGAGCAGCGGTGTGAGGGTCCCGTAGTCCAGCTGGAGCACGGAGCCGAAGTCCTTCACCCAGCACTCGCCGCGCTCCCAGAGGAGCATCATCACCAGGTACTGGGGATAGGTCAGCCCCAACGGCTCCAGCAGGGGCCGGTACAGGTTGGTGACCGCACGCGACGCCGCGTAGAGGGCGAAGCACATCTGCTCGTCTACTGCGGGAAGGGAGAAGCCGCCCGCGGGGGCGGGGGTTCGGTCGGCCATCGCCACCATCGTAGTTACCCGGAGCCCGATTTCCAAAGCCCGCAATTACCTTGCGTACAAAGAAAAGTGGTACCGGGTCCCCCAGGTGTGCCGCACGGGGTCGTCGCAGGTAGGAAGGGGCGCCGGTGCCGCGCACCCGAGTCCCCGCCGCCACACGGCCGCCGCGCGGGGACGGCGCGCGTTCACGGAAGGCGGTGCGCCCCCGACGGACGCCAGCAGCGCGGTGCCCCCCACGCGCACCCGACTGTCTCCGCACCTGCGTCTGTCCCCCACGTGCACCCGACTGTCTCCGCGCCCGGGTTGCGGCCCGGGCAGGCACGCACTTCATTCGAGCTGCGACCCCCGCATCCGGGTTCGCGGTCCGGGCGGATACGCACTCCACCCGCGCGGTGTCCCGCCGCCCGCACTCGTGCGTCCGGCCCGGGCGGGCACCAACCCCACCGACCTATCCGCGCTCCTCCCGACGGGGCAGCAGGCGCTTGACCACCTTGCCCGTGGCGTTGCGCGGCAGTTCGTCCACGACCACCACGTCGCGCGGCACCGAGAACCGCCCGAGCACCCGCCGCACGTGCGTCCGCACGTGGTTCGGATCCACGCCCCGGCCCTCGTGCGGCACCACGTACGCCGCGAACCGCTGCCCGAACTCCTCGTCGGGCACACCCGTCACCACGACCTCACGCACCTCGGGAAGCGTCACGATCGCCTCCTCCACCGGCCGGGGGAACACGTTCTCCCCGCCCGAGACGATCATGTCGTCGTCCCGGCCCGCCACGTGCAGCAGTCCGCTCGCGTCCACGTGACCCCGGTCGCCGGTCTCCATCAACCCGTCCGCGACCCTCCTGCTCCGCCCGTCCGTGTAGCCGTCGAAGAGCATGTCGTTGCCGACGTGGATCGACCCCTCCGTCCCCGGAGGCACCTCCGCCCCGCCGGGGTCCAGGACCGCGATCCGCGTCCCCAGGGGCGGACGGCCCGCCGTCGTCGGCGACAGCCGCATCTCCCCGGGCGTCGCGATCGTCGCCCACGACACCTCGGTCGACCCGTACAGGTTGTAGAGCACGTCCCCGAACGCGTCCATGAAACCCGTGATCAGCTGCGGGCTCATCGCCGAACCGCTGCACGCCACGATCCGCAGCGACGACGTGTCGTACCGCTCGCGCGTGGACCGGGGCAGGTCCATGATCCGCCGCAGCATCACCGGCACCGCGAACAGAGCGGTGCACCGCTCCTCCTGGACCGTGCGCAGAGCGTCCTCCGGCTCGAACAGCCGCCTCATCACCAACGTCGCCCGCATCGACATGCCCAGCTGCACACCCGCCAGCCCCCACGTGTGGAAGATCGGCGCCGACACCAGGATGCGGTCCGAGGACCGCAGCGGGATGCGCGACAGCACCGAAGCCGCGTCCTGCGGTCCCCTCGGAGTGGGCCTCCGCGCCCCCTTGGGCGCGCCCGTCGTCCCCGACGTCAGCACGACCAGACGGCCGGGGCGCTCCGGCGGCTCCGGATCGGCCTCCGAGACCTCCCGCGCCCGCCACGGCACCCCCAGGCCCCCGTCGGAGGGCTCCCCCCAGGCCGTCACCCGCACGACACCGGGATCGAGCTCGGCGCACATCCCCTCGAACTCGGCGTCGGCGACGACCACCGACACCCCGTTGCCCCCCACGGCCGCGGCCAGCTGACCCGCAGACAGCCCCGTGTTCAGCAGCACGGTGTCGGCGCCCAGGCGCCCGCAGGCCACCATCGTCTGCACGAAACCGCTGTGGTTGCGGCACAGTACGCCCACGCGCGCACCCGCACCCACACCCGCGCGGCGCAGGTCCCGGGCCAGCTCGCGGCCGCGCAGGTCCATCTCGCGGAAGGTCGTGGGGCCCCGCTCGTCGACGACCGCGACGGCGTCGGGCACGCGCTCGTTCGCGGCGGCGTAGCCCCCGGCGATCGTGGCGCCCCACGTGCGCAGCGCGCGGAGCTGGCGGACGACCCTGTCGGGGCGTCCCGGGCTGAGCACACCGGCGCGGACGAGCACCCGCACCGTTTCCAGGACGTGTCGCGTGCGGGAGGTGGCGTGCGGGACTTCGGCGTTGGGCGCCATGGTGTCTCCGGGAGCTGACGGGGACGGGCGAAGCGTTCCGCGCCTCACCGGGGAGCCTTCGCCGCGTGACTCCCCGGAAGTACTGCGACCGTAGGCGAGGAACCCCCGCCGTTTCTCCGTCCCCGGATGAGTCCCCGTCAGCGCGCGGTTGTCACCTCCGTACGAAGAACGGGTGCACGGTAACCCCTCGGGCAACGCGGCGGGGCCGCCGCGCGCACCGCACGGCGGCCCCGGGCAGCTGCCACGGTCGGTGGGAGCTAGCCGGTCACGGTGATGGGCGAGGACGGGTCGTCGGCGTTGGTCACCTCGTAGACCGCCTCGAAGGGGGCCTGCGTCGCGCTGGTCGGGCAGCCGAAACCGCCCGTCACCTCGACCGGGGCCGCGGTGTCGAAGGCCAGGGTCGAGGCGGGGGAGCCGTTGGTCCACGTGCCGCCGATGGCGGCGGCCGCGTCAGGGCTGACCGTCGCGGTGCACGAGGCCAGGCCGCTCGTGGTCACCACGATGCCCCCGGCGGGGATCACCATGGTGCCGACGGTCGGTGACCCGTGCTGCATGGTCATCTCCCACACGGGGTCGGCCACGGTGACCGTCGCGGACACGAAGGGGACGTTGGTCGAGCAGTTCGTGAAGTCCGGCGCGTTGATGGTCGAGGAGACCGCACCACCGGGGTTGTGGTTGCCAGGAGCCGTGGGAACCAGGTTGTTCCCGCTGCCCGGAGAGGTGGACGACGCGTCGCAGGTCACCACGACGCTGCCGGCGGTGAAGGTGGCGCTGCCGCTCAGAGCGGCCTCGAAGGCCGCCCCGGCGGGCGTCACCGTGGTCGGACCCTGCTGGGCGGAGGCGCTACCGCCCCAGGCCAGGGCCAGGACACCCGCCGCAGCCGTCGCCAGGAGGGCGCGGGCGGGGGATATCGGTCGCGGAACCGACATGGGTACTCCTTGTGTGTGGCGGCCGGACGGCACACGGATGCGCCGCACGGCGGGGTCGGGGGGTTGTACGCGCCGAATCGGTAGACGTGGTTTTCCTGTGGCCTCCGGGAACACACGGGCCAGTGACGCTCTCCGCGCGTGTCCCCGGTGGTACGGGGGCCGGTTCAGTCCCCGGCTCGGGTGTCCGGAGGGGCCTCCACGCCCTCCTCCTGCCGGCGCCTCCGTCGTCGTCCCCTCCGCCGGGGCGGCCGGGCGACCGGCCGCCAGGAGAAGGCCAGCCCGCCACCGGCCAGCGCCAGCAGGGTGCCGACCACCAGACCGCCCAGGTTGGACAGGATGAGCGCGCCCAGACCGAGGAACCCGGCCAGCGAACCGGTGATGACGTGCTGGTTCGGGGTGAACCAGGTGACTAGGCCCAGAACGGCGAGCATGCCGCCGAACATCAGCGAGGAGACCCCGCCGACACCGGTCTGGATCATCAACTCCACCGGCATCGCGACGAGCGAGGCCATGACGGCGCCGGAGAGGATCATCAGGAGCCCTGCCGCGAAGGGGCGGCGCTTGCGCCATCCGCGCCAGCGCGCGCCCGCGCTCCGCGACGGCTTCAGAAGCACTCGTCGTCCCCCATGCTGATGCCCAAGCTCAGGCCGGAGAGGCGGAAGGTCCCGGCGCTGGCGGCCCTGGCCGTCTGCTCCAGGTCCTCGATCACGATGGTGTCGGACTGCATGCCGAACAGGTCATTGAACCCCCGCGACCCCTGCGGGCCCTGGTCGAGGGTGCCCGCGTCGCGGCCGATCTCGATGTCCTCGAAGGAGGCGTTGCCGTCCATCTGCGACATGTCGATCACCAGGTTCTCCGCGACGACCGGGGTGCCCTGGTCGCCGGCGGTCAGCCGGAGCGAGATCTGTCCGACGACGGGGAACTCGGTCAGGACCGACTGGCACAGCCCCTGGATCTCGGCCTCGCGGATCCCGGCGACGGCCACCGGCACGGCCTCCTCGCGGACCGTCTGGTCCAACCAGCCGTACTGGACGAAGCCCTCGCCGTTCAGCTCCTCCGCGGAGATCTTGAAGTCCTGACCGGAGACGGTGAAGGAGGCGGCGAGGGCGCCCTGAGCCATGGCGACCAGGATGCCGCCCACGGCCGCGCCCGCCGGGATCGAGAAGAGCGCGAAGCGCTTCCAGCTGGTGTGGCTCTCGGGGGTGTCGGGGGATGTGGTGTCCATGCATGTCCTTCCGTGGGTGCATGGCCGCGCTGCGCCTGCCGTCCCCCCGAACCTTCGGCACGCGGCCTGGTCGCGGTCGTCCCCGTCCCTCGGGGCGCCGGACCAGAGTCCGTTCCGGTAACGCTGCACATCATGTATTGCATCCGGGGGGATTTCAAGGGCCTTCTCCGAACTTTCCCGCCTTTTCTGATTTTCACGCCAAACACGGACATGGCACCGTTAAGAGCCGACCTGAGCTGCGTAAACGCGCGAATGTGCTTGTCAGGGTCGAGGCGTGACATTTGGCTGCGAGCGCTCTTTGTCATTCCGGTGAGCGTTCTTCCGCGTCGGCCTTCTCAACCGGGTGAGTCGTCGGTGCCCACTCCAGCCCGCCCGCGCCCGGGTGCGCGCGTGAGGCGATGTGTGAGCGGCGACACGTGGGCTGCGGTTTGCTCGGTGTTCACGAGGGGGGTAGTGTTCTCCGAGTCGCCACGGGACGGCGAGCGGCCTTCGGGCCGACTCGGAACCGGACCGGGTCCGGCGACACCCTCCTTCCTCTCAACCGAACCGGTTCGAGCACCGCTCTGCATCGGCTAGGCTTCGGGAGGCGCTTCCAAGGAAACACGGAAGCGAAACAGGAAACGGGCTTTACCCCGATCAGAAACACCCCGAACCGCCGATTTGGCGGGGCGCGGAACACCTGATAAAGTAAAGAAACAACAAAGCGGAAACGCACAACGCCTTCGGCGGAAAAGCTCACAGCAGCTTGTAAGCGAAGAGCGGTTGTTTCTTGAGAACTCAACAGCGCGTGTTTGATTTTCTTTAAGCCATGTTTGTTTTGGCCCCGTCACACAGAACCATCCGGTTCGTGTGCGGAGGTTCCTTTGATTAGCCGGGGTAACCCGGTTGGTCAGGATTAC
>NZ_KB906864.1:0-227273 GCF_000381685.1 Nocardiopsis sp. CNS-639
TACAACCACTACAAGCGGGTGCGTTCGGAGGGGGATCGTCCGGGCGAGGAGGATGTGGAGATCGCCAAGTCCAACATCTTGCTGCTGGGGCCGACGGGGTCGGGCAAGACGTTGTTGGCGCAGACTCTGGCGCGGATTCTGAACGTGCCGTTCGCGATCGCGGACGCGACGGCGCTGACGGAGGCGGGGTATGTGGGGGAGGATGTGGAGAACATCCTGCTCAAGTTGATCCAGGCGGCTGACTATGACGTGAAGAAGGCCGAGACGGGGATCATCTACATCGACGAGGTCGACAAGGTCGCGCGTAAGAGTGAGAATCCCTCGATCACTCGGGATGTGTCGGGTGAGGGGGTGCAGCAGGCGTTGTTGAAGATCTTGGAGGGGACGACGGCGAGTGTGCCTCCGCAGGGGGGTCGGAAGCATCCGCATCAGGAGTTCATTCAGATCGACACGACGAATGTGTTGTTCATCTGTGGTGGTGCGTTCGCGGGGTTGGAGAAGTTGATTGAGTCGCGGACGGGTCAGCAGGGGATGGGGTTCAACGCGGTGTTGCGTCCCAAGGGTGAGCTGGGTGGTTCGGCGTTGTTCGGTGAGGTGATGCCGGAGGATCTGTTGAAGTTCGGGATGATTCCGGAGTTCGTGGGTCGGTTGCCGGTGATCACGAGTGTGCATGATCTGGATCGTGAGGCGTTGATCCGGATTTTGACGGAGCCGCGGAATGCGTTGGTGAAGCAGTATCAGCGGTTGTTCGAGTTGGATGGTGTGGAGTTGGAGTTCACGCCGGATGCTTTGAACGCGATTGCTGAGCAGGGGATTATTCGGGGTACGGGTGCGCGTGGTTTGCGGGCGATTATCGAGGAGGTGTTGTTGTCGGTGATGTATGAGGTGCCTTCTCGTGAGGATGTGGGTCAGGTGATCATTACGCGGGAGACCGTGATCGACAACGTCAACCCCACCATCGTCCCGCGGGCCCAGCTGCGCCGGGCCCGCCAGGAGAAGTCCGCCTAGCTGCGTCCCTCCCGGACCCCGCGCACCGGGTCTCCGCGCCTGCGACGGGTCCGGCGGTACCTTTCCCGGACCCGCGTCCCGCTCCCCGGCGGCCAGGCCGCACGCGGGACGAGGCCCGGCACACGCGAGGGGGCGCCCCGACCGGGGCGCCCCCTCGCGTGTGCCCGGGGCCGTGATCCGTCCCCGCCGGGGCGGACGCGCGGGTCCCGCCGGGCCTACTCCTCCAGCGCCTGCTCCATGCGCGCGATGTCGGCCTTCTGCTCGGCGATCACGTCGTTGGCCATGCGCATCACCGTCTGGTCCTTGCCCTCGGTCAGCACCTCCTCGGCCATGGTGACCGCGCCCTCGTGGTGGGCGGTCATCAGCTCCACGAAGAGGCGGTCGAACTCGTCGCCCTCGGCCGCCGCCAGCTGCTCCAGCTCCTCCTCGGTGGCCATGCCCGGCATGTCGCCGTGGTCGACCTCCAGTTCGCAGGTGGGCACGTCGCCGCTCTCGTCGTGGTGGGTGCCGTCCCCCTCCAGCCCGCAGAAGTTCTGGTGCGCGGGGTTCTCCCTGGCCGGACCGAAGATGTTCTCCTCCAGCCAGCTCTCCATGGCGGTGATCTCCGGGCCCTGGGCGTCGGCGATGCGGTCGGCGATGAGCTCGATGTCCTCGCGCTCGTGGCGCTCGGGTACCAGGTCGGTCATCTCCAGGGCCTGTGAGTGGTGCTCGATCATCATCACCAGGTAGGTGACGTCGGCCTCGTTGTGGCCCTGCTCCTCGGCGAGGGCGGCGATCTGGTCGGCGGTGGCGGGGGAGGAGGACTCCCCGGGCGCGCCGGGGGCGATGACGTTGGCCGACTCCTGCTCCTGCCCGTCCCCCCCGTCCGTACAGGCTGAGGCTCCGAGCAGGGCGAGAGCGGTTCCGGCCGCGAGTACCAGGCGACGCACGAGGTGTCCTCCGATGGGGTGGGGTGCGGACGGGGCCGCTGTGCCGGCGGGCGCTGTGCCCTGGGGC
Organism: Nocardiopsis sp. CNS-639; assembly: GCF_000381685.1. NCBI lineage: Bacteria > Bacillati > Actinomycetota > Actinomycetes > Streptosporangiales > Nocardiopsidaceae > Nocardiopsis > Nocardiopsis sp. CNS-639. The sequence goes on from NZ_KB906864.1 coordinate 2,005, forward strand.
AACGTCCTGCGGGCTTTCTTACTCACTCGACGGGTGTTCTGTCCAGTCCCGGACCCGGGTCGGTGCCATCTCGTTCGACTTCGCGGCACCGGGCGCGGGCGCCGGGGCGCCTCTCACCCCCGAGGATTTCTGCGTGCTTTTGGCCTTCTGAAGTGTTGTATGTCCGTTCTCGGCGTTTCGTCTGGTTATTACCAATGGAGAGGAGTAAAACCCATAGTAGTCAGTTGGATGCTTTGTGTATTTCCGGGGGGTGTGCGGTGGTGTCGGAGACGCGAAGGTCCGCGAACGGACTGCGGTGGGGGACGCTCGGAACGGCACCCCTCCTGGTCACCGCCCTCCTGGCCGTCCCCGGGGCCAGGGCCGACGGGGTGAGCACCGGCGGGGGCGTCGTGCACGTGGCCAACCTGCCCAGGCCGGAGGGGCTGGACGGCGCCGCGTCCTACAACTCCGACCTGGCGTTCAGCGGCGACTACGCCATCGGCGGCAACTACGACGGCTTCGTCGTCTACGACATCTCCGATCCGGAGAACCCGAGCCGGGTGTCCACGGTCGTGTGCCCCGGGAGTCAGGGCGACGTGTCGGTCAGCGGCGACCTGCTCTACCTCTCGGTGGACTACCCGCGCGCCGGCAGCGAGTGCGGCGCGCCCTCGGTGTCGGCCACCGACCCGGACGGCTTCGAGGGAATCCGGATCTTCGACATCTCCGACAAGGCCAACCCGCAGTACGTGTCGGCGGTGCGCACCGACTGCGGTTCGCACACCAACACGCTGGTGCCGGGCGAGGACGGTGAGCGCGACTACGTGTACGTCTCCTCGTACTCGCCCTCGAAGGACTTCCCCAACTGCCAGCCGCCGCACGACAGGATCTCCGTCGTCGAGGTTCCGCTGGCGGACCCGGCCTCGGCCCGGGTGGTCAGCGAACCGGTGCTGCTGCCGGACGGCGGCCACGGGACCACCACCGGCTGCCACGACATCACCGCCTACCCCGAGCGGGACCTGGCCGCCGCGGCCTGCCTGGGGGACGGACTGCTGCTCGACATCTCCGACCCGGTGAACCCGGTCGTCACCGAGGTGGTCCAGGACGAGAACTTCGCTTTCTGGCACTCGGCGACCTTCACCAACGACGCCCGCACCGTGGTCTTCACCGACGAGCTCGGCGGCGGGCACGCGGCCACCTGCGACGCCGAGACGGGGCCCGAACGGGGAGCCAACGCGGTCTACTCGCTGGACCAGAGCGGGGCGGAACCGAAGCTCGAATTTCGGAGCTACTACAAACTGCCTCGTCATCAGGCCGAAACTGAGAACTGTGTGGCGCACAACGGCTCGCTGATCCCGGTGCCCGGCCAGGACTACTTCGTGCAGTCCTGGTACCAGGGCGGCGTCTCGGTGATCGACCTCAACGACCCGACCGCCCCCGAGGAGATCGGCCACTTCGACCGCGGACCCTGGAACCCCGACGCCCTGACGACGGCGGGCTCGTGGTCGGCCTACTACTACAACGGCTACGTCTACTCCTCCGACATCATGCGCGGGCTCGACGTGCTGCGGCTCACCGACTCCCGCCTGGCGGGGGCCGAGGAGGTGCGGATGGAGGAGTTCAACCCGCAGTCGCAGCCGTCCACGCCCTCCGGCTGAGCCGTCGGTCGCGGCGCGCCGGAGCCCTTCGGTGCGCCGCGCGGCACCCGGATTAGGCGCCTTGTGTAGTCGAATCGGGCCAGCTGGACACCGTGTTAAGAACAAGGTTTCTTTTGTATCCCCCTATACATATAGATGTTGAACTGTGTACCTTCTTCCTGTTTCGCTCCAATCAGAATCAGGAGTACACAGGATGGCGTCATCCCCCCCGACCCCCACCTCCCGGCGCGCCAGACGCGGACTGACCGGAGTCTCCCTCGCCGGAGCGGCGGTGCTCATGGTCGGGCTCCTCGGCCCGGCCTCGGCCTCGGCGGACGACGAGTTCGCCAGTGACGCCGACACCAGTGCCAACATCACCCATGTGACCAACGTCCCGAAGACCGAGGCCATGAGTGACTTCAACTCCGACCTCGCCTTCAGCGGCGACTACGCCATCGGCGGCAACTACAACGGCTTCGTCATCTACGACATCTCCGAGCCGGAGGAGCCGCAGGTCGTCTCCGAGGTCCTGTGCCCGGGCGGACAGGGCGACGTGTCGGTGAGCGGCGACCTGCTCTACTTCTCGGTGGACTACCCGCGCGCGAGCACCGAGTGCGGCGCGCCCTCGGTGCCGACCACCGACCCGGACGGCTTCGAGGGCATCCGGATCTTCGACATCTCCGACAAGGCCAACCCGCAGTACGTGTCGGCGGTGCGCACCGACTGCGGTTCGCACACCAACACCCTGGTGCCGGGCAAGGACGGCGAACACGAGTACGTGTACGTCTCCTCGTACTCGCCCTCGGAGCGCTTCCCGAACTGCCAGCCGCCGCACGACAAGATCTCCGTCATCGAGATCCCCGTCGACGAACCGTCCGAGGCCAAGGTCATCGACACCCCGGTGCTCTTCCCCGACGGCGGCAACACCGGCACCGCGGGCTGCCACGACATCACCGTCTACGCCGAGCGCGACATCGCCGCGGGCGCCTGCATGGGCGACGGCGTGCTGATGGACATCTCCGACCCGGCCGCGCCGGTCGTCACCGAGGTGGTCCAGGACGACAACTTCGCGTTCTGGCACTCGGCGACCTTCACCAACAACGGCGAGACCGTGCTGTTCACCGACGAACTCGGCGGAGGCGGCGGCGCCACCTGCAACGAGGAGATCGGCTCCGAGCGCGGCGCCAACGCCATCTACGCCATCGGCGGCGGCCAGGACTCCCCCGACCTGGAGTTCGAGGGCTACTACAAGCTGCCCCGCCACCAGGCCGACACCGAGAACTGCGTTGCGCACAACGGCTCGCTGATCCCCGTCCCCGGACGCGACTACTTCGTGCAGTCCTGGTACCAGGGCGGTGTCTCGGTGATCGACTTCAACGACCCGGCCGCCCCCCGGGAGATCGGCCACTTCGACCGCGGCCCGATCAGCGAGGACAACCTCGTCCTGGGCGGTTCCTGGTCGGCCTACTACTACAACGGCTACGTCTACTCCTCCGACATCACCCGCGGGCTCGACGTCCTGAAGCTGGAGGACCCCCGGTTCCGGGTGGCCGAGCAGGTGCGGATGGACGAGTTCAACCCCCAGTCCCAGCCCGAGTACCGGCCGGGCCGCGGCAACGGCCGCTGACCGCACGGGCGCCCCGGGCCCGAGGGGAACCGGGGCGCCCGCCCGAACGCCGCCCGGCCCGTGGCCGGGTGACGAAGAACCGGGGCCGCGGCCGTGTACGCCGCGGCCCCGGCGCGTCCACCCCCACCCCCTAGTGCACACAGGAGAACCCATGCCCGCACCTCCCGCAGCACCACGGGCCAGGAAGGCGCTGCGGCGCACCGCGGCCCTCGCGTCCGCCGCGGCCGCGTCCCTGCTCCTCGGGCTCCTCGGCCCGGCCGCCGCCCAGGCGGACGAGGCGCCCGCCGAAGACATCCACAGCGACAACATCACCCACGTCGCCCACACGCCCAAGCCCTCGGCCGTGCGCAACGTCAACTCCGACCTGGCGTTCAGCGGCGACTACGCCATCGGCGGCAACTACGACGGCTTCGTCATCTACGACATCTCCGAGCCGGAGGAGCCGCAGGTCGTCTCCGAGGTCCTGTGCCCGGGCGGACAGGGCGACGTGTCGGTGAGCGGCGACCTGCTCTACTTCTCGGTGGACTATCCGCGCGCGAGCACCGAGTGCGGGGCCCCCTCCGTCCCGGTGACCGACCCGGACGGCTTCGAGGGGATCCGGATCTTCGACATCTCCGACAAGGCCAACCCGCAGTACGTGTCGGCGGTGCGCACCGACTGCGGTTCGCACACCAACACCCTGGTGCCGAGCAAGACCGGTGACAGCGACCTGATCTACGTGTCGTCGTACTCGCCCTCGGAGCGCTTCCCGAACTGCCAGCCGCCGCACGACAAGATCTCCGTCATCGAGGTCCCGCACGACGCTCCCGAGGAGGCCGCGGTCGTCAACGAACCGGTCCTGTTCCCCGAGGGCGGCAACCACGAGCAGGACGGGCTGCTGCTGCCCACCCAGGGCTGCCACGACATCACCGTCTACGCCGAGCGCGACATCGCCGCGGGCGCCTGCATGGGCGACGGCGTGCTGATGGACATCTCCGACCCGGTGAACCCGGTCGTCACCGAGGTGGTCCAGGACGAGAACTTCGCGTTCTGGCACTCGGCGACCTTCACCAACGACGCCCGGACCGTGCTGTTCACCGACGAGCTCGGCGGAGGCGGCGCCCCGACCTGCACCGAGGAGGTCGGCCCCCAGCGCGGCGCCAACGCGATCTACGAGGTGGGCGGCGGCGACTCGCCGGAGCTGGAATTCGCCAGCTACTTCAAGATCGACCGCCACCAGGGCGACCAGGTGTGCGTGGCGCACAACGGTTCGCTGATCCCGGTGCCCGGCCAGGACTACTTCGTGCAGTCGTGGTACCAGGGCGGGGTCTCGGTGATCGACTTCAACGACCCGGGCGCCCCGAGCGAGATCGGCTTCTTCGACGTGGACTCCCGCGTCGAGGAGGGCGTGCAGGACAACGACACCTGGTCGACGTACTACTACAACGGCTACGTGTACTCGTCCGACATCGAACGCGGCCTGGACGTGCTGCGGATCGACGACCCGCGCGTGCGCGCGGCCGAGCGGGTGCGGATGGAGGAGTTCAACCCGCAGAGTCAGGAGAGCTACCGGCCGGGACGGCGCTGACGGCGGGTAGGGGCTGACGGGCTTCCCGAGCCCGTGATCCGGGCGGGGGCGGTGCCGCGGCACCGCCCCCGTCGCCGTGCCGCGGTCCCGCGTGCCGCCCCGGACGGAGGAGGGTATGCCGGGCGGGGGCGGCCCCGAAGGGAGGGCATGTCGGGGCTGAGCGGATCCGGGAGGGCACGCTGTGGCGGAACGGGCCCCGGGGGAGGTGCGCTCCGGGACGGAGGGGCACGGGGAGAGGGCACGCCGGAGCGGAGCGGATCCGGGGGAGTTCTCCACAGCTGCGGGAGGGCGGTTCCGGGCCGGGGCCCGGCGGCGTAGGCTCGATCTCGGGGGAGCCGCACCCCACCGCGGGGGAACCCCGACACCCCCGTGTTCGAGTGTTCCGCGCCAGTGCCCGGCGCCGCCAGAGCCTCCTCCGACCTGTGGACGGCGTGGGCGTTCGGGGCCGGGCGGTCGGTCGGGGGCCGCGCGGCCGCCCGGCCTCAGCCGAAGAGGCGGTCGGTGGGGGCGTCCACGGCCTCCAGGACCCGGCCGGTGAAGTAGACCGTGCCCAGGGCCAGCACGCGTTCGCCGAGCGCGCGCAGGGCCGTGGGGGACAGGTCCGCGGCGTCCATGCGACCCCAGTGGCCCGGCAGGGCGTGCTCGAAGCGCAGGTGGGCCTCGGGCAGGCGCACGGCGGTCACGGGCAGGTCCCCCAGGACCTCCACCGCCCCCGACACGTCCTTGTGGTCGGGCAGGCACAGCAGCACGTGGTCCACCCCGCCCCACAGCCCACGGACGTGGGCCAGGGCGGCGGCGACCCCGTTGCGGTCGATGGCCGAGTCCACGACCACCTCGGCGTCCGGTGCGCTGCCGCCCCCCACGGGGTCCCCGCCGGCCCCACCGGACACTCCTCCAGCCCGACCGGGCGCCCCTCCGGCCCGTCCGGACGCTTCTGCCTCCTCTCCGGGCACCGTGTGGCGGGACAGCCTCCCCGGCAGCCGGACGGTGCCCAGGACGGCGTGCAGCCGTTCCCGGTCCAGGGGCGGGCGGCCCAGGTGGTCCAGCATCCGCGCCGCCGCAGCCGTCCCCAGCACCCCCGAGGCCGCGGACAGCCCCGGCGGGCGCAGCCCGGGCGGCGGCTCCACCCCCGGCCGGTCCGGATCGACCACCTCGGCCCGCACCCGGCCCCCGGTGGCCTCGGCCAGGGCGGCGTCGGCCGCAGCGGCCACCTCCGCGGTCTGCGGCAGGCGCACCAGCGCGCGGGTCCGCTCCCCGGCCACCCGCGCCTTCTCCCGGGCGATCTCCGCCACGGTGTCGCCGAGGACACCCACGTGCTCGGCGAAGACCTTGCCCAGCGCGACGACCTCCGGGCCGACCAGGCGCAGTTCGTCGCGGTGGCCGCCCATCCCGGCCTCCAGCACGCACACGTCGGCACCCACCTCGATGGCGCGCAGCAACCCCGCCACGAGAAACAGCCCGCTCGGCGCCAGGTGGCCGCCGAACTCCTCCACCGTCGGCAGTTCCCGTCGGGCGGCGTCGATCCGGGCGCCCAACACGTCCAGTTCGGCGTCGGACACCGAGGTCCCGTCCACCCGTACGCGCTCGCGGTAGGAGCGGAAGCTCGGCCCGGTGACCAGGACCGTGCGCAGTCCGGCCGACGCCAGCGCCGCCGCGGCCGTCGTCGCCGTGCTCCCCTTTCCCTTGGACCCCACCACTCCCAGCACCGGGGGGCGGCGCGTGTCCAGCCCGAGCACGCGCATCAGCGCCGTGGCACGCTCCAGGCTCCCGGTGCGGTCGCGGGGGCGGTCGGGGCGGCGCTGCGCCCACTCGGAGAAGAAGGGGTCAAGGCTTCGCATGGTCCCAGTATGGTCTGCGCGACACAGGCCACCGGTTCCCTTACCCGGGGATCGTGCCCAGGTGGGGGCGCGTAGACTGGCGCGGGTGTACACCCCGAACACACGAGACACCGAGACACCGTGAGCGAAGCCAGCGCCGAGCAGCGCTACGCCGAGGTGACCGCGGAGATCCTCGCCCGCGCGCCCGAGTCCGACATCGATCCTCGACTGGACCGGGTCCGCACCCTGCTGGACCTCCTGGGCGACCCGCACCGCAACTTCCGGGCCATCCACGTCACCGGTACCAACGGCAAGACCTCCACCGCCCGCATGATCGACGCGCTCATGCGCGGGCGGGGTCTGCGCGTGGGCCGCTACACCAGCCCGCACCTGCGCACCGTGCGCGAACGCATCGTCATCGATGGGGAGCCCATATCCCAGGAGCGGTTCGTCGCGGCCTACGACGACATCCGCCCCTACGTCGAGATGGCCGACTCGATGAACGACGCACCGCTGTCGTTCTTCGAGATCCTCACGGTGATGGCCTACGCCGTCTTCGCCGACGCCCCCGTGGACGTGGCCGTCGTCGAGGTCGGCATGGGCGGCCGGTGGGACGCCACCAACGTCATCGACGGAGACGTCGCCGTGGTGACCCCCATCGGGATCGACCACACCGAGTACCTGCCCGACACGGTGGAGGGCATCGCCGAGGAGAAGGCGGGCATCATCAAGCCCGACTCCGTGGCGGTCCTGGCCCAGCAGCCGCTGCCCGCCGCCGAGGCCCTGGTCCGCAACGCCGCGGAGGTCGGGGCGCGGGTGGCCAGGGAGGGCCTGGAGTTCGGCGTCACCTCCCGCGAGATCGCCGTCGGCGGCCAGCAGATCGCCGTCAAGGGCCTCACCGGCGACTACGAGAACCTGTTCCTGCCCCTGTTCGGGGCACACCAGGCCGGGAACGCCGCCGTGGCCCTGGCCGCGGTCGAGGCGTTCGCCTCCTCCGGCGACGACGCCGGGGGCCTGGACCCCGCGATCGTCGCCGAGGCCCTCGCGGGAGTGGACTCCCCGGGCCGCATGGAGGTCGTGCGCACCAGCCCGACCATCATCGCCGACGCGGCGCACAACCCGGCCGGGATGACCGCCACCGCGGCGGCCGTGGAGGAGGCCTTCACCTTCTCCCGGCTGGTCGGGGTGGTCGCGATCATGGCCGACAAGGACGTCGAGGGGATCCTCGAACCCCTCGAACCACTGCTCGACGAGATCGTCGTCACCCGTAACTCCTCCCCGCGTTCCCTCGAACCGGAGCGGCTGGCCAACGTCGCCCAGCACATCTTCGGTGAGGAACGCGTGCACGTGGAGCCCCGACTCGACGACGCCATCGACCGGGCCGTGGGCCTGGCCGAGGAAGGCGGGGAGTTCGGCGGCACCGGTGTACTGGTCACCGGATCGGTCGTCACCGCCGGTGACGCCGTCCACCTGTTGCGCGGTGCGCAGGAGTGACGGGCCAGGTCTACTACGAAGGGAACCCGCCGTGCGTGTAGTCTGCGCCGTCATCCTGGTGTTCGAGGTCATCGTGATCGGCCTCTTCATCCCCGTCGCGATCTCCCTGGAGGGGATGGACCCGGTCCTGGCCGGGAGCCTGTGGGGAGGGATGGCCGTCGCCGCCCTCGTGCTCTCCGGGCTCCAGAAGCACCGCTGGGCGCACTACGCGGCCTGGGCGCTGCAGGCCGCCTTCCTGTTCACCTCCTTCCTGGTCTCCGGGGCGGTGCTGGTCGCCGTGGTGTTCGTCTCCCTGTGGGTGACCGGCGTCATCATGGGCCGCCGCACCGACGAGATGAAGGCCGCCCACCTGGCCCGCGCCGAGGCGGAGGCCGCCGGGCGGGGCGAGGACACCGCGGCCTCCGCGCCCACGCGCCAAACGCGATAGTGTGACGCAGGTCCGGGCGGGCGGCCCGGGGAGAACCCTCCTCCTGCGGCCCTCGCACCTGTGACCCATCACCCGATTCCTCCGCGTGCGGCCGCTGCCGTGGGCGGGTGCCCACGTGCGCCACGCGGAGCCCCAGTGAGGAGTTGACACGCACGTGGAGCGCACTCTCGTTCTCATCAAGCCGGACGGCGTCCGCCGCAACATCGTCGGCGAGGTCATCTCGCGCATCGAGCGCAAGGGCCTGAAGCTGGTCGCCATGGAGCTGCGCACGCTCGACGCCGAGACCGCCAAGACGCACTACGAGGAGCACGCCGAGCGCCCGTTCTTCGGTTCGCTCGTCGAGTTCATCACCGGCGGCCCCCTCGTGGCCATGGTGGTCGAGGGCGAGCGCGCGGTGGAGGCGTTCCGCGCCCTGGCCGGCGCCACCGACCCGGTGACCGCCACCCCCGGCACCATCCGCGGCGACTTCGCGCTGGAGGTGCAGCAGAACATCGTGCACGGCTCGGACTCCACCTACTCCGCCGAGCGCGAGATCAAGCTCTTCTTCCCCGACCTGTAGGGGAAACGGGACGGTCCGCGGGTCCTTCGGCATGTGGGACCCGCGGACACGGGCGACTTCGGTCGGTTCGTCCGCCGACGGGGCAACAATTCGGTGTGTTTGCGTAACGGACTAAGTGCTGACCGTTACGATACGGGGGACTCAACACCTATCGTGCCGGAACGACTACGTATGGTCGCCCCGGGCAACCACGTCCGACACGGCGCCTCTGAGGACGTTACATGCCGAACAACCTTGCTTTTCTCGGCCGGGACATGGCCGTCGACCTGGGTACCGCCAACACGCTCGTGTACGTGCGAGGACGCGGCATCGTTCTGAACGAGCCGTCGGTGGTCGCGCTCAACACCTCAACGGGCCGAATCGTCGCTGTCGGCATCGAAGCCAAGCAGATGATCGGTCGCACGCCGACCAACATCACGGCCATCCGTCCCCTGAAGGACGGTGTTATCGCCGACTTCGAGATCACCGAGCGCATGCTGCGCTACTTCATCCAGAAGATCCACCGGCGGCGCCACTTCGCCAAGCCGCGCCTGATCGTGGCGGTGCCCAGCGGCATCACCTCGGTCGAGCACCGCGCCGTCAAGGAGGCGGGATACCAGGCCGGCGCGCGCAGGGTCTACATCATCGAGGAGCCCATGGCCGCCGCCATCGGCGCCGGGCTCCCCGTCCACGAGCCCACCGGGAACATGGTCGTGGACATCGGCGGCGGCACCACCGAGGTCGCCGTGATCTCGATGGGCGGCATCGTCACCTCGCAGTCCATCCGCGTGGGCGGCGACGAACTCGACCAGGCCATCGCGACCTTCGTCAAGAAGGAGTTCTCGCTGATGATCGGGGAGCGCACCGCCGAGGAGCTGAAGATGGCCATCGGCTCCGCCTACCCGACCGGTTCCGAGGAGATCCGCGCCGAGGTGCGCGGACGCGACCTCGTCAGCGGGCTGCCCAAGACCATCGTCCTGTCCGAGAGCGACGTCCGCCAGGCCATCGAGGAGCCGGTCACCGCGATCGTCGACGCGGTCCGCACCAGCCTGGACAAGTGCCCCCCGGAGCTGTCGGGCGACATCATGGACCGCGGTATCGCCGTCACCGGCGGCGGCGCGCTGCTCCGCGGGATCGACGAGAGGCTCCTGCACGAGACCGGGATGCCCATCCACGTCGCCGACAACGCGCTGGACTCCGTCGCCGTCGGCTCGGGCACCTGCGTCGAGAACTACGAACGGCTCCACCAGGTACTCGTCCCCGAGCGGCGGAGGTGACCCATGTTCCGCGACTCACGCAGATCCCGCGCACTCCTCGCCGTACTCGTCGCCGTGGCGGTGGCCCTGCTCGTCCTGGACGCCCGTCCCGGCGCCAACCCCGTCACCTCCGTGGCCCGCGCGGGCGGCGAACTCGTCTTCGCGCCCGCCGCCGCGGGCGTCACCTGGGCGACCGGACCCGTGTCCGGTCTCTACGAGGGGCTGGTCAGCGGCCCCGAATCCGAGCGCGTGGCCGAGCTGGAGCAGGCCAACGCCGAGCTGGAGGACGACCTGCGGGCCGCCCGCATCGACAAGGCGCGCGCCGAGCAGCTCGACGCGATGCTGGGGCTGGCCGGTCTGGGCGGCTACGAGATCGTCCCCGCCCAGTCCGTCACCCACGTCACCGCGCGCGGCTACGCCGACACGGTCACCATCGACGCCGGAACCGACTCCGGTGTGCGCCCGGACATGACCGTGGTCAACGGCTCCGGCCTGGTGGGCAAGGTGATCGAGGCCGGTCCGAGCACCGCCACCGTCATGCTCGCCACCGACGTCAACTCCGCCGTCGGCGCCCGTCTGGAGGCCACGCGCAAGATCGGCGTGGTCCGGGGCGGCACCGTCCCCGGCGGCCCCGACGCCGAACTGACCCTGGAGCTGTTCGACCTCCAGGCGCCGGTCGAGGCCGGGGACCGGCTGGTCACGCTCGGCTCGCACGAGGGCGCGCCCTTCGTGCCCGGCGTGCCGATCGGCACCGTCGAGGGGGTGCAGGTGGCGCCCGGCGCGCTCAGCCGCCTCGCACGTATCGCCCCGGCCGTGGACTTCTCGTCCCTGGACGTGGTGGGCGTGGTGGTCGGGGGTCCCGAGGAGGACCCGCGCGACTCCGTGCTCCCGCCCCGACCCGACAAGGGGGAACGCTCATGAGGAACGCAGCGACCCTGGCACTGGTGGCCGTCGCCGTGCTCGCCCAGGCCACCGTCGTCAACCGGCTCCCGTTCGAGTGGGGGGCCGGGCCCGACCTCGTGGCCGCGGCGATCGTCGCGGTCGCCCTGACCACCAGCCCCGCCGCCGCCGCGGCGTGCGGTTTCGCCGCCGGGCTGGCCATGGACGTCCTGCCGCCCGCCGAGCACGCGCTGGGCCGCTACGCCCTGGTGCTGTGCGTGGCCGCCTACCTGCTGGCCCTGCTGCACAGGAACACCGGCTCCGCCGGAGCCCTGGGCGGCAGGCCCTCGGTGTGGGCCCTGATGGCCGCCACCGCCGTCACCGCCGTGGGTGTGGGCCTGGGCTACGCGCTGGTCGGCGTGCTCATGGGCGACCCGCGGGTGTCGCTGGCCGCCGTGGCGGTCAACACCCTCGTCGGGGCCGCCCTGACCACCCTGGTCTCGCCGCTGGTCACGCTTCCGCTGCTGTGGGCGCGGGGGGCGCTCTCCGACAGCGAGCTCGCCGGCGTCCGGGGCCCCGTGTCCCCCGGGGGGTGGTGAACGTGCACATGTCGCCCGTCGACGACGTCGAACTGCCCGGCCGCAGACTCGGCCGGGCCGGTTTGCTGCTCGCCCAGATCCTGGTCCTGGTGCTCTTCGCGGCCCTGGCCGTACGGCTGTGGTACCTCCAGATTCCGATGTGGGACCACTACCGCGAGCTCGCGGTGGCCAACCACCACCAGCAGCTCCTCGTCCCCGCCACGCGGGGGCAGATCCTGGACACCACCGGCCGCCCGCTGGTCAACAACAGCACCGAGCTGGTGGTCTCCGCCGACTACCACGAGATCACGGGCATGGAGGACGGCGGCGAGAAGGTCCTGACCGACCTGTCCGAGGTGCTCGACGCCCCACTGGAGGAACTCCAGAAGCGCATGCGCCTGTGCGGGCCCGAGGTGAGCCGCCCGTGCTGGCCCGGCTCGCCCTACCAGCCCGTCACCCTCGCCGACGACGTGGAGCCCTCCGTCGCCCTCCAGATCATGGAGAGCGCCGACCGCTTCCCCGGGATCAGCGCCCAGGCACACGCCGTGCGCGAGTACCCGCAGGGCGAGCACGGCTCCCAGATGCTGGGCTACCTGCAACCGGTGACCCAGGAGGAGCTGGAGGCCCGCGAGGATCTGCGCACCCAGTTCACCGGCATCGACATGGTGGGTCGCGACGGCGTGGAGGCGGTCTACGACGCCCAGCTGCGCGGCACCGCGGGCAAGCGCGTCCTGGGCGTGAACAACCACGGCGAGGTCATGGAGGTCATCTCCGAGGCGCCACCCGAACCGGGGATGCACCTGGTCACCCACGTCGACCTCGGCGTGCAGAAGATCGCCGAGGAGGCGCTGGCCGAGGGGATGGCGAACGCCCGGCCCCGCTACAAGGCCGACTCCGGCGCCGCCATCGTCCTGGACGTGCGCACCGGCGGCGTGGTGGCCATGGCGAGCCTGCCCACCTACGACCCCGCGATCTGGCGCGGCGGCATCGACCAGGAGACCTTCGACGAGATGCTCAGCGAGGAGGCGGGCGAGCCGCTGCTCTCCCGCGCCGTGCAGGGCACCTACCCGCCGGGCTCCACGTTCAAGGTCTCCTCGCTCGCGGCGGCCGCGGAGAACGGGTACTCGCTGCGCAGCACCTACGCCTGCCCGGGCTCGGTGAACCTGGCCGGGCAGAACTACGAGAACTACGAGGGCCAGGGCCAGGGTCCGATCAGCCTCCACGAGGCCATCGTGGTCTCCTGCAACACCGTCTTCTACAACTTCGGCTACCAGATGTGGAAGGACGACGGCGGGCTCTACCCCGACGGCGAGGCCGACGAGGCGATGGCCGAGATGGCCAAGGGCTTCGGCTTCGGCTCCCCGACCGGGATCGACCTGCCCTACGAGACCTCCGGGCGCATCCCCGACCGCGAGTGGAAGCGCACCTTCTGGCAGGAGACCCGCGAGAACAACTGCCACCGGGGCGAGCACGGCTACCCCGACGTCGCCGAGACCGACCCGTCGCGCGCCGCCTACCTCAAGCTGCTGGCCTACGAGCAGTGCGTGGAGGGCTTCCAGTGGCGGGCCAACGAGGCCGTCAACTTCGCCATCGGCCAAGGGGACGTCCTCGTCACCCCGCTCCAGCTCGCCAGCGCCTACGCGGCCATCGCCAACGGCGGCACGCTCCACGAGCCGCGCATCGGCAAGGCGCTGGTCTCCGCCGACGGGACGGAGGTGCGCGAGATCGAACCGGTCGCGCGCGGCGAGCTCCCGGTCAGCGACGAGACGCTGGAGTACCTCCAGACCGCGCTCACCGCGGTCCCCAAGGAGGGCACCGCCCGCGGCGCCTTCGCCGGGTTCCCGCAGGACAAGGTGTCCGTCGCGGGCAAGACCGGTAGCGCCGACGTGGAGGGGCGCCAGGTCTCCTCCTGGTTCGCCTCCTACGCGCCCGCCGACGACCCGCAGTTCGCCATCGTCGTCCTGGTCTCCCAGGGCGGTACCGGCGGTACGACCGCGGCGCCCATCGCGCGCGCCATCTACGACGGCATCTACGGGTTCGACTCCCCGGCACAGGGAGCCGAGGCCGAGGTCGAGGAGGACGCGTCCGGCGGCGCGGAGCCGCTGATCCCGGGCGGCGCGCCGCCCGAGCAACTGCCCGACATCCGTCCCGACGGTTCCATCGACCTGCTGGATCGGTAGCCATGAGCACCTACATGGGGGCGCCCGGGTCACGGAGCGCCGAGATCGGACGCAACGCGGCGGGCCTGGCGCGCCGACTGGACTGGACGCTGGTCGCGTCGGTGGCGGTCCTGTGCGCCATCGGTTCGCTGCTGGTGTGGTCGGCGACCATCCCGGGCGACGGCAGCGACCCGCTGGAGTCCACCGAACACCTGGGCCGCCACCTGCTCCACCTGCTGGTGGCGTGGGCGCTGTGCCTCCTGATCGCCGCGGTGGACCACCGCACGATCCGCGCGTACGCGCCGATCGTCTACCTGGTCACGGTGGTCGCGCTGGTCCTGGTGCTCACCCCGCTCGGCGAGGTGATCAACGGGTCGCGCGGCTGGATCGTGGTCGGCGGCTTCCAGTTCCAGCCCAGTGAGCTGTCCAAGGTCGGACTGATCCTGGTCCTGGCCACGCTGCTGGGGGAGCCCCGCGACGGCGAGGCCCGGCCGATGACGCGGGACGTGGTGTTCTGCCTGGTGGTCCTGGCGGTGCCGCTGGCACTGGTGATGGCGCAGCCGGACCTGGGCACCACGCTGGTGCTGGCCACGATCTTCCTGGGCATGCTCACGCTGTCGGGCGCCCCGATCGTGTGGGTGGCGGGCATGCTGGCGTGCGGGGTGGTCGGCGCGCTGTGCGTGTGGTGGTTCGACCTGCTGGAGCCCTACCAGCTGGACCGCATCGCCACGCTGATGGACCCGACCGCCGACCCGCAGGGCGCGGGGTACAACTCCAACCAGGCGCTGATCGCGGTGGGGTCGGGCGGGTTCAACGGCACCGGGCTCTTCCAGGGCGAGCAGACGCACGGGCAGTTCGTGCCCGAGCAGCACACCGACTTCATCTTCACGGTGGCGGGCGAGGAACTGGGGTTCGTGGGGTCGGTGGTGGTCATCGGACTGTTCGCGCTGATCCTGTGGCGGATCCTGCGCATCGCCCAGGGGTGCGAGCAGCCCTACCCGCGACTGCTGTGCGTGGGAGTGGTCGCCTGGTTCGGGTTCCAGGCCTTCATCAACATCGGGATGGGCCTGGGAGTCGTTCCGGTGACGGGTCTGCCGCTGCCGTTCATGTCCTACGGCGGTACCGCGGTCGTGGCCAACATGGCCGCCCTGGGACTGGTGCTGGGGGTCGACTCCCGGGACCGGGGCTTCGCCTAGGGGCGCGGACCACGACACCGGCGGGGCGGGCACGGCGGAGGCGCCGGGCCCGCCCCGCCGCCGTCCGCAGGGAGGACCACGGCGGGGCACGGGTGGAACCGGGCCCGCCGCGGTCCGACCTGGCCTGTGGACGGAGCGGCCCGGGGCCCGTGGCGCCGGTAGCCTGGGAACATCAGCGCGGGCGCGCTCCACGCGTCACCGCGCCGACCCCCGCGACGGCGGGGGTCCACGCACACCCGACACGATGTCCGCCGAACGAAGGCCCACACCATGTCCGTCGAAAGCCTCTTCCCGCGGCTGGAACCCCTGCTGACGCAGGTGGCCAAGCCCATCCAGTACGTCGGTGGCGAGCTCAACTCCGTGGTCAAGGAATGGGACGAGACCCGGGTGCGCTGGGCGCTGATGTACCCGGACGCCTACGAGGTGGGAGTGCCCAACCAGGGCGTCCAGATCCTGTACGAGGTCCTCAACGAGCGCGAGGGCGTGCTGGCCGAGCGCGCCTACGCGGTGTGGCCGGACCTGGAGAAGCTGATGCGCGAGCACGGCGTGCCCCACTTCACCGTGGACTCGCACCGGCCGCTGGCCGCCTTCGACGTGCTCGGGCTGAGCTTCGCCAGCGAGATGGGCTACACCAACATGCTCACCGCGCTGGACCTTGCGGGCATCCCGCTGCGCGCGGCCGACCGCACCGCCGACCACCCGGTCGTGCTGGCCGGCGGGCACTCGGCGTTCAACCCCGAGCCGATCGCCGACTTCCTGGACGCGGTGGTCCTGGGCGACGGCGAGGAGATCACCCTCGCCATCACCGAGATCATCCGCGAGTTCAAGGAGGAGGGCGAGCCCGGCGGGCGCGACGGCCTGCTGCTGCGCCTGGCCGCGACCGGGGGCGTGTACGTGCCCCGCTTCTTCGACGTGGCCTACCACGAGGACGGGCGGATCGCCTCCTACACGCCCAACCGGCCCGGGGTGCCCGGCACGGTGCAGAAGCACACTGTGATGGACCTGGACCAGTGGCCCTACCCCAAGAAGCCGATCGTGCCGACCGCCGAGTCCGTGCACGAGCGCTACAGCGTGGAGATCTTCCGCGGCTGCACGCGCGGCTGCCGGTTCTGCCAGGCGGGGATGATCACCCGGCCGGTGCGCGAGCGCAACAAGGAGACCGTCACGAAGATGGTCGAGGACGGCGTCGAGGCCTCCGGCTTCCAGGAGGTGGGGCTGCTGTCGCTGTCCAGCGCCGACCACAGCGAGATCGGACAGATCGCCAAGGGGCTCGCCGACCGCTACGAGGGCACCAACACCGGCCTGTCCCTGCCCTCCACCCGCGTGGACGCGTTCAACATCGACCTGGCCAACGAGCTGACCCGCAACGGGCGCCGCTCCGGCCTGACGTTCGCGCCGGAGGGCGGCAGCGAGCGGATGCGCCGGGTGATCAACAAGATGGTCACCGAGGAGGACCTCATCCGCACCGTCACCGCCGCGTACGCGGCCGGGTGGCGGCAGGTGAAGCTGTACTTCATGTGCGGCCTGCCCACCGAGGAGGACGAGGACGTCCTGGCCATCGCCGACCTGGCCACCGAGGTGATCCGGACCGGCCGTGAGGTGACCGGGCGCAAGGACATCCGCTGCACGGTGTCCATCGGCGGGTTCGTGCCCAAGCCGCAGACCCCGTTCCAGTGGGCGGCGCAGACCTCGCACGAGGCCGTCGACGCCCGGCTGCGCAAGCTGCGCGACAGGCTGCGGGGCGACCGCAAGTACGGCAAGTCGATCGGTCTGCGCTACCACGAGGGCCGCCCCTCCATCATCGAGGGCCTGCTCTCCCGGGGGGACCGCAGGGTCGGCCGGGTGGTCGAGGAGGTGTGGCGCTCGGGGGGCCGGTTCGACGGCTGGAGCGAGCACTTCTCCTACGACCGGTGGTCCAAGGCCGCCGAGGCCGCCCTGGCCGACCTCCCGGTGGACGTGGACTGGTTCACCACCCGCGAGCGCGACGAGGACGAGGTCCTGCCCTGGGACCACCTGGACGCGGGCCTGGACAGGTCGTGGCTGTGGCAGGACTGGCAGGACTCGCTGTACGGCGAGGAGTCCCTGGAGGTGGACGACTGCCGCTGGAACCCCTGCTACGACTGCGGGGTCTGCCCGAGCATGGGCACCGAGATCCAGATCAACGCCCCTGCGGAGGGCCGCCCGCTGCTGCCGCTCAACGTGGTCTAGCCGGACAGCCGCCCGGTCGCGGCGCGGGGCCCGCACCGCGACCGGGCGGCTCCGGCCGCGGTGGTGTGCCGCGCGGACCCGGGAGGTTTCCGGCCGAGGCCGGACACGGACGGACCCCTGCTCCCACCGGTCGTCGGTGGGGTCAGGGGCTGTGGTGTTCGTGCCGGGGCAGGGGGCGGCTCACGTGCCCCGGGAGGGGGTGAAGTAGGATTTCGCGCTCCGGGCGCTCTCTCGACCCTTGAAGGGGAGTGGCCCGGGGGAGGAAGGTGTACGGCCCGGCGCCCCGCTCGCGCCGGGCCGTACGTGTAATAGGACTCGCGGGCTACGCGGGGGGTTGCCATCGGATCCAGATTTTCTTCGGATTTTTTTCGGCGAACCCCGCGTTCTGGTGGTGAACACGGCTCCGGTGTCCGCTTCGACCGCTCGGGGACTTTTCGACCGCAGGTCAGTGGGGGAGATACCGGTATGCGTAGTCCTGCTGGCGCAGGTGCACCACGGCGCACCGTACGCTGAACAGGACGAGGAACAGCCCCTTCAGGTCGCCCCGCCGACCGCACCAGGGGGCATGAGGAAAGGAGTTGAGCTGCCCCCCGCATCCGAGGGCACCACCTCACCCTCCACGGCCAAACCCGGACAGCGGCTTCGCGTCCACTACGCCAAGCGCGGACGCATGAGGTTCGCCAGCCACCGCGACATCGCCCGGGCTCTGGAGCGCGCCCTGCGCAGGGCCTCCGTACCCGTGGCTTTCTCCGCTGGCTTCTCACCTCACCCCAAGGTCTCCTACACCGGCGCGGCCCCCACCGGGGTCGCCAGTGAGGCGGAGTACCTTGAACTCACTCTGGCCGAGCACCGCCCGCCCGAGAGGGTCCGAGCCGACATCGACGCGGCCATGCCCCAGGGCATCGACGTCGTCGAGGTCGTCGAGGCCCGACATCCCGGGCTGGCCGACCGGCTCCAGGCCTCCGAATGGCGCGTGGAGATGGCTGGCGTCGACCCCGACGACGCCGCCAGGGCGGTGGCCGCCTATCTGGCCGCCGACAGCGTCGAGGTGGAGCGGATGACGAAGAAGGGCCGTCGCCGCTTCGACACACGGCCGGCGGTGGTCCGCATCGACGTGTGCGCTGAATCCCTCGGGCGCGCCCCAGAGGAACATCACACGACATATGCCATACTTCGGATGGTCGTACGGCACACGACACCTGCTGTTCGACCGGACGACGTGCTGACCGGCCTTCGCCGCGTGGCCGACCTCGCGCCGCCGTCATCTCCGATGATGACCCGGCTGGCGCAGGGGCCGCTGGACGAGACGACAGGTGCGATCGCGGACCCGCTCTCCCAGGACCGGCCCGAAGCCCACACGAGCTCCGGACCCGCGGACGACAACGCGGAGGAGCGGCGCGAAGACGCACCACGGCCGTCAACGCCCATGGCGGGACCGCACGGATGAGCGGCCCCGAAGCGGGGAACATGGGCGACACCACAGGACTTTGCCCCGACGGCGCCCCGGCGCCGTCGGCGCTGACACAGCGACGACAGTTCTCGTGAGCCGCGCCGCCGACCGAGAGGTCGCGGCGCGCCCGAGGACTCTGACGGGAGACCGCCCGGATGCTCGACAACGAGCCCAACAACGGTGCCGACGGCACCGCGGGTACAACTGAAACAACCAACAACACGGCGGCGGCGCCCCCCGCGGGGGGCGGTGAGGTGCGCGTGACCACGCCCGCGCCCGCCAAGGGCGTCCGCCGCGCCGCCGGACCACCCCCCGAACCCGACGACGTCTTCACTCCCCCCTCCGCGCCCGTCACCTCCCTCGCCGGTTCCGGTGAGGGGGGCACGGTCAAGACCTCGGTGGCCACCACCTCGCGCAGGCGCACCGTGCGCGCCGCGGGCCGTCCCGACGAGGACGCCGCCCCGCGCCGTTCGCGCGCCTCCTCCGCCTCGGAGGACACCGCCCCCTCCACGGCCAGGGGCCGCGGCCGTTCGCGCGCCCGCTCCGCCGCGGCCGCGGAGACCGCCGGTCCCACGTCCTCCGAGGCGGCCGACGAGCCCGCCAAGGACGAGGAGACCGTGGAGGCGGGCGGCGGCAACGTCTTCCAGGCCCCCTCCCTGCTCTTCCAGCCCCCGGTGGCCAGCACCGCCCCCGTGCCCGCACGCGGCACCGCCCCGGCGGAGGCCGACGAGGAGCCCGAGGAGTCCGAGGAGGAGACCGCCCAGGCCGCCGTCGCGGAGGAGACCGGCGACGGGGACGACGACCGCCCCAGCCGCCGTCGCCGCCGTCGCGGAGGCCGGGGACGCGGCCGCTCCCGCGCGGACGAGGACGAGGCCGCCGAGGCCCCCGAGTCCGCCGAGGACAAGGCGGAGCAGCACGGCGACAGGGACCGGGGCGAGGACGACGGCGCGGCCGACGAGGCCGCCGAGTCTGACGACCGCAGCAGCCGCCGTCGGCGCCGCCGTCGCCGCCGCTCCGGCGGGGGAGAGGGCCCCGAGGCCACCCCGGACGACCCGCCCAACACCGTGGTCCGGGTGCGTGAGCCCCGCCAGGAGAAGCCGATCGAGGACGAGGTCCAGGCGGTCCGCGGCTCCACCCGGCTGGAGGCCAAGAAGCAGCGCCGCCGCGAGGGCCGTGAGCAGGGCCGCCGCCGCGCCCCCATCGTCACCGAGTCGGAGTTCCTGGCACGGCGTGAGTCGGTCAAGCGGGACCTGGTGGTGCGCCGCGTCGAGGACCGCACCCAGATCGCCGTCCTCGAGGACGACATCCTCGTCGAGCACTACGTCGACCGGGCCACGCACCGCTCCTACGTGGGCAACGTGTACCTGGGCCGGGTGCAGAACGTGCTGCCCTCGATGGAGGCCGCGTTCGTCGACATCGGCAAGGGCCGCAACGCCGTCCTGTACGCGGGCGAGGTCAACTGGGACTCCTTCGGCCTGGACGGCCAGCCCAAGCGCATCGAGTCGGTGCTCAAGTCCGGCCAGTCGGTCCTGGTGCAGGTCACCAAGGACCCCGTCGGCCACAAGGGCGCCCGCCTGACCAGCCAGATCAGCCTGCCCGGCCGCTACCTCGTGTACGTGCCCGGCGGTTCGATGACCGGCATCAGCCGCAAGCTCCCCGACAAGGAGCGCGCGCGCCTCAAGCAGATCCTCAAGAAGGTCATGCCCTCCGGCGCGGGCGTCATCGTGCGCACGGCCGCCGAGGGAGCCAGCGAGGAGGAGCTGGAGCGCGACATCACCCGTCTGGCCAAGCAGTGGGACTCCATCAAGCGCAAGTCCAAGTCGGCCAACGCCCCCTCGCTGCTCAACAGCGAGCCCGACCTGACGGTGCGGGTCGTGCGCGACGTGTTCAACGAGGACTTCTCCAGCCTCGTCGTGTCCGGTGAGGAGGCCTGGACCACCGTCCGCGAGTACGTGGACTACGTGGCCCCCAACCTCTCCGAGCGCCTCTCGCACTGGAACGAGGACCGCGACGTCTTCGCCGCCTACCGCGTCGACGAGCAGATCAACAAGGCCCTGGAGCGCAAGGTCTGGCTGCCCAGCGGCGGCTCGCTGGTCATCGACCGCACCGAGGCCATGACCGTGGTCGACGTCAACACCGGCAAGTTCACCGGCCAGGGCGGCAACCTGGAGGAGACGGTCACCAAGAACAACCTGGAGGCGGCCGAGGAGATCGTCCGCCAGCTCCGGTTGCGCGACATCGGCGGCATCATCGTCATCGACTTCATCGACATGGTCCTGGAGTCCAACCGCGACCTGGTGCTGCGGCGCATGCTGGAGTGCCTCTCGCGCGACCGCACCAAGCACCAGGTGGCCGAGGTGACCTCGCTGGGGCTGGTCCAGATGACCCGCAAGCGGGTCGGCCAGGGCCTGCTGGAGGCCTTCTCGCACAGCTGCGAGCACTGCAACGGCCGCGGCCTGGTGGTCGCCAGCGACCCGGTCGAGAGCAAGGGCGGCGGCAACGGCAACGGCCGCAAGAAGAAGAAGGGCAAGGGCGAGCCCGACCAGGCGGCCGAGAAGCCGGAGAAGGCCCAGAAGCCGTCCTCCGAGAAGGACGACGGGGCCGACGGGCCGGAGAAGGCCGAGAAGGCCGGCGGTGACGCCGACGAGCCCGCCGAGGCGGACGCGGCGCGGACCGAGGAGGCCCCGCAGACGGCCGAGGCCCCGGCCGCCGAGCCCGCCAAGAAGACCCGTAAGCGGGCCTCCCGCTCCCGCAAGGCCGAGGCCGCCGCGGAGGAGCAGGAGGAGATCACCGCCACGGAGGAGGCTCCTGAGGCCGCGCAGCCCGAGCAGGCCGCGGAGGCCCCCGAGGAGGCCCCGGCCAAGAAGACCCGCGCCCGGCGCACCACCCGTCGTACCGCCCGCGGGGCGGCCGACACCGGTGAGGCCGAGGCCGCGGGCGGTGAGAGCGCCCCCGCCGAGGCGGACGCGACCGCCGCCGAGACGCCCGCCGAGGCCGGTGACGACGAGGCCGCCGAGCGGCCCAAGCGTCGCCGCACCCGGCGCACCAGGGCGGCGGCCACCCCGCCGACCGCCGTGGACGCGGGCTGAGTCAGGGGCGGTAGCCCCGCCGTGGTCCGGACCGGCACCAGACCGGTCCGGACCACGGCACGTGTACAGGCCCGTGGCGGGCCGATGGTAATCTGAGGGACGGTGCGTCGGCGCGCTATGCCACCACAATCGCGCGCCCCGACACCGAAGTGCTCTCCACGCAGGGTTTGTTTCCCTCGGATCCCCGCGCCCCGCTACAGGCGATCAGTGGATCGTGGAACGAGGCACCTCCCCGCCCACACGGGGATGGGCCTCCCGGCCGATCTGGGCACAGGTGCGGTCGGACCCGGACCCCGGGCTCATGTCTCGGGGATGGTCCCGAGCATTATTCGTTGAGCGAGCAGGAAGAGAGTTACCCGGTGTACGCGATCGTGCGAGCGGGCGGCCGACAGGAGAAGGTGTCTGTCGATGACGTCCTGAACATCGACAAGGTCTCCGACGAGACCGGCGCCACCATCACATGGCAGCCCATCCTCGTCGTCGACGGTGACAACGTCATCAGCGACGTCGACAAGCTGAGCGGCTACACGGTCAGCGCCGAGGTCCTCGGTGAGACCAAGGGCCCCAAGATCAACATCCTGAAGTACAAGAACAAGACCGGTTACAAGAAGCGCCAGGGTCACCGCCAGAAGCACACCCAGGTGCGCGTCACCGGCATCGCGGCGAAGTAGGAGGCCTGGAAGATATGGCACACAAGAAGGGCGCTTCGTCCAGCCGTAACGGTCGTGACTCGAACGCCAAGCGCCTCGGCGTCAAGCGCTTCGGCGGCCAGAGCGTCTCGGCTGGTGAGATCCTGATCCGTCAGCGCGGCACCAAGTTCCACCCCGGCGCCAACGTCGGCCGCGGTGGAGACGACACGCTGTTCGCACTGGTCGCCGGCGAGGTCAAGTTCGGCAACTTCCGCGGCCGCAAGGCCGTCAACATCGTTCCCGTCGCCGCCGAGTAGGCACGCGCGCGGACGTTGTACAGGGCGGGCCAGGGAACACTGGCCCGCCCCTTGCGTTGTCACTGGATGACGCGTGTGGGTCCAGGCCCCGCTCGGGGGCCGGAGAGTAACGGGGAGAGCTATGCCTGACTTCGTCGACGAGGCGGTCTTGCACGTCAAGGCCGGGAACGGCGGGCATGGCTGTGCCTCCGTGCACCGGGAGAAGTTCAAGCCGCTGGGCGGTCCGGACGGCGGCAACGGCGGCCACGGCGGGGACGTCGTGCTGGAGGTCGACACCCAGACCGCGACCCTGCTGGACTACCAGCGCCGCCCGCACCGCGCCGCCGGCAACGGTACGCCCGGCCAGGGCGGCCACCGCGCCGGGGCCAAGGGCGAGGACCTCGTCCTCAAGGTGCCCGACGGCACCGTGGTCAGCCGTATGGACGGCGAGGTCGTCGCCGACCTGGTCGGCCACGGCACCCGGCTGGTGCTCGCCGAGGGCGGCCACGGCGGCCTGGGCAACGCCGCGCTGGCCACCAAGCGGCGCAAGGCCCCCGGCTTCGCCCTCAAGGGAGAGGAGGGCCAGGGCTTCGACGTGCGCCTGGAGATGAAGACCATCGCCGACGTCGGCCTGGTGGGCTTCCCCAGCGCGGGCAAGTCGTCCCTGATCGCCGCCATGTCCGCGGCCCGGCCCAAGATCGCCGACTACCCGTTCACCACCCTGGTGCCCAACCTGGGCGTGGTGGAGGCGGGCAACGTCCAGTACGTCATCGCCGACGTGCCCGGCCTCATCCCCGGAGCCAGCGACGGCAAGGGGCTGGGCCTGGAGTTCCTGCGCCACATCGAGCGCTGCTCCACCCTCCTGCACGTGCTGGACTGCGCCACCTACGAGCAGGGCCGCGACCCGGTCAGCGACCTGGAGGCACTGGAGGCGGAGCTGTCCGCCTACGGCCGCAGCACCGGCGTGGACCTGTCCGACCGGCCGCGCCTGGTCGCCCTGAACAAGGTGGACGTCCCCGAGGCCCGCGAGCTCGCCGAGCTGGTCACCCCGATGCTGGTCGAGCGCGGCTACCGCGTCCTGGAGGTCTCCGCGGCCTCCCGCGAGGGGCTGCGCGAACTGTCCTTCGCCCTGGGCGAGCAGGTGGCCGCGGCCCGCGAGGCCGCGCCGCCCGCCGAGCCCACCCGGGTCGTGATCCGTCCCCAGGCCATCGGTGACGCGCCCTTCCAGGTGGTGCCGCTGGGCGGCAACGCCTTCCAGGTGCGCGGCGACAAGCCCGCCCGCTGGGTGCGCCAGACCGACTTCTCCAACGACGAGGCCGTCGGCTACCTCGCCGAGCGCCTCAACCGCCTCGGCATCGAGGAGCAGCTGGCCAAGGCGGGCGCCACCGAGGGCGCCGAGGTGCACATCGGCACCGAGGAGGACTCCGTGGTCTTCGACTGGGACCCCTCCACGGACGCCGAGGTCGTCCCGTCCGGCCCGCGCGGGTCCGACGCCCGGCTGGGCTGACCCGCGCGGGGACCGACGGCCCGGCCGACAGGCACGAGCGCGGCACCCGGTGCCGCGCCACTGGATGGAAAGCCCCACACGGTGCACAGCGCAGGAATCGAACAGACCGACTCCCTGGAGGCCTCCGGGCGCGCGGCGGTGGCCGCCGCGCGCCGGGTCGTGGTCAAGGTGGGATCGTCCTCCCTGACCACACCCGACGGCCGGATCGACTCCTGCCGTATCCGCGACCTGGTCCGGGTGCTGGCCGACCGCCGCGCCGCGGGCCAGGAGGTCATCCTGGTCTCCTCCGGGGCGGTCGCGGCCGGGATGACCCCGCTCGGCATGGTCCGCAGGCCCCGTGACCTGGCCTCCCAGCAGGCCGCCGCCAGCGTGGGCCAGGGGCTGCTGCTGGCCGCGTACACGGCCGAGCTGGCCGGCCACGGCCTCACCGCGGCGCAGGTCCTGCTCACGGTCGAGGACATGATGCGGCGGGTGCAGCACCGCAACGCCCAGCGCACGCTGCGCCGCCTGCTGGACATCGGCGCCCTGCCCATCGTCAACGAGAACGACACCGTGGCCACGCACGAGCTGCGGTTCGGCGACAACGACCGCCTGGCGGCCCTGGTGGCGCACCTGATGCGCGCCGACGCGCTGGTGCTGCTCTCGGACGTGGACGCCCTGTACGACGGCAACCCCTCCGCTCCGGGGTCGTCGGTGGTCAGCCTCGTGCGCGGCCCGGCGGACCTGGACGGGATCGACATCGGCAGCGCGGGCGGGCGGGGCGTGGGCACCGGCGGGATGGTCACCAAGGTGGCGTCGGCGCGGATCGCCACGGAGGCGGGCGTGCACACCCTGCTCACCTCCGCCGCGAACGCCCGCACGGCCCTGGAGGGCGGGCCCGCGGGCACCCTGTTCGCCCCGGCGCACGGACGGCGCCCCTCGGCCCGCCAGCTGTGGCTGGCGCACGCCACGGCGGGCCGGGGCAGCCTGGTCCTGGACCCCGGCGCGGTCACGGCGGTGGTGCGGGAGAAGGCGTCCCTGCTCCCGGCCGGTGTGGTGAGGGTGACCGGCGACTTCAACGCGGGCGACCCGGTGGACCTGTGCGACGAGGACGGCGCCGTCGTCGCCCGCGGACTGGTCAACTACGACGCCGCCGAGGTGCCCGACCTGATGGGCAGGTCCACGCGGTGGCTGGCCCGCGAGATGGGCCCCTCCTACGAGCGCGAGCTGGTGCACCGGGACGACCTGGTCGTGCTCTAGACCACACACCCGGACCGCCGCGACACCTCTGTGGCAATGTCGGGGACACCCCCGAGGAGAGTGAAGACACCCATGCCTAGCCTGGTGGCGAGAATGCTCGCGGTGGCGTTCCGGGTGGCGCGCAAGCGCCCCATGGAGACCGTCGAGGGCGCGCGCGAGCGCATCGACGAGGCCAAGGACGACCCCGAGCCGCCGCACTGGGTCGCCAAGCGCCACGAGACCACCCGGCGGGAGGTCGGGGGCTTCGCGAGCTACACGGTCCTCGCCCGGGACCGGGAGGAGGACCCCGACAAGGCCGTCCTGTACGTGCACGGGGGCTCCTACATCAGCGAGATCTCCCCCTGGCACTGGGTGCTGATCTCGCGCATGGCGGACGTGGGCTGCCGGGTGGAGGTGCCCATCTACGGGCTGGCGCCCCAGCACACCTACCGTGAGGCGTTCGGCTTCCTCCACACCGTGTACCGCGACCTGCTGGAGCACGTCGCGCCGGAGCGCACGGTGTTCGCCGGGGACTCGGCCGGGGCCGGGCTGGCGCTCGCCCTCGCGCAGACGCTGCCCGGGGAGGGCCTGCCCCAGCCCGCGCGGCTCATCCTGGTCTCCCCGTGGACGGACCTGACCATGTCCAACCCCGACATCGCCGAGGTGGAGGGCAGGGACCCCTGGCTCAGCCCGGTCGGCCTCAAGGAGGCCGCCAAGGTGTGGGCGGACGGCGACGACCTGTCCCTGCCCCGGCTCAGCCCCGTCAACGGCGTGCTCTCCGGTCTGCCGCCCATGGACCTCTACATCGGTACCCGCGACGTGTTCCTGCCCGACACCCGGCGCCTGCGCGCGCTCGTCGCGCAGGCCGGGGGAGAGGTGGACCTGCACGAGGAGGAGGGGGCCTTCCACGTCTACCCGCTGGTCCCGGTTCCCGAGGGCAGCCGGGCGCGGGCGCGGATCATCGGCACCGTCCAGGACCTGTGAGACCTCCCGGGTGGGGCGGACGCCCTAGGATGCGGGCGTGAGCGAACGAACGACGCGCCGAAGCGAGGACCACCCCCACCGGGGCGAGGTCCGCGAGATCCCCACCGCCACCAGCGCCACCAGGCTCGTCTACGCGCCCGAGCGCGACGGACTCGCCGACGCGGGCGAGATCGTGTGGACGTGGGTCCCCTACGAGGAGGACCCGGGGCGGGGCAAGGACCGCCCGCTGCTGGTGGTCGGCCGCCGGGGCGGGCGGCTGCACGGGCTGATGCTGTCCTCCCAGCGCCCCGACGCGTGGGAGCGCCAGGACTGGCTGCCCGTCGGCTCGGGCCCCTGGGACCGGGAACAGCGCGACTCCTACGTGCGGGTGGACCGGCTCTTCGAGTTCGACGAGGACGACATCCGCCGGGAGGCGGCCGTCATGGACGAGGAGCTGTTCTGGATGGTCGCCGACGTCCTGCGCGCCCGCTACGGGTGGAGCTGAGCGGCGGAGGGCGGTCGCCCGTCCGGGGGTCCCGGGGACGGCCGGGTCCCCACCGGAAGGGCGGTCGGGCCCCGGGGCGCAGGACCGCCGCCGGGGCCCTGCGCCCCCCGTCACCTCAGGAGAGGGCCAACAGGCGTACGGGGCCGCCGGAACCGCCCCGGATGTTGGCGACGCCGACGATCGCCATAGCGCCGCTCTCGGGGGCCGTCTCCAGGTGGGCGACCATCTCGACGGCGTACTTGTTCTCCCCGAGGAGGAACACGTGCGCCTCGGGGTTGGAGGCGGAGTCGGGCCCGTAGTCGAAGCTCGGGGTGTCCACGGCGATCCCGGCGATGTCCCGTGCGCTCAGCAGCCAGTCGATCGCCTCGATGTCGAACCCGGGGAAGTGGGCGACGCCGTCGCTGTCGCGGTTGAGCATCGCCTCCTCGCTCTGGAGTACCCGCGCGCTCCATCCGGAGTCCATGGCGACCAGGGCGCCCCGGGGGATGCGACCGTGGCGCCGTTCCCAGCGGCGCAGGTCCGCCACGGTGACCTGGGCGTCGTAGTGCCTCGCGGCGCGGTCGGCGATGCGGACGACGACGAGCGGACAGACCAGGTCGCGCGGGTCCACCTCGTGGGTGTGCAGTGCGTCAGCGCTGTCGTTGAAGTGCCACGGCGCGTCGAAGTGGGTACCGGTGTGCTCGTCGATCTCCAGCTTGAGCGCGTTGAAGCCGTCCTCCTCGATCGAGGCGAACTGGAAGATGTTCGGGTCGAGGATGTAGGGCCGGTAGATCGGGAAGTCGTTGTGGAGGACGTGGGTGAGGTCGGTGACCGTCAGCCGCGACGGGCTGATCCCGGCGATGGTCTGGGCGTGGGCGGACTCCACCGGCCCTCCGAGGGCGCCGATCCCGGTGAGCACGGCGCCGACGGCCGCCGAACCGGTCAGCATGCGCCTGCGGCCCAGGCCCGCGCCGGCCGGGCGCGCGGGCGGCGCAGGCCGCTCCGCCGTGATCGTGCCCCCCGGCGTTTCCGGGGCGTGCCCCGATGCGGTCATGAACGTCTTCCGGGCCTTGTGGATCACGTGGGGTCCGCACATCGCAGTGTTCCTCTTCCAGGTCTGCTGTCCGTTCGATCTGGAATGAGTATACGATCTCTTATGTAAAAGTGAAGCCTGTGCCCCATGCGATGTCTTGTGCTTAGGACGGATGCGGACCGGCGGTCTCGCCGCGGAAGGTGACCGGGCGAACACGCGGACGGACCGGCGCGGAGGCTCGCGCCCGTTCCGGGAGGTGTCGTTCTCCGGCGGGGAAGCCGGAAGGGCCGGAGCGGTTGGGGCGTGTCCGGAGTCGGTACGGCGCTTTCCGCCGTTCCCCTGGGCCCGTTGTGTGTTAACCGAGTACACCCCGCCCTCCGGGCCGCCGCGCCCGCCTGGGGAGCGGAGGGTATTGCTCCTCGACGTGACAGCCCGCGTCCCGCGGTATTCCGCGGAAGCCGCGCTCGCGCCGCGCCGGTGAATTCCCGCCCGGCCCTGTGCGGGGCCGGGTGGCGGGAACGGGTTACGCGGAGCAGCGGCCCCGGGACGCGGTGCGGACCACCATCGTCGGCGCCGAGCCGTCCGAGGACTGGTCCAGCAGCCGCCGGGAGAGGGTCACCTCGAAGGTCTCGGGGGCCTCCTCGATGATCTCCGCCAGGGCCAGGCAGCCGGACACCACGTGGTGCCGGATCCACTCGACGGTGTACAGGTCCGGCTCCGTCCCGGGGCGGAGCCGGACCCGCAGGCGCAGCCGCTCGTTCTCGGTGTGCGGACGGATCATGACCACCTGGGCGGCTTCCACCGAGTCGAGTTGGAGGGCGAGCGACGCCAGGTCGGCGGGGGACACCAGACTGCTGAGCGGACCGTAGGGCGCGTCTATGCGGCTGTTGGTCCGCAGGGGCCGACCGGGCAGCTCGCAGGTGCACGACGTCCACTCGGCCCCGGTGCCGGTGTCGTAGCGCAACAGGGGGACGACCGCCTTCCTGTGCGTGACGGTCACGAGCATGCGTCCGTTGACGACCTCGGTGTACTGGTAGGGGAGCGGGTGGAAGGTGTCGATCGCGCAGTCGGGTCCGCTGTGCCCGATGATCCAGGTCTCCGCGGAGCCGAACAGCGCCCATGTGCGCAGGTGGGGGAAGTGCGTGCGGATCAGCGAGCGCGTCCCCGCGTCCATCGCCGGTCCGCTCCAGAGCACCTTGCGCAGGAAGTCCAGGCGCCGTCCGGACGCGGCGCAGAAGCGCAGGACGCGCTGGACGGTGTCCAGGGTGGCGGCGAGGGCGCTCACCCCGTGCCGCTCGAAGAGGTCGAGGCACGGCTCGATCATCTGGTCCGTCGGGGCGTCGAGCGACAGGGTGGGGACGCCGGCCCGTGCGGCGAGCGCGTTGTGCAGGTCGTGCGACGCGCGCATGTGGAACGGAGTGCTCAGGCTCGCGACCAGGTCGCCCGGCGCGAAGGGCTGAAGGTGCGGGGCGATCTCGTCCACGTGGAGGTCGGAGGGGAGCGCGCCCAGCCGGCTCGTGGACGTTGTTCCTCCCATGAGGTGGAGCGAGGCCCGGGAGAGTTCGGCCGGGGACTCCCGCATCATCGTGTCGACGGCCTCGCCGAGCTCCTCACGGGTGAGGGGAGGCAGGTCCACCAGGCGGGGCCTGCGCCCCAGCACGAGGTGACGGCCGTACTTGCGCCGCATGGACGGGATCCTCGCCAGGCGCTGTAACGCGTGGGCCAGGGAGAGCGGCCCCTCCACTTTTCCTCCGATATTCATCGTCATTCTCGTGCTCGCATCTCTGGGTGTCAGGGATTTCGTTCATCCCGCCGGGGCGGCTGCGGTGACGTTAATGAATGTAGAATTCCCGTTAATTCTTCTCGGGGAAATGCCTTCGTTGTCGGCATGGCGGGTTCGAGGCCGTTGGACAGTAAAGCAGATTCCCTCACCGAGGAACATGGTGAAGATTTCCCCTGCTGGTAAGCGTGCGATCACCGCAGGTCATGTGCACTTGTTGGGAGACACCTCGGAGCGTGTCCCCCCGGTGGCCGGATGCGGTCGAGTGACCTTGCTCACCGATCCTGGCCGCTGTGCGGGGTGGAGGTGGCGGCCGCGGGAGGCGCCGGGGCACGACCCGGCGTGCGCGGGGGCTCGGTGTGACCGTGTCGGTTCGGCGGCCCCGCCGGCGGGGCCGGTCCGCGTCGGAGCCCCGGCGGTGCCGAACGCCGTCGGCACCGCCGGGCGCCGTGTGGAGGAGGCTCTCAGACGCGGCTCGGCGCGGCCTGTCCGACGGCCCCGGGCGCATGTCGCCGACCGTCCGCCGCCCCCAGGTGCACGGCCAGTTCCACCCTCAGGCGGGCGTGGTCCCGCGCGTGCCCGTGGGCGGCGACGTAGCCGTCCGGTCGGACCAGGTGGTAGCCCGGTGCCGAGCACAGCCGGTGCTCCGAGGCCTGGTCGGCGCTCAGCGCCACCGTCCGCACCTGGGGCCGGTCGGCGACGAGCGCGGAGAACGGCTCCCCGTCGCGGGTGTGTCCGCGGCCGGGTGTGACGGCGAGCGTCCACCCGTGGACCCCCTGCCCGCTCCCGGCCTCCCCGTGCCCGGCGACGCCCAGGTCCACGGCGAGGGAGCGGGGGAGGGCGTGGCCGGTGCGGACGGCGCCCGCCAGCCGTCCGGTCACCCGGCACAGGGAGGGCCAGGTGGGCTCCTGGGTGAGGCGAGCGGGTGTGTAGCGGAACCGGTAACCCGCCATGACGGGCAGGTATCCGCGTTCCATGACCGGTTCCAGTATGCGGAAGGCCGCGTCCCGGCCCGCCGTCTGCACGGGGTGCTGGAGCATCCACCCGCGTGTTTGGATGTCGGTGTCGCGCACGACCTGCCGCGCCACGTCCTTGCGTTCGGGGCCGTAGGTGGAGAGCAGTTCCGGTCCGGCCTCGCCCCGTGTCACCGCGGCCAGCTTCCAGGCCAGGTTCTGCGCGTCCTGCATCCCGGTGTTGAGGCCCTGGCCCCCGGCCGGGCTGTGCACGTGCGCCGCGTCCCCGGCGAGGAAGACGC
The DNA here is from genome assembly GCF_000381685.1 of Nocardiopsis sp. CNS-639. Lineage (NCBI taxonomy): Bacteria > Bacillati > Actinomycetota > Actinomycetes > Streptosporangiales > Nocardiopsidaceae > Nocardiopsis > Nocardiopsis sp. CNS-639. The sequence continues at coordinate 33,068 of NZ_KB906864.1, forward strand.
GGCCCCGCTGGAAGTCGTCGGCGTGCCGCCGGTGCACGCGGAACACGGACTCCCACACCGGGTCGACCAGCCGGACCCCTCCCGGGCCCTGCTCGTCCGTGATCCGCTGGAGCAGGTCCACCCCCGCCTTCTCCCCGGGCGGGAGGCTGGCGAAGAACCGGAAGACGCCGTCGGGCAGGGCGACGATCACCAGGGCGCCCCGGGGCGACTGGTAGTAGAGCGCCTCGTCGACGGGCAGCTCCCCCTCGATGTGGCAGTCCACGAGGGCGAACGCCGACTCGTAGGTGCTGCCGACGAAGCCGGTGCCGATCTGGGCGCGCACCGCGCTGCCCGCGCCGTCCGCGCCGATGAGGAAGGGCGCGTGGTAGCGCTCGACGGTCCCGTCGGAGTGTTCGAGGATCGCGGTCACCCCCTCGGTCGCGGTGATGTCGCCGGAGAAGTCCAGCCCGTCGAGGGCGAGCAGCCGCACCCCCCGTTCGATGCGCCCGCCGAGCGCGTGCAGCCGCTCGGTGAGCACGCGCTCGGTCTCGTTCTGGGGCAGGCACACCGGAGCCAGGTGCTCGGGGAACGTGAACGTGGCCAGCGGGTCGCCGGAGGAGTAGTAGCGGAACCTGCGGATGTCGATACCCGCCCGCCGGGTGGATTCCAGGGCGCCCAGGTCGTCCAGCAGGTCGAGGGTGCGCGGCCAGAGCAGCAGGGCCTTGGGGAAGGGGGAGGCGGACTCGGCGCGGTCGATGAGCCGTACGCGTACTCCTCGTCTCAGGAGCTCGCACGCGGCGGTCAGGCCCACGGGCCCGGCACCGACCACGAGGACGTCGGAGGGGGCGCCGTGTGCGCGGGTGGGAGCGGTGTCGTCGCTGGTCAACTGCATTTCGGGGAGCTCCGATCGAACAGGTTGCGGCGGGTGTCCCGGGTCCGCCCGCCGCGTGCGTGGCCAGTCCTATAAGATTGACGATGGACATAAGACACCTTATGCTCATCCACGAATGGATGGCTATAAGGAAGCGAATTAAGGGGTAGGGGAATGGCGATAGAAGCAACGGATCGGCAGGGCGCACGGAGTGCTCCCGCCCCGTTGACCAGGGGACAGGCGGTGGCCACACTCGTCGCCGTCGCCCTGTCCAGCGTGATGCTGCCGCTCGCCGTCACCGCTCCGGCCGTGGCGCTCACCCAGCTCGCGGCCGACCTGAACGCCAGCGTCGGCGAGGCCCAGTGGGTCCAGAACGCCTACAACGTCACTTTCGCGGCGTTCATGCTCGCCGCCGGCGGACTCGCCGACCGCTTCGGCAGGCGCCGGGTCCTCGTCATCGGCCTCGTCGTCTTCACCGCGATGGCCACGGTGATCGGCCTCTCCTCCAACATCCTCGTCATCGACGTCGCCCGCGCGGTCCAGGGCATCGGCGCCGCGGGCATCATGACCAGCGGATCGGCGATCCTCGCCGACTCCTTCCGGGGAGCGGCCCGGGCCCGGGCCTTCGGCCTCCTGGGAACCTCCTTCGGCTTCGGGCTGGCCATGGGGCCCTTCGTCGCCGGGCTGATGGTCAACTTCCTGGACTGGCGCATGGTGTTCCTGATGAACCTCGCGTTCGCCGCCGTCGTCCTGCTCCTGGTCCGCTCGATCCGGGAGTCGAGCGACCCCGGTTCCACCTCGGTGGACTGGGGCGGCGTCATGACCTTCAGCACCAGCCTGTTCCTGCTCTCCCTCGCCTTCGTCCAGGGCGCCGAGGCGGGTTGGCTCAGCCTGAGCGCGATCGGGTCGGCGGTCGGGTTCCTCGTCTTCCTCGCGGCCTTCGTCGTGGTGGAGTCACGGGTCCGGCGCCCGATGTTCGACCTCTCGCTGTTCAAGCGGCCCACGTTCGTCGTGGTCGTCTGCCAGCCCTTCACCATCACCTTCGGCTTCGTGGTCCTGCTCGTCTACCTGCCGCCCTTCTTCCAGGGCGTCGGCGGGTTCGGCGCCGCCGAGGCCGGGGCCCTGCTCCTGCCCCTGACCCTGCCGGTGCTCGCCCTGCCGATGCTGGCCGGGCAGCTCGCCGCCAGGCTCCCCCTGCGGGTCATGCTCGCCACCAGCTCCCTGCTCATCGCCGGCGGATCCCTGTGGTTGACGACCCTCCAGCCGGGCCAGCACTGGACGGCGCTCGCCGCTCCCCTGGCCCTGTTCGGCACGGGGGTGGGAAGCGCCTTCGGCGTCATGGACAACGCGGCGCTCAGCTCCGTGGAGGTCGAGCGGGCCGGGATGGCCTCGGGCATCTTCAACACCATGCGCATCACCGGCGAGAGCGTGGCGATCGCCGGAGCCGGGTCCGTGCTGGCGACCCTGTCCCTGAACACGCTCGACCTCCCCTTCGCCGACCCCGAACAGGAGCGGACCCTGGCGGGTGAGGCCACCCAGGGCCGACTGGAAACGGCGCTGGGCCAGTTCGCCGAGGCGGACCGCTCGACCGCGCTGGACGCCGTCTCGGCCAGCCTCACCTCCGCGATGCACACCACGTTCCTGGGCCTGGCGCTCCTCGCCCTGGCCGGCGCGGTGGTCACGTTCCTCGTCGTCAGGGAACGCGAGCTCCGCTAGGCGGGGTCCTCGCGGGCCCTCCGCCCGGGCTCCCGTCCACCGTCCACCACCGACCGCCCCTCCCGGACCCCGGCCCCCGGCCTCCGGCCCGCCGTACCGACGCACCGCGGGAGACGCTCTCCGTCCGCGGCCCCCACATCAGGACCACAAGCCCGAGGAATGTGAGACATACCATGCAGATGCCCGTGCACCACCTCCTCAACGGCGCCACCGACACCGTGACCGCAGGCCCGGAGGGTCCGGCCCTGGACTACGAGCGGACCGTCGACCGCACCGTCGTCCACCGGGAGTCGTTGGCGGAGGTCTTCGTCACCGACACCCAGCCCCTCGGCGGTGACGCCCACGCGGCCGCCGCCCAGCTCCCCCGTTCGCACGCCTACTACGGCGACCACCTGCTCCGCCCCCGCCGCCACGACCCCGTGCTGCTGCTCGAAGCATGCCGACAGGTGGGGCTGGCCATCGCGCACACCCACTACGGCGTCCCCTTCGACCACAAGTTCGTGCTCACCACCTTGGGCATCACCATCACGCGCCCCGAGCTGATGACGGTGGGGACGGCTCCGTGCGCCCTCCGCATGCTCTGCTCCGTCGGGGACAAGAGGGTCAAGGAAGGACGCGTCGTCGGCTACGACGCCAGGTTCCGACTCTTCGTCGGCGGCACGGAGGTCGGCAACGCCGTCGTCGGCCTGCGGTTCAAATCCCCGGCGAGCTACGAGGCGCTGCGCCTGCGCAACCGCTCCGGCGAGCCGGTCCCCTCGACGGAGACCTTCGACTTCACCGTCAGCGGGGAGGTCCCCGCCCCCTACCTCGTCGGCCGGTCGAACGGCGACAACGTGGTCCTGACCGGGCTCGCGGGGGCCGGGGACACCGTGTCGGCCTCCCTGCGCGTGCTGCCCCAGCACCCGAGCCTGTTCGACCACGCCCAGGACCACCTGCCGGGCATGGTCCTGATCGAGGCCGGGCGCCAACTGGCCCTGAACACGCTCCTGGAGGTCCGGGGCACCTCGCCGGCCAAGGCCTACCCCACCGAGATCACCGCCACCTTCACCAGCTTCGGCGAACTGGAGCCCCGGACCGAGTTGCGGGCCGTCACCGCTCCGGCGGGGGCGGAGGGGCCCGAGGAGGAGGGCGTCTACTACACGCAGGGCGGAATCGTGGAGTTCCTCGCGCCCACCGGCGGCCCGGAACCCGCCCCGACCTCCGTCGAGGTGGACGTGCTCCAGAGGGGCGCGTCGATCTGCCGGATCGAGGTCGCTCTGGTCCGCCTCCCCGCGTGAAGCGGACCGTGCCGACCCCTACGACAGGAGAAGCCATGACCCCTGCGAACGAAGCGCACACCCCGGGGACCCGGGGGCGCGGCATCGCGTTCTTCGACGTGGACGAGACGCTCATCGGACCGAAGAGCATGTTCTCGTTCCTGGAGTTCCACCTCGGGAACGGCTCCAGGCCGCCCGGCTCCTACGAACGGGCCGTGGCCCACCTCAAGGCGGCGGCGGCCCGGGGCGTGCCCCGCCAGGACGTCAACCGCCTCTACTACCGCATCATGGCGGGCGAGTCCGTCGAGGAGCTGCGCGCCGAGGGCCGCGCGTGGTTCTCCGAGGCCGCGCGCGTGCCGGGCTTCTGGCACACGCCGGTGCTGGAGCGCCTGCGCCGCCACCGGACCGAGGGCGACCTGGTCGTCCTGCTCTCGGGCTCCTTCTTCGCCTGCCTGGACCCGATCGCGGAGGAGGCCGGAGCCCACTGGGCACTGGGCACACGGCCGGTCGTCCGCGGCGGGCACCTGACCGGTGAGGTCCTCGTCCCGATGATCGGCGCGACGAAGGAGACCGCCGCCAGGGCCGCCGCGGCGGTGAGAGGCGTACCCCTGTCCTCGTGCACCGCCTACGGAGACCACTCCAGCGACCTCGCCCTGCTGTCGGCCGTGGGAGTCCCGGTCGCCGTCGGCGAGGACGCGACGCTCACCGCGCACGCCGAGGCCAACGGATGGGAACGCGTCCGCTCCGGCCGCCCGGGCCCCGGCGCGGCGGAGGGAGCCCTACCCCTCCCGTCGGTGAACGCGTGACGCCGGGTCGGGAGCGCCTCCGCGCGGTGCGGCGGCGCTCCCGGGCCCTCCCCTCCCCTCAGCCCAGCAAGAAGGAGACAGCACGATGACCATCGCCATCCTCGGCACGGGCTCGTACCTGCCGGACGAAGTGGTCGGCAACGAGCCGATCGCCCGCACCGCCGGTGTCACCGACGAGTGGATCCGCCGCAAGACGGGGATCCGCGAGCGCCGCCGCGCCGCCCCCGACCAGGCCACCTCCGACCTCGCCGCGGCGGCCGGCCGCCGGGCCCTGGCACAGGCGGGCGTGTCCGCGGACCGCCTGGCCTACGTCATCGTCGCCACGTCCACCCCGGACCACCCCCAGCCCGCGACGGCCAGCATCACCCAGCACCTGCTCGGCGCGCGGTCCGCGGCGGCGTTCGACGTCAACGCCGTGTGCAGCGGGTTCGTCTACGCCCTCTCCGTGGCCGAGCACCTGCTGCGGCCGCACGGGGAGGCCTACGCGCTGGTCATCGGCGCGGACATCTACTCCCGCATCCTCGACTACGGCGACCGCAGGACGGCGATCCTGTTCGGTGACGGCGCGGGCGCGGTCCTGCTGGGGCCCGCACACGACCGCGGCGGCGTCATGGGGACGCAGCTGCTCACCGACGGGGACCACCACCACCTGATCAGGGTTCCGGCCGGGGGCTCGCGCCTGCCCGCCTCCGCGGAGACCCTGGGACAGGGCGGGCACTTCTTCACGATGGAGGGCCGCGGCGTGCGCGAGTACGTCACCCGGCGGCTGCCCGAGGCGGTCCACCGGATGCTCGACGGCCTGGGCGTGGACCGGGAGGAGATCCGCCACTTCGTGCCCCACCAGGCCAACGGCGCCATGCTCGAGGACGTCTGGCCGTCGCTGGGCCTGGACAACGCCCACCTCCACCTGACCGTGCAGACCCATGGCAACACGGGTTCGGGATCGGTGCCCGTCGCCTTGGACACGGTGCACCGCGCCGGGCTGCTCGAACGGGACGACCTCGTCCTGCTCGCGGGGTTCGGCGGCGGCATGAGCGTCGGGCTGGCCCTCGTGCGGTGGAGTCCCGTGGCCGCGAGGGCGGCCTCCGTGGTCCGTTCGGTCCGGTCCACGGGGACGACTCCGGTCCACGTTCCCGCGTGACCCCTCCCGGGCCGGGAGGCGGGGCGTGTCCGGTCCCCGAGGCCGTGCACGCTCCATCCCGGGACGTGCGTGAACGGTCGGTGTCCCGACCGTGGGGGCGCGGCCTCTTCCGGACGCCTTGCCCGGGACGCCTGTCCGGATGCCTTTCAGAACGCCTCGGTGAGCGCCCCTGCGAGCGCCTCTCCGGGAAGACGCGGGAGGCGGGCGCCCACGGAGTGGCGGGGCGGGGCCCCGTCCGGCTCCCCGCGCGGTGACGCCGGGGCGCCCGCCCGGACCGGGGTCACTCCTCGCCCAGGTCCGCCAGTTCGGTGCGGGTCTCCGCGGAGACCTCCGCGCACCGGCTGAGGAAGCGGACGAATTCACCCTCCTCCTCGCTGCTGAACGCCTCGCTCAGCCGCATCTCCACCCGGATCGCGGCCTCGTCCGCCTTGGCGAGCAGGTCCTGTCCGCTGGGGGAGAGCCTCGTCTCCAGGATGTGGGAGTGCAGCGGGTGGGGCTTGCGCTCGATCAGTTCGCGCCTGCTCAGGGTCGCGAGGACCGAGGACATCGTCTGGGGGGTCACCAGGCACCTGCGGGCCAGGATCGCACCTGAGGCCCCGGGCTCCTCCGAGAGCACGAGCAGGACCGTGTACTGGGGGACCGAGAGGTTGAACTGCCTCAGAACAGCGTGCTTCGCGGAGATCAGCTCCTGCTCGGCGCGCTTCAGGTGATGACCGATCCGCTGGTCCATGGGAAGCTGGGTCATCTGGGAATCGTATCTCAGAGCGCCTGTCCCTCCGTGCTCGTCGGCCGGTCGTCAGGCCGGCGCCGGGAGCCGTCCGCTCCACCCCGGCTCGGGGGAGGGTCAGTACCGCGCGCCCGCGGTGGCGTCGGCGATGGTGTCGAGTTCGGCGAGGTCCTCCGGGGAGAGGACCAGGTCCGCGCCGCCCACGTTCTCCTCCAGGCGTTCGCGCCTCTTGGTTCCCGGGATGGGGACGACGGGCAGGCCCCAGCGCTCGGCCTGGGCGTGGACCCACGCCAGGGCGACCTGGCCCGGGGTCGCGCCGTGTGCCTCGGCCACCCGCCGCACGATGGCGAGCAGATCCTGGTTGCGCACGGCGTTCTCACCGGAGAAGCGCGGCTTGCCGCGGCGGAAGTCGTCGGCGGACAGCTCCTCCACCGGAGGGAGGGCCCCGGTGAGGAAGCCGCGTCCCAGCGGGGAGTAGGGGACGAAGCCCACGCCGAGCCGCGCGCACTCGCCCACCACGGACTCCTCCACGTCGCGGCTCCACAGCGACCACTCCGTCTGCACGGCGGCGATCGGGTGCACGGAGTGGGCGGCGCGCAGTTCGTCGGCGCTCACCTCGGACAGCCCCAGGTGGCGCACCTTGCCCTGGGCGACCAGCTCGGCCATGGCCCCGACCGTCTCCTCGACGGGGACCGAGGCGTCGCGCCGGTGCATGTAGTAGAGGTCGATCGTCTCGACGCCCAGGCGGGAGAGGCTGGCGTCGCAGGCCGCGTGGACGTACTCCGCGTCCCCGCGGTGGCTGCGGGCGCCGGTCCCGCGGTCGCGGACGATCCCGAACTTGGTGGCGAGGACGACCTCCTCCCGCCGTTCCCGGACGACCTTGCCCACCAACTCCTCGTTGGCCCCGTGCCCGTACATGTCCGCGGTGTCGAGGAAGCCGACGCCCAGGTCCAGGGCGTGGTGCAGGGTCGAGAGGGAGTCGGCCTCGTCTCCCGGGCCGTAGAACTCGCTCATCCCCATGCAGCCCAGCCCCTGGGCGGACACGGTGGGGCCGTCGGTGGTCAGCGGAACAGTCCGCATGCGCACTCCTGTGCTCGGTGGTCGTGCTCGACGCGACTCAGGGAGGTGCTACCCGGTGGTGTGACCTGGGCGCCGCATACGGCGCGTGCGACCCGCCCTCCTGAACCTATGCCGAGAAGGTACCATAAGAACCCTGAGCCTGACTCGATATCGATTGGATTCGGAGGCGTCCCCCCTCGCGCACCAGGAACTCGGGGGCCGACCCGTCCGGGAGTTCCCGCAGCATGTGCCGGGAGACGATGACCTCGAAGGACTCCGGGGCCTCCTCCGTCACCTCGGACAGCCCCAGCGACTCGGACAGCACGTGCTGCCGGATCCACTCGCCGGTGTAGAGCTCGGACCTGGTCTCCGGGCGCAGCCGGACCCGCAGGTGGAGCCGTTCGTCCTCGGTGTGGGGATCGACCAGGACGACCTGGGCCGCCTCCACCGAGTCGAGCCGCAGGGCCAGCGGCACGAGGTCGAGGGGGGAGACCACGCGGCTGAGCGGCCCCATCGGGGCGTCTATGCGGCTGTGGGTGCGTACCGCGGGACCGGGCAGGCCGCAGGGGCAGGCCGTCCATTCGGCCGCGACTCCGGTCTCGTAGCGCAGCAGCGGGACGACCGCCTTCTCGTGCGTGACGGTCACCAGCATGCGCCCGTCGACGATCTCCGTGTACTGGTGGGGGAGCGGGTGGAGGGTGTCGTTGGCGCAGTCCGGACCGCTGTGCCCGATGATCCAGGTCTCCGCCGAGCCGAAGAGCGCCCATGTGCGCAGGTGGGGGAAGTGTGTCCGGATCAGCGCTCGGGTGGCGGCGTCCATGGCCGGGCCGCTCCACAGCACCTTGCGCAGGAACCCGAGGTCCCGGCCGGACGCGGCGCAGTAACGGAGCAGGCTCCGGAAGGTGTCGAGGGTGGTGCCCAGGGCGTTGACCCCGTGGCGCTCGAACAGGTCGAGGTAGGCGTCGATCATCTGGTCGGTCGGCGCGTCCATGGAGAGTGTGGGCACACCGGCCCTGGCGGCGAGTCCGTTGTGCAGCTCCTGGCAGGCCCGCATGTGGAACGGGGTGCCGAGGGTGGTGAACAGGTCGCCCTGTTCGAAGGGGCGCACGTGCGGCGCGATCTCGTCCAGGTACAGGTCCGCCGGGACCGCCCCCAGGCGCATGGTCGACCGGGTGCCCCCCATGACGTTCAGGGAGGCGCGGGTCAGGGCGGAAGGGTCGGTGCGCACCAGGGTGTCGATCGCCCGGCCCAGTTCGTCCCTGTCGAGCGTGGGGAGGTCGGACAGCTCCGGCGCGGAGACCCCGGAGGTGTAGCGGAGGTACTTCTCCCGCAGCACCGGAATCCTGGTCAGCCGGGCCAGTGCCCCTGCCGTGGACGGAGCCCCGCCGAGGGTCGTTCGTGGACCGAAATTCGTTGTCATTCTCGCACTCGCGTTCCTGGTGTACTCAAATGCGGCAGATCACGGTGGTTCGTACTGCTGCGGAGCCATGAATCCGAAGTGACCAGAAGTTCCCTGGACTTCGTTGTCCAGTCGTCGGCGGGGCGGGCCGCAGCTACCTTCGGAATGCGTCCATTCGAGAGAATGCGACGATATCCGAGGCGCCCTCCGGGGCCGTGTGACCGCGTCGACACCTTTCGTTATCGTCCGTCGTCGGGGGCGTTCCCGTGATAGGGGCCGTCGTCTCCCGCCTTGTATGACCTTCCTCACGTGTGGCCTGCGGGGCATCACGCCCGGTCACCGACTCGGGTTCGGGTACCAGTGTCCGTCCGGTGGGCGCCGAGGTGGCGGGCCGGATCGGACGGCCCGGCCGCGCGTGCCCGACTCCGCCCTGTGGACAACCCCCGTCCGGCGGGGCCGCGCTATACGCTGAAAGCGTTCACCCCGGCGCATGCCCCTGAGAACCTTCGACGCCGCAGGGCGGGTACGCCGGGATGGCCTCCCAACCAAGAGAGAGCACCATGAGTGACATCGAGCGCGAGGTCCACGCGGTAGCCGGGCGGGCCAGGGACGCGGCGGCCGACCTCGCCCCGCTCAGCCGGGCGGTCAAGGACGCCGCACTGCTGGCGATCGCCGACGCCCTGGTCAAGCGGTCCGACGAGATCACCGCGGCCAACGCCGAGGACGTGGCGCGGGCCCGCGAGGACGGCACCAGCCCGGCCATGGTCGACCGGCTCACCCTCACCCCGCAGCGGATCGAGGCCATCGCCGAGGCCGTCCGCGAGATCGTCGAGCTCCCCGACCCGGTGGGCGAGTCCGTGCGCGGATCCGTGCTGCCCAACGGCCTGGACCTGCGCCAGATCCGGGTGCCGCTCGGTGTCATCGGCATCATCTACGAGGGCCGCCCCAACGTCACCGTGGACGCCGCCGCCCTGTGCCTCAAGAGCGGCAACGCCGCCCTGCTGCGCGGCTCCTCCTCCGCCTACTCCTCCAACACCGCCATCGTCGGGGTCCTGCGGGACGCCCTGGAGGGCACCGGGGTCCCGGTGGACGCCGTCCAGATGGTGCCCGGCCGCACCCGCGAGTCCTCCACCGCGCTCATGCGGGCGCGCGGCCTGGTGGACGTGCTCATCCCGCGCGGCGGGGGCTCCCTCATCCAGGCCGTGGTGCGCGACTCCACCGTGCCGGTCATCGAGACCGGCGAGGGCCTGTGCCACGTCTACGTGGACGCCGACGCCGACCTCGACAAGGCCGTGGCCATCACCACCAACGCCAAGGCGCAGCGCTGCTCGGTGTGCAACTCCGCCGAGACCCTGCTGGTGCACGAGGCCGTGGCCGAGGAGTTCCTGCCGCGCGTGCTGCGGGCCCTCGGCGAGAGCGGCGTGACCGTGCACGGCGACCCCCGGGTGCTGGAGGCCGCCGCCGCCCACCCGACCGGGGCCCGGGTGGTCGAGGCCACGGAGGAGGACTGGGCGACCGAGTACCTGTCCATGGACCTGGCCGTGCGCGTGGTGCCCACCATCGATGAGGCGCTGGCCCACATCCGCAGGTACTCCACCCAGCACACCGAGGCCATCGTCACCGACTCGCTGAAGGCCTCCCGGTACTTCGTCTCCCGGGTGGACTCCGCGGCGGTCATGGTCAACGCCTCCACGAGGTTCACCGACGGCGGCGAGTTCGGCTTCGGCGCGGAGATCGGCATCTCCACCCAGAAGCTGCACGCCAGAGGCCCGATGGGGCTGACCGAGATGACCTCCACCAAGTACGTGGTCACCGGGGACGGCCACCTCAAGTAGCCGCGCGCGCCGGGGCCGCCCTCGCGGTGGCGGCCCCGGGCCGAAAAGGACCGCACGCCACGGGGCCGACCGCGGCGCCGGCCTGACGCGTGTGTCCGTTGTGCGACCGAGAGTCACTTCCGGGGTTCGAGGGACCGTTGGCATCTGGAGCGTTTTCCCGCTGGAAACCTGGACAGAAGCGAATCTTCGTCTAGCACGTATTCCCAAAGGGACGGCTGGTCGGTAATTTCACTGTGGTGTCTCACGGCGCGCCTCCGCATCGCTCGGAGTGTCGCCCCCCCACGGTCACAACGAAAGGAATCCCCCGAATGAAGCTCCGGAGCAAGGTCGCTGCCATCGCCACGACCGCCCTGGCCGTCGGTGGTGTCACGCTGATGGCCTCCCCCGCCCAGGCTGACCTGGTCACCCTCTGCTCGGGCCACGGCGGTGCCATCACCCTGCCCACGGACCTCGCGGTCCCCGCCGGCAAGAGCTGCTTCCTGGACGGCACGGTCATCCAGGGCGACGTCACCGTCCGCCAGGGTGCCAACCTGCACATCATCGGCGGTGAGATCGAGGGGAAGGTGACCGTCCAGCAGGACGCCTACTTCGACTCCCAGGAGAGCTCCGTCGGCGACCGCGTGGTCAACCGCGGCTCCTACGGCACCTACCTGGAGAACAGCTCCACGGGTGCCGCCCTGCGCGCCGTCCCGGTCGACGGCGGCAACACCGACGGCTTCGCCTACGTGGTGGACTCCTCCGTCCACAGCATCAACGCCGAGGTCGGCGCCGTCTACGTCTCCGGCTCGCGCATCGGCGGCGCCGTCAAGGCCGACGGTGTCGAGTACGCCGACATCTACGACTCCGTGGTGCGCGGCGCCCTGACCGTCAACAACCCCGCCAGCGGCGGCATCCTCTGCGACAGCGAGGTGATCGGCGCGGCCACCTACAGCGGCGGCACGGGTCCGGTCGCGGTCGGCGCCGGGGAGCAGGAGGGCTTCTGCTCCTCCGTCAACTACGTCGACGGCGACCTGAGCGTCACCGGCGTCAGCGGCGGCGTCTACATCGACAACAACATCGTCGGCGGTGACCTGTCCACCTCCGCCAACAGCCCGACCGCCCAGATCGGTGAGAGCAACCGCGTCCGCGGTGACATCCTCACCGAGGAGATCGCCCTGCGCAGCTTCTCCGCCGCCGTGGTCGAGGAGTTCGAGGCGCACGAGGACGACCTGGTCGAGGAGGTCGAGGAGGCCCGCTCCACGACCATCGACGAGGCCATGGCCGCCGGTCCCGCCTTCTAGGACCCGCTTTCCGGTCATGCCAGGACGCCCGACAGCGCCGACGGCCCCGCCGTCGGCGCTGCCGTGTGCCGGGGCCCCGCGGCCCCGCCGGAGCGCATCGTGGGGACGCGCGGTGGGGGCGGCGGGGAGAGGGCTGTTACCGTCCGCGGGAGGCCGGCCCGACGACGAGGAGCGACGCGTGCCCACCACCGTGTCCTACGGAGAACACCCCAGCCAGATCGCGCACCTGTGGGAACCGGAGGGCGGCGGGCCCGCGCCCGTCGCCGCCCTGCTGCACGGCGGCTGGTGGCGGGACGGGCTCGACGCCGGGCTCATGGATCCGCTGGCCCGCGACCTGGCCGCCGCCGGGTGGGCGGTGTGGAACGTGGAGTACCGCCGCACCGGCGACGACGGGGGCGGCTGGCCGCAGACGCTCGACGACGTCGACCGCGCCCTGGCGGCCCTCGCCGAGACCGCGGCCCGCGAGCCCGGCCGTTACGACCTGTCCCGCACGGTGTCCGTCGGCCACTCGGCGGGCGGGCACCTGGCCCTGCTCAACGCGCTCCACCCCCGCACGCCCGTGCGCGCCGTGGTCGCCCTCGCGCCTGTCACCGACCCCGAGCGCTGCGCACGGGAGGGACTGGGCGAGGGGGCGGTGGAGCCGTTCCTGGGCCCCGCCCCCTCCGCGCGGGTGTACGCCGCCAGCTCGCCGCTGCTGCGCGTGCCGCTGGGGGTGCCCCAACTCGTCGTACACGGGGACGCCGACCAGCGCGTCCCGGTCGACCACAGTCGCGTCTACGTGGCCGCCGCGCGCGCCGCGGGGGACACCGTGGACCACCACGAGCCGTTCGGAGCCGACCACTTCGCGGTCATCGACCCCGCCCACCCCGCCTGGCGGGGGGTGCGCGCCTACCTCGCCGACCTGCGCTGAGCCGGACACGCCCGAAGACGCGCTCGCACCCCGCGACGTGGGAGACCCCGGCTCAGCGGAGCCGCGCGCCGGGAAGCGCACCCGCCGGACACGCCGGAGGGGCGGCCCGCGTCCGGGGGCCGCCCCTCCGGGCCGGGAACCCGGCACCATCTCCCGCCCGGGCGGCGTCGGCTTCGCGGGTGCCGCCCCTCGCGGCCGGGCACCCGTTTCCCACGCGCGTCGGGAACCGGTGCCGGGTTCCCGGGCGCCGGTGCCGGTGTCGGGGGGAGAGCCCGGTCAGGAAGAGGTTCCCGAGCCCTGGTTGGTGCGGGAGGAGCCGTTGCGCCACCGGTCGGCGACGGTGTCGAAGATCTTGCCGCCCGCGCTGGCCGCGCTGCCCGCGACGTCGCGCAGGGTGCCCAGCAGCGGGTCGCCCGTGCGCTCCCAGGACTGTTTGTAGGAGTCGGCGGCCTTGCGCGCCTCCTCGCCCACCCGGGCGTCGCGGTCGGTGGAGCGGCGCGGGTAGTCGCCGTTGACGATGCTCTGGTAGGAACCGTCCTCGATCCACCGGTGCAGCTCGGCCAGGCGCACCACCGCGAACGGGTGCGTCTGCCCGACCAGGCTGACCAGCTTGATGAGGCTGTCGCGGGCGTCGCCGCCGGACTCGTACTCGCGGGCCTGCTCGAGGAAGGCGTCGGGGTTCATCTCCACGAGCTTGGAGCCGCCCGCCAGCTTCATCAGGGCGCGCTTGCCCGCCTCGGGGTTCTGGCTGGCGAGGATCCCGGCGCGGTCGCAGGACAGCTCGGACTTGCGGTACCACTCCTCCAGCGCGGCCACGATGGCCTGGATGCCGATGAAGCCCAGCGGCACCCACGCCACGCGGGTGGCCAGCCGGATCAGGGCCAGCAGCATGGTGCGGTAGACGGCGTGGCCGCTGAGGATGTGGCCGACCTCGTGGCCGATGACGAAGCGCTGCTCCTCGGCGTCCAGCAGGTCGAACAGGCCCGTGGTCATCACGATGAACGGGCGGTTGCTGCCGATCGCCATGGCGTTCGGCTTCGGGTTCATCTGGATGTAGAGCTCGGGGACCTCGTCCATGTCCAGGACGTAGGCGGCGTCGCGCACGTAGTCGTACACGTGAGGGAACTGGGTGGGACCGACCCGGACGGCACTGGACAGGAACATCAGTCGCAGGGCGCGCTCGTTGAACAGTCCCGACAGGCGTTTGAACACCTCGTCGAACCCGCGCAGCGAGCGCAGCGCCACCAGGGCGCCACGGTCTGCGGGGTGTTCGTAGGCGCGGGGCGAGATCTCGGAGAGCCGGACGCGGACGCGGTCTGGTGTGTTGGCCATATCGGCATGCTATGCGCCGTGATCGCGCTTGGCCACGGTTTCCGGCTTCGAGATATGACGCGATTTCCGAGCGCCGTCGACGCACCCGGGGGAAGGAACCCGGCACGGCGTTCGTTGTCCCGGTGCGAGGACCGAAAAGGGAGGAAGGGGACAGCGGTGGTGCCCTCCGTCGGCTAATCTCGGTTGGCCGATCCCGGCAACGGCAACGTCCACGGCGAAACGGAGCGCACAGTGGCGCACGCAGCTTCCGACGCATCCCGCAACGGGGACTCCCCCGCGCCCCGGGGAGGAACCGGCCCGACCAAGGTCGGCATCATGGGCGGCACCTTCGACCCCATCCACCACGGCCACCTCGTGGCGGCCAGCGAGGTCGCGCACCTCTTCGGCCTCGACGAGGTGGTGTTCGTGCCCACCGGCCAGCCCTGGCAGAAGGACCTGGCCAAGGTGACGCCCTCCGAGGACCGCTACCTGATGACGGTCATCGCCACCGCCGAGAACCCCCAGTTCCGGGTGGACCGCATCGAGATCGACCGTTCGGGGCCCACCTACACCCTCGACACGCTCCGCGAGATGCGCGCCAAGTACGGCCCCCACGTGGAGCTGTACTTCATCACCGGGGCGGACGCGCTGGGCGCCATCCTGAGCTGGCACAACGTCGACGAACTCTTCGAGCTCGCGCATTTCGTAGGCTGTAACCGGCCCGGTCACCACCTCAGTGACACCGGACTGCCCGAGGGCAAGGTCTCCCTGGTGGAGGTCCCCGCGCTGGCCATCTCCTCGACCGAGTGCCGGGAACGCGTCCGCAAGGGCGAACCCATCTGGTACCTGGTGCCCGACGGCATCGTCCGCTACATCAACAAGACCGGGCTCTACCTAGAGAGCTGAAAGGCAGCAAGCACAACGTGACAGCCACCGACAGGGCACTGGAGCTGGTCAGGGTCGCGGCGGAAGCCGCCTCCGACAAGCTCGCCCAGGAGATCATCGCCTACGACGTCAGCGAGCAGCTGGTCATCACCGAGGCCTTCGTGCTGTGTTCGGCCCCCAACGACCGGCAGGTCCGCGCGATCGTCGACGAGGTCGAGGACCAGCTCCGCCTCCAGGCCGGGGCCAAGCCGGTCCGGCGCGAGGGCGAGCGTGACGGCCGCTGGGTCCTGCTGGACTACGCCGACATCGTCGTGCACATCCAGCACGAGGAGGAGCGCGGCTACTACGGTCTCGAACGGCTGTGGAAGGACTGCCCCGAGATCGACCTCCCCGAGGGCGCGCGCGGCGCCCAGCGCACGCCGCTGGACGAGTTCTGACCCCGACCCCACTGCGAGCGGAGAGACACACCACGTGAGCGACACCCCTCGTGTGCTGTTCTGGCGGCACGGACGCACGTCCTGGAACGTGGAGAACCGCTTCCAGGGGCAGACCGACATCGCACTCGATCCGGTCGGCCACGCCCAGGCCAGGCGGGCGGGGGAGCTGCTCGCCTCGTTGAACCCCGACGTCATCGTCGCCTCCGACCTGACCAGGGCCGCCGACACCGCCGGATACCTCTCCCGGGCCTCCGGGGTGCCCGTGGAGTTCGACGAGGGGCTGCGCGAGCGCTTCGGCGGCTCATGGGAGGGGATGACCGGGGCGGAGCTGTCCGCGCGCTGGCCGGTCGAACACGCGCGGATGGACATCCCCGACGGCGAACTCATCGCCGAGGTCGGCGACCGGATGCGCGCCGCCGTCGAACGCGGACTGGGCAAGACCCCGACCGGGGGGCTGCTCGTCGTGGTCAGCCACGGCGCCGCCCTCAGAGTGGGGATCGCCCGGCTGCTGGGGATCCCCGACGAACAGCGCGAGCTCCTGGGACCCATCAGCAACTGCTGCTGGTCGGTGCTCCAGGAACGCCGGGGGCAGTGGCGGCTGATGGAGCACAACGCGGCCAGCCTCCCCGAGCCGGTCGTGCTCAGCGACGACGCCTGAACCGTTTCGACGTTCGGGCCGGATTCCGCTATGGTTCAGGGAGTCGGCAGGACCCCACAGGTCCGATCGACTCCCTTGTGTGCGTCAAGGGGTTGCGGGAATCGGCGGGGCGGATGGGGTGCTCTCCCGCAACGTGGGGCTTCGCCTCTGGGCCCCTGTGGTTGAGGCCGCGTTGATCGGCCGGGTGGGGGCGTGTTTCCTCGCAACGCGGGGCTTTGCCCCGAGGCACCCCCTGTGGTCGGGTTCGCGGGGGTCGGTGGGGTGTTCTCCCGTGACGTGGGGCTTTGCCCCGAGGTGCCCCTTGTGGTCGGGGCCGCGGTGATCGGCGGGGACGTCCTCCCGCGAGGCGGGGCTTCGCCCCGGGACCATGCTGGTCAGCGGTGCAGCCACACCGCCGCGTTTCCCGGGAGCCTCCCGTCCAGGTCCGCGCTGGCCACCAGCACCCGGCCGGGCGGCAGCTCCACCGCCTCCTCGCCCGTGTTGACCAGAACCAGCACGTCCTCACCCCGCCAGTAGGCCAGCACCGGCCCCCGGTTCAGCGTGTCGTCCCAGGTCAGAGTCTCGTCCGAGGAGAACTCCCGGCGGTGTGCCAGAGCCCGGCGGTACAGGGAGAGCACGGACCCGGGGTCGTCGTGCTGGGCCCGCACCGACCACCGGCCCCATCCTTCGGGTTGGGGCAGCCACGGGGTGTCCCCGCCGAACCCGTACGACGCTCCTTCCCGTGTCCACGGCAGCGGCACCCGGCACCCGTCCCGCCCCTTGTCGGTGTGCCCGCTGCGCACCCACCGCGGGTCCTCCAGCGCCCGCGCGGGCAGGTCCGCCACCTCCGGCAGCCCCAGCTCCTCGCCCTGGTACACGTACGCCGCCCCCGGCAGTGACAGCTCCAGCAGTGCCAGCGCCCGCGCCCGCCGCGTGCCCAGCTCCAGGTCCGGCTCCGGGTCGCGCCCGTCGGAGAGCAGCCACGCCTTCTGGTCGGTGCCCGGGGGCAGCCCCAGCACCGACACCGGCCGCACCACGTCGTGGTTGCCGATCACCCACGTGGGCACCGTGCCGACCTGTCTGGCGTCGGCGATCGAGGAGTCGATCACGCCGCGGTAGGCGTCGGCGTCCCACGAGGTCCTCAGGAAGTCGAAGTTGAACGCCTGGTCCAGCTCGTCCGGGCGCGTGTACAGCACCCGCCGCTCACCGGGCAGCCACACCTCGCCCACCGTGGCCCGGGGCGGGTCGAACTCCGTCAGCACCCGCCGCCAGTCCCGGTACACCTCGTGCACCTCGGGCCGGTCCAGGAACGGGTGGTCCGGGTTGGCCGCGATGTCCTCGAACCGGCCGCCCTCCACCAGCACCAGGTCGCGCAGTGGCTCTCGCAGGTCCTTGACCAGCGCGTACGCCACGTCGATCCGGAACCCGTCCACTCCGCGCCCGCTCCAGAACCGCAGGATGCCGCGGAACTCCTCGCGCACCCGCGGGTCGTCCCAGTTCAGGTCCGGCTGCTCGGGCGCGAACATGTGCAGGTACCACTGCCCGTCCGCCACGCGGGTCCACGCCGGGCCGCCGAACGTCGAACGCCAGTTGGTCGGCGGCAGTTCGCCGTCCGCGCCCCGCCCGTCGCGGAACACGTACAGCTCCCGTTCGGGCGACCCGGGGCCGGCCTCCAGCGCCTCCCGGAACCACGGGTGCTCCTCGGAGGTGTGGTTGGGCACGATGTCGACCATCACCCGCAGGCCCAGCGCGTGCGCGGCGGCCACCATCGCGTCGAAGTCCTCCAGGGTGCCCAGGCGCGGGTCCACGTCCCGGAAGTCGGCCACGTCGTACCCGCCGTCCGCCCACGGCGATGTGTAGAACGGCGACAGCCAGATCCCGTCCGCGCCCAGGTCGGCGACGTGGCCCAGGCGCGCGGTGATCCCCGCGATGTCGCCGGTCCCGTCCCCGTCGGCGTCGGCGAAGCTGCGCGGGTAGACCTGGTACAGGACCGCGTCGCGCCACCACTGCTGCATGCTGGTTCCTCCGGGTGGGTCAGGAGAACAGGCCGCGCGTGCTCCGGGGCGCGGCAGTGGACTGCCTCAGGATGAGCTGGGTGGGCATCTCCACCTGGAGGCGCGTGGCCGTCCCGCCGAGGATGCCCACGGTGAGCCGACCCGCGGTCAGCCCGGTGTCGTAGGGGGCCTGGTCGACGGTGGTCAGGTCCATCACCGCCGCGGTGTCGTGGTTGTCGAAGCCCATGAGGGAGATCGACTCCGGCACGCGCACGCCCGAGCGGCGCAGCGTGCGGTACGCGCCCAGAGCGAGGTCGTCGAACTCGGCCAGCACGGCCGTGGGCGGGTCGTGGTCCGACAGCAGCTCGCCCATGGCCAGCTCACCGCCCGTGTGCCCGGTGGCCTTGGCCACGCTCCGCGGCGTCAGTCCCGCCTCCGCCATGGCCGCCCCGTACCCCTCCAACCGGTGCCGCGAGCTGGCGCTGGACCAGGCCTCGGTCCGCGAGGCGATGTAGGCCACGCGCGTGTGCCCCAGGTTGAGCAGGTGCCGGGTGGCCCCCGCGGCGCCTGCCCGGTCGTCGATGTACACGCTGGCCCGATCGGGTGTCCTCTGCCCGACCAGCACCACGGGCACGCCCACGTCGTCGAGCCGGTGGCACTCCTCCTCGGACAGGTCCATGGACACGGTGACCACGGCGTCGGTGTTGCGCCGCAGCGGCAGCGCCCGCGTCCAGCCCTCCCTGGCCCGCGTCTCGCCGACCTGGTAGACGAGCATGTCCAGGTCCGCCTCGCGAAGAGCGTCGCTGACCCCCGCCAGGACCATCCCGAAGAACCACGGCTGGAGGAAGGGCACGACCACCGCGACCCGCCCGGTGCGGCCGGTGACCAGGCCCGAGGCGTTGCGCGAGACCACGTAGGCCAGCTCGTCCGCGGCCCGCTGGACGCGCTGGCGCACCTCCGGGGCGACCCCGGGGGCTCCGCGCAGCACACGGGAGACCGTCGAGAGGGAGACCCCCGCTCGATGGGCGACGTCCCGCATGCTCGCGGGTTGGCTGGCCATGCCGTCCACGGTAGGAGCGCGACCCCGGTTATGGCAACGTTTTCATGAGGACATTCGGACAGCGTGCCTTTCCTTTCCGCGCATGACGTATATCGGAACGCGTTCACTGTTGACTAGATCACACAGTCGATGGCATCGTTTGCGCACGACCACGGGGGGACGTCCCAGCACACACTCGATGCCGCGCGCCCGGAGACCCGTCCGGCGCGGTAAGGAGAGAGCCATGCCAG
Source organism: Nocardiopsis sp. CNS-639 (assembly GCF_000381685.1). Taxonomy (NCBI): domain Bacteria; kingdom Bacillati; phylum Actinomycetota; class Actinomycetes; order Streptosporangiales; family Nocardiopsidaceae; genus Nocardiopsis; species Nocardiopsis sp. CNS-639. The sequence goes on from NZ_KB906864.1 coordinate 52,601, forward strand.
TGCATTCACACCAGAAGGGGTACACGGTGCGCGCATGCGCTGCCGGGCTCGCCGCACTGAGCCTCACCCTGGCCACCGCGTGCGGCGAACCCCCCGGGGAGGAGACCGCGGGGGAGGGCGGCGAGACCGCGGGCCTGGCCGAGGACCCGGCGTTCGTCTGGGCGGTCACCGGGGCCGACCGCGCGATCCACGAGGAGGTCGCGCGCCTGTGGAACGAGAACAACCCCGACCAGCAGGTCGACATCTTCTTCCTGGCCCCCACCGCCGACGAGCAGCGCCAGGCCATGTTCCAGGACCTCCAGAACCAGGCGGGGGAGTTCGACGTCCTGGGCCTGGACGTCATCTGGACCGGTGAGTTCGCCGAGTACGGCTACGTCGAGAGCCTGGAGGACCTGCGCGGCGAGGTCGAGGGCGTCAGCCTGGAGGGGGCCGTCGACAGCTCCCAGTGGCAGCAGGAGCTGTTCGCGCTGCCCTACTCCTCCAACGGCGCGTTCCTCTACTACCGCACCGACCTCATCGAGGAGCCCCCCACGACCTGGGAGGAGCTCTACGACACCGGCATGGCGGCCGCCGAGGAGGAGGGCATCTCCGCCTACGTCGGCCAGGGCGACCAGTACGAGGGCTTCGTCGTCAACTTCCTGGAGCTGTACTGGTCCGCGGGCGGCCAGCTGTTCGACGACGCCCAGGAGCAGAGCACCTTCCTGGAGGGCGACGCCGCCACCACGGCCCTGGACTTCATGACCGAGGCCTACGAGAGCGGGTTCTACGCCGACGGCTTCGACACCATGGTCGAGGACGACGCGCGCGCCCTGTTCCAGGCGGGCGAGGCCGTCTACATGCGCAACTGGCCCTACGCCATCCCGCTCCTGGCGGGCGAGGGCGACGAGGAGAGCGCGGTCGCGGACGACTTCGCGGTCGCCCCGCTGCCCACCTTCACCGGTGAGGGCACCACCAGTGCGCTGGGCGGTCTCAACAACGCGGTCAGCACGCTGAGCGACAACAAGGAGCTGGCCCGCGAGTTCGTCCTGTGGGCGGCCACCGACCCCGAGGCGCAGGACATCCTGCTCCAGAACAGCCTGCCGCCGACCATGGCGAGCGCCTACGAGAACACCGACGACCCCGACTTCCAGATGCTCGGCGACATCCTCGCCCAGGCCCAGGCCCGCCCGCCGGTGCCCGGCTACAACTCGCTGTCCCTGGCCGTGCAGGACAACCTGCACCCGGCCTTCCGGGGCCAGGAGGAGTCCGGCCCGGCCCTGGAGGCGGTGGACCAGGCGGCCAACGACGCGCTCGAACAAGAGTAGGTCACATGGCGACGACCCAGAGAGTCCGCGTGAGCAGGGGCCTGGGTGAGCGTGCGATGGGGCGGATCTTCCTCGCCCCGTCGTTCGCCTTCATGGCCGTGATCGCGCTCTTCCCGGTCTTCTACGCGATCGGGATGAGCCTCTACGAGATCCGGGGGTTCCGCCAGGAGTTCACCGGCGTCGACAACTACGTCCGCGTCCTGACCGACTCCGGCTTCTTCAACGCCGTCTGGAACACCCTGGTGTTCACGGTCGCGTCGGTGTCGCTGGAGTTCCTCGTCGGGATGGCCTTCGCGCTGATCATGCACCAGGCCTTCCTCGGCCGGGGCCTGACCCGCGCGGTCATCCTGATCCCGTGGGTCATCCCGACCGCCGTGGCCGCGCAGGTGTGGCGGTTCATGTTCGACCCCAACCCGGGCTTCGTGAACGCCGTCCTCGGCACGGACATCAACTGGCTGCGCGACCCGTTCTGGTCGATGGTCGGCATCATCAGCGCCGACGTGTGGAAGACCGCGCCGTTCGTGGCCCTGCTGCTGCTCGCGGGCCTCCAGACCATCCCGAAGGACTACTACGAGGCGGCCAGGGTGGACGGGGCCAACGCGCTCCAGCGCTTCTGGAACATCACCCTGCCGCTGCTGCGCCCGTCGATCGTCGTGGCCCTGCTGTTCCGCACGGTGGACGCCCTGCGCATGTTCGACTTCGCGTACGTGTTCACCGGCTACTCGAACTCGCTGGCCACCCTGTCGGTCTACGCGCAGCGCTACCTGGTCCGGGACCCGGACCTGGGCTACGCCAACGCGTTGTCCACGGTCACGTTCGTCATCGTCATGCTCGTCGGCCTGGCCTTCATCAGCCGGATGGGCCGCCACATGATCGGTGAGGCGCCGCGGAAGGAGAAGCGATGACGGCCGAGACGGTGAGGCCGAGCGGGCCGGTGCACAAGCCGCGCCGACGCGTCCACCCGGCGGTGGGCAACACCCTCAAGCTGCTCGGGCTGGCCGTGGTGCTGCTGTGGTGCCTGTTCCCGTTCCTGTGGATGGGCATGACCAGCCTGCGGACGGGATCGGCGGCGATCACCGATCCGAACATCTTCCAGGGGCCCTTCGACTTCAGCAACTACCGGGAGATCTTCAACCAGGGCTTCCAGTTCGCGCTGCGCAACTCGCTGATCGTGGCGACGGTGACCACGCTGATCTGCATCCCGGTGGCCTCGCTGGCGGGCTACGCCCTGGCCCGGCTGCCGCTGGCGGGCAAGTTCGCGATCCTGGCCGCCACCCTGGTCGCGACCCTGTTCCCGCCGGTGGCGCTGGTCAACCCGCTCTACCAGATGTACCTGCAGCTCAACGAGTGGACCGGGATCAACCTGCTCAACTCCTTCGCGGGCATGATCATCCCGTACGTGGCGCTGACCCTGCCGCTGGCCGTCTTCATCCTCACCACGTTCTTCGCGGGCATCCCCAAGGAGATCGAGGAGTCGGCGAAGGTGGACGGGGCCACCCCGTTCCAGGCCTTCCTGCGCGTGGTGGCGCCGCTGGCGGCGCCGGGCGTGGGAGCGGCGGCCATCCTGACCTTCGTGTACGCCACCAACGAGTTCCTGCTGGCCTTCTCCTTCGCCCCGAACGACCTGAACGTGCAGACGGTCCCGGTCTTCGTGGCGACCTTCCAGCGGGTCGGCTACGAGAACCCGATCGGGCAGATCATGGCCGCGTCGGTCCTGGTGTCGGTCCCGCTGATCATCTTCGCCCTGGTCCTGCAACGCAGGATCGTGGCGGGCCTGACCTCCGGAGCCGTCAAGGGCTGACAGCACGACCGGAAGGAAGCGGACGGGTCCCGGCGGCGCACGGCGTCTCCGGGACCGGCTCCGTGTCCGCGTCAGCGGCGCACGACGTCGCTCCCGTCCAGGTCCTTCGCGTCCTTGCCCATCAGCTCGGCGGTGATCTGCAACTCGGCCAGCGTCGCGCGCAGCACGTGCTCCACGCCCGCGGCACCGCCCACGGCCAGCCCGTACACCCACGGCCGCCCCAGCAGCACCGCCTCGGCCCCCAGCGCCATCGCCACGGCCACGTCGGCGCCCGAGCGCACACCCGAGTCGAACAGCACCGCGGCGCGGTCGCCGACCGCGTCCACCACCTCGGGCAGGGCGTCCAGCGCCGCCACGGCGTTGTCGACCTGCCGGCCGCCGTGGTTGCTGACCACGATCCCGTCCACGCCCGCCGCCACCAGGTCGGCGGCCTCGTCTCCGCGCACGACGCCCTTGACCAGTACCGGCAGGTCCGTCCACCGGCGGATGCGGGCGATGTTGTCGGTGCTCAGGGACCTGCTGGCGAACGCGCCCAGGAAGTGGAACACCGCCTCGGTGAACACCCCGCCCGGCTCCGGGTCGGCCTTGAGCCGGGACCGGAACTCCGGGTCGCTGAAGTAGTTCGCCGTGCCCTGGCTGCGCAGGAACGGCAGGTGGCCCAGCGCCAGGTCACGGGGCCGCCACCCCAGTCGCTTGGTGTCGGCGGTGACGACGACCGCCTCCGCCCCCGCGGCCGTCGCCCGCCGCACGAACGACTCGGCCAGCGCGTCGTCGCCGGGCCAGTACAACTGGTACCACCAGGAGTCGACCGCCTCGGCGACCCGCTCCATCGGGGTGGAGGCGGCCGTGGACAGCACCATCGGCACGCCCACGGCGTTGGCGGCCTCGACCACGGCGAGCTCCGCCTCCTCGTGCACCTGCTCCAGGACCCCGATCGGTGCGGTCAACAGTGGTGTGGCGTACTCCCTGCCGAACAGGGTGACCCCCAGCCCCCCTGCCCCCTCGGCTCCCGGCCGCAGGCTGCGCGGGCGCAACGCGTAGCGGGAGAACGCGTCCACGTTGGCGCGGGCGGTGCGCTCCCGTCCCGCACCGCCCTCCACGTAGCCGAAAGGACCCGGCTCCATGGCCCTCTCGGCCAGGTCGCGCAGGTCCTCGTGGTGGTAGGGCAGCCCGGGCAGGATGCCGTTGGTCGCGTCGGCGTAGACGCCGTCCTGGTACTGGGCGAAGTCGGTCATGGTTCCCTCGCTGGCGCCGCGGCGCCGGGTACGGGCACCGCGGGGCACGGCGCACGGGACGGAAAAGAGGACGGACCGGGCCACGGGGAGGCGTGCCCCCGCAGCCGTGGCCGTCGAACCGCTCGCGCCCACCGGTTCTGGCCGGATGCTACCGCGCGCTCACGTGACCGGCGTCACCCGGTCCGCCTCGGTCCGGTCACCGCCCGGGTCCGGAGCCCCGGACTCGGCGATGTGCAGCGCCGTGACCAGCTCCCGGTACAGGTCGTCCCGGTCCATCAGCTCCCGGTGCGTGCCCCTGGCCCGCACCCGTCCATCCTCCATCAGCACGATGGTGTCGGCGTGGATCACGGTGGACAGCCGGTGCGCGATGGTCACCACGGCCGCCCGCGCGGCGTGGGCGCGTACGCTCTCGGTGATGGCGGCCTCGGTGATCGCGTCCACCTGCGAGGTGGCCTCGTCCAGCAGCAGCACGTCCGGCGAGCGCAGCAGGGCGCGGGCCAGGGCGATGCGCTGGCGCTGGCCCCCGGAGAAGGACGTGGCGTCCAGCGGGGTGTCCAGCCCCTCCTCCAGGGCGTCGATCTTGTCGGCCAGCCGCACCTGGCCCAGGACCCGGCGCACCTCCTCCTCGGTGGCGTCGGGGTGGCTGAACAGCAGGTTCTCCCGGATGGTGCCGGGGATGACCGGGGTGTCCTGCTCCACGTAGGCGAAGCGGCCGCGCACCTGCCCGGGGGTGAACTCCCGGTAGGGGGTCCCGTCCAGGAACAGCTGCCCCTCCTCGGGTTCGAGGAAGCGCAGCAGCAGCGAGAACACGGTGGTCTTGCCCGCGCCGGAGGGCCCAACGATCGCGGTGTGCCCGCGCCGGGGGACGGCCAGGTCCACGCCGTCCAGCGCGGACTCGGCGCCGGGCGCGTACCGGGCGGTGACCCCGCGCAGTTCCAGCAGCGCGCCCGAGCGGTCCCCGTCCGGGGAGGGGACCGGTGCGCCCGTGTCCGCCGCCTCGGAGGAGGGTTCGAGCGGAATGGCCTCCACCTCGCGGATGCGTCTGGCCGCGGCCACGCCCGACTGGAGGGTGGTGACGCTCTGGGACAGCTCCATGACCGGGGTCATCAGGGTGAACGCGTAGAGCAGGAAGGCGATGAGGGTGGAGACCTCGATCGCGCCCGAGGACACCCGCAGCGCGCCCACGCCCAGGATGGAGATGATGGCGAGCTGGATCCCGCTGAACGCGATCGTCCAGGCGACCGCCTCGCGCCGCACCGAGCGCACGCCGTGCCGCGCGGACTCCCGCGCGTGTTCGAGGATCTGGCCGCTCAGGCGCTCCTCGGCCCGGCTGACCTTGACCGTGCGCACCGCGCGCAGCGCGCCGTCGAGCATGCCGCCCATCAGGCCCAGGGAGTTCTGCGCCCTCTCCTGCGCCTTGGCCAGGGCGGGCATCAGGGTCAGGAACAGGACGGTGACCACGAGCACCGCGACGAAGGTGACCGTGAGCAGGAACAGGTCCAGCACGCCCATCATGACCAGCGTTCCCACCAGCAGCACGCCGCCGTTGATGAGGCTGATGACGCTGCTGGAGGCGGCCTCGCGCAGCAGGACCGTGTCGGAGGTCGCCCGGGTGACGAGTTCGCCGGAGGAGCGGCGCGACAGCGGGATGAGCGCGGCGCGGAAGTAGCGGCGCACCAGCGAGGTGCGCGCGTCCAGCACCACCTTCTCGGCGACGGTGCCCAGGAGGATCCAGTGCCACAGTCCGGACACCGTGCCCAGCACGAACAGGCCCAGCAGCAGGGCGATCGGCACGAGCAGGCCGCCCCCGCCGGAGACGGTGTCCAGGACCAGCTTGATCACCATCGGGTTGGCGAGTTCGAGCGCCGAGCCGAACAGGGCCAGCACCAGGCCCAGCGCCAGCTTGTTCCGGTGCGGGCGCACGAACGACCACAGCACCCGGAGCTGGGCGAACCGGGGTTCGGGCGCACCCGGTTGCGAGCCGGTGTCTACTTTCGATGGATCAGTCATGTTTCAAAGTAGGTCATAGGTGACCGATTATTGTCAACCAATTACCGACAAGCCTAGGATGAGGGCATGGTGAAGAGCGCTCCCTCAGACGAAGAGACGAGGACCCGCGCCCGGACCCGGCGCGCGATCCTCGAAGCGGCGGTGAAGGTGCTCGGGGAGAACTCCTCGGCCCCCCTGTCCCAGGTGGCCAGAACCGCGGGTGTGGCGCGCAGCACGCTCCAGCGCTACTTCGCCGAACGCGCCGACCTGGTGTGCGCCCTCGGCGAGTACGCCGACGAGCTCATCAACGAGGCCACCGAACGGGCGCGCACCGCCGAGGGCACCGGACTGGAGGCCTTCCGGCGCCTCGTGCCCGAGTACTTCGGACTCCAGAAGGTGATCATGCTGGCCTTCGGGTCCGACGACTCCTGGGACGAGGTGCTGGAGGAGGAGTGCGGGGAGGCGGACCGGGCCCTGTTCGCCCTGGTCGAGCGGGGCCACGCCGACGGCAGCATCGACCCCAGGATCACCCCGATATGGGCGCAGCAGCTCCTGTGGTCGGGGCTCTACGCGGCCTGGGCCTACGTGAGCGTCAGCCGCACGCCCGCCTACGAGGCCCTCAACCTGTGCGTGCACTCGCTGGTCAAGGCCATCGCGAACCCCGACCGCGACGGCACGGGCGACTGACCCGGGGGCGGCGCGAGGACGGGCGCCCGCCCCGGCCGGCGCGTCGGGGAACCCGCGGGGGAGAGGACTACAGGTACAGGCCGGTGCCGCGCTCGGGGGCCTCGTTGGCCACGGCGTGCACGTCGCGCTCGCGCAGGATCACGTAGCGCTCGCCGTTCAGCTCCACCTCGCCCTGCTCCTCGGGATCGAAGAGCACCCGGTCCCCGGTCTTGACGTGGCGGGCGCTGGTCCCGGCGCCGACGACCTCCCCCCACGCGAGCCTGGTCGCCAGCTTGACCGTGTCCGGGATGACCAGGCCGGCGCTGCTGCGCCGCTCGGTCCTGTCCGGGACCGTCTTCACCAGCAGGCGGTCGTGGAGCATCTGGATCTCAAGCTTTGATTCGGGCACCACTCCAGGGTATTCGGCGCGGAAACCGGCCACCGCACGTCCACCCGAGTGCCCCGAGGTCGCAACCCACTCCCAACCTCCGGTACAGTAATTCCATCGCCGAGCGGGGGAACCGCCCGGCATACACAAAAGCAAGGGGGTTGCGGGAATCGGCGGGGCGGATGGGGTGCTCTCCCGCAACGTGGGGCTTCGCCTCTGGGCCCCTGCGGTTGAGGCCGCGTTGACCGGCCGGGCGGGCGGCGCGTTCCCTCGCAACGCGGGACTTCGCCCCGGACTCGCGAGGCGCCCCCTGCGGTTGAGGCCGCGTTCCCTTCTTTCCGAGACGCTCCTCCTGTGGGTGCGCCCGGGTTCCGTGTTCGAGCCGCGCCGTCAGTACCGGTGGAACGTCCACTTCCCGGGGGCGGCTGCATCGTGGTATTCGGGATTAGGTTAGCCTCGCCTGGCTTGCGTCAAGGCTTCCCTCAGGAGTTCCCATGCCCCGCACCTCACGGCCCCTCCGGATCCACCCCATCGTGCTGCGCCGCGCGGAGGTGGCCCGCGTCGTCGACGTCACGCCGAACATGCGCCGGATCACTCTGACGGGAGACGAGCTCACCGCGGGGAAGATGGGCCGGGGCTACGAACGCCCCGCGTTCCGCTCGGACGGGTTCGACGACCACGTGAAGCTCGTCATCCCGCCGACCGACGGCCCGCTGCCGCATGTCGGTACGCAGGAGGAGAAGCGGTTCGCGTGGAACCCCGAGGTGCTCGCCCTGACCCGCGACTACACGGTGCGCTCGTACGACCCGGAGGCGAACACCTTCGACATCGACGTCGTGCGCCACGACCACGGCCTGGCCGCGGCCTGGGCGTTCCGCGCGCGGCCGGGGGACCGGATCCACTTCGCGGGCCCCAAGTCGTGCGCGCTGCGCAACGACGAGGCCGAGTGGCACCTGCTGGCCGGAGACGAGACGGCGCTCCCGGCGATCGGCCGCTGGCTGGAGGAGGCCCCCGAGGGCACGCGCGGGCACGTGATAGTCGAGATCCCGACCGAGGCCGACCGCCAGGACATCCCGACCGCCGCGGACGTCAGCATCGAGTGGCTCGTGCGCGGCGACCTCCCCGCGGGCACGGGCACGCAGCTGTTCGACGCCGTGCGGCGCGTGGCGGTGCCGGACCAGCGCGTCTACGCCTGGGTCGGCGGCGAGGCGATGACCATCGCCCCCATCCGCCGCTACCTGCGCGGGGACCTGGGACTCGCCAAGGAGGACGTCGAGGTCGTCGGGTACTGGCGCAGGCCCAGGAGCACGGACGGCAGCGCGCCGCGCGACGACGCCGAGCGCCTCGCTCCCGCGGACACCGGCGGCACGACCCCCGCCGAGCTGCTGCACGAGGTGCACGAGATGACCGAGCTGGCGCCGCCGATCATCACACGCGTCGCCGTCACGCTGGGGATCGGCCCGCTCATCACCTACGGCGTCCGCACCCGCGACGAGATCGCCCGCGAGACCGGCGTGGAGCCGACCCGCCTCGCGCCCCTGCTCGACGCGATGGCCGCGCTGGGGCTGGTGGAGCGGGACGGCGACCGCTACCGCAACACCGCCCGCGGCGGCGTCCTCATGGAGGAGACGGCGATCGAGGAACTCTCGCTCGACAACCCGGCCAACCGCGAGGCGCTCGCCCTGGTCGACCTCCTCGACGTGCTGCGCTCGGGCCGCTCCTCGCCGCGCCTGGGCGCGGCGTCGTGGCGTGAGCGCCGGGCGGCCGACGGAGCGCTCGACGGCGTCCACCACGACCGTGCCGCGGACAACCTCCAGTACGTGCTCGAACCGCTCGCGCGGATCGCCCCGGTCGCGGACGCGCGCACCCTTGCCGTCTTCGGCGACGCGGCCCCGTTCGTGGCCTCGCACCTCGCACGCGGGCGCACCGTGCAGCTGCCGGGCGACGCCGACCCCGCCTGGCCCGCGCACGACTGCGCCGTCCTCGTCGGAGCGCTGGAGGGCCGGTCCGACGAGGAGGCGCTCCTCCTGCTGCGCGCCGCGTTCGCCGCGGGGCCCGCCCTGGTGCTCGCCGAGCGCACGTCCGACAAGGCCGCCACCGACGACCACGCCGCCGAGCACGCCCTGACGAGTCTCGCGGTCACCGGCTCGGTGCTGCGGACCCGGGAGCGCATCGGCGGCCTCCTGCGCGCCGCCGGGGCGTCGCGGGTGGAGGCCACCACCCTGGGCTGGGGTTTCGGCCCGTTCGGGACAGTGACCGTCGCACATGCGTGAACTCGCCGCGCCCGGCCGCGCCCGGCCGCGCCCGGCCGCGCGCGGGCCGCTGGGTCCCCCTCTCGTGCGTCGCGCGGGTCTGGGACCGCAGGCTGGAGGCGATCAGGAAGCTGGCGGAGGAGGACTGAGCCGTTCGTCCACGAAGGCGAGGAGGCCCGGATCGCCCGAGGTCAGGCGCTCCACCTCCTCGCCCCCGTCGCACCGGCACAGGGCCACCGTCACCTCGGAGGCGGTCCGCCCCACCACCCGCCACACGGCGCCGTGCTCCTCCCAGCGGACCAGGGTGTCGACCGGGTTCTGTCGTGGTCTGTCGCTCATGTCCTCTCATGTGCCCCGTCCGGGAGCGGTTGAAGAGGGCCCCGGGCGGGTGTCCCGGCTGCTTCGGAGTGCAGGGGGTGTGTGGGGTGGCCGACACCGCGGCTGGTCATCCCACCCCCACGCGTCCGATAGACTCGAACCGTTGCCGAACGGCACACGGGGCTATGGCGCAGTTGGTAGCGCGCCTCCATGGCATGGAGGAGGTCTGGGGTTCGAATCCCCATAGCTCCACGTTGCGCGGGCTGCTGCTCGCCGGTCTTCGACCGGCTCGCCGCAGCCCGCGGTGCTTTCCGGGGGGAGACCCCCCGAACCCCCCGAACCCCCCGAGGTACCCCCCCTGTGGTCGGGGTTGTGGGAATCGGTGGGGCGGGTGGGGCGCTCTCCCACAACGTGAGGCTTCGCCTCTGGACCCCATGTGGTGGCCGAACCTTCCGAGGTACCCCCTGCGACCGGGGACGCGGTCGGCCTTCTGCTGTTTGATCGAAGCGGTTCCCCACCCTTGACTCCGTGATGTGTTGTGGCTCACAATCAACGTATTGGTTGATTAACAGGAAAGTTGAATACGCAGATGGCGACCGACCCGTTGAGTCTCACGTTCGCCGCACTGGCCGACCCGACCCGCCGGGCGCTGCTGGCGAGGCTCGCCGAGGGCGAGGCCACCGTCAACGAGCTGGCGGAACCGTTTCCCATCAGCCTCCAGGCGGTCTCCCGACACCTGAAGGTGCTGGAGCGGGCGGGCCTGGTCAGCCGGGGCCGCGACGCGCAGTGGCGCCCCTGCCGACTGGAGACCGCCCCCCTGGAGGAGGCGACGGGGTGGATCGAGCGCTACCACCGCCAGTGGGAGGACCGCTTCGACCGGCTCGACGCGGAGATCCGCCGAATCCAGCAGACACAGACCACAGGAGGACAGTCATGAGCGACCTCACGGTGATCGCCGAGCCCGGACAGCACGACATCGTCGTCACGCGCAGCTTCGACGCGCCCCGCGACGTGGTGTTCAGGGCCATGACCGACGCCGAGCACCTCGCCCGCTGGTGGGGGCTCAAGGAGAACGAGACCGTCATCGACCACGCGAACCTGCGCCGGGGTGGTTCCTGGAGGTTCGTCGAGCGCGCCCCCGACGGCCAGGAGTACGCCTTCCACGGTGTGGTCCACGACGTCGTCGCGCCCGAGCGCTTCGTGCAGACCTTCGAGTTCGAGGGCATGCCCGGGCACGTGTGCCTGGAGACCACCACCCTGGAGGAGAGGGACGGCCGCACCCTCTACACGTCGACCACGGTGTTCCAGAGCGTCGAGGACCGCGACGGCATGGTCGAGTCCGGCATGGAGTACGGCCTGAAGCAGTCCATGGAGGCCCTGGACGAGCTGCTGGCCACGATGGGCTGAAGCGCCTCCGGGAAGGATCGGCCGGGGCCCGGCCGATCCTGCCTGTGGACAACGCCCGCCCTGTCCTCCACGGCCGGTACTGTCGATCCGTGGCAGATCTCCCCGACGTTCCCACCCTGCTCGACGCGGCCGTCGCCGCCCTGGGCGGCAGCCGCCGCGAGGGCCAGGCGACCATGGCCGGTGCCGTGGCCGAGGCGGTCGACAAGCGCGAACACCTGGTGGTCCAGGCCGGTACCGGCACCGGAAAGTCCCTGGCCTACCTGGTGCCCGCGATCAGGCACGCCATGGCCGAGGAGAGCACGGTGGTGGTCTCCACCGCCACCATCGCCCTGCAGAACCAGCTCATCGAGCGCGACCTGCCGCGCCTGGCCAAGGCCCTCACGCCGATGCTGCCCCGCGAGCCCACGTTCGCCGTGCTCAAGGGCCGCCGCAACTACCTGTGCCGCAACCGGCTCCAGACCGCTGGCGAGGAGGCCGAGGACACCGAGCTGTTCGACCCGCGCCAGCTCTCCTCGCTGGGCCGGCAGGTGGCGCGCCTGCACGAGTGGGCCGAGGACACCGTCACCGGCGACCGCGACGAACTCGTGCCCGGCGTCAGCGACCTGGCCTGGCGCCAGGTGTCGGTGGCCGCCAACGAGTGCATGGGCGCCCGCATCTGCCCCTTCGGCCAGGAGTGCTTCGCCGAGTTCGCCCGCGAGGCCACCCAGGGCGTGGACGTGGTGGTCACCAACCACGCCATGCTCTCCATCGACATGTCGCAGGGTTACCACATCCTGCCCGAGCACAACACGATCATGATCGACGAGGCGCACGAACTCGTCGACCGCGCCACCTCCGTGGCCACCGGCGTCCTGGGCGAGCGCACCGTCAACGCCGCGGCCAAACGCGCCGCCCGCCTGGTCGAACCCGGGATCAGCGAACGCCTGACCGAGTGCGCCGACGGCCTCGCCCTGATGTTCACCGAGTCGCCCGACGGACGCCTGGACCACATCGACGACGCCCTGGCCAACGCGGTCGCCGCCACCCGCGACGCCGCCTCGGCCTGCGTCACCGCCATCGGCCCCTCACCCGGGGAGCTGGACCCGGACGGCGCCAGCGACCGCCGCCTGGCCCTGGCCGCGCTCGGCGAGGTGCACGACACAGCCGTGCGCGTCCTGGAGTCCTTCGAACCCGCCCTGCGCGACCGCACCGAGGTCGTCTGGTTGACCAAGACCCCCGGACGCCAACCCGCGCTCCACGTCGCCCCGCTCGGCGTGGGCGGACTGCTGCGTGAGAAGCTCTTCGGCGACCGCACCGTGGTGCTGACCTCCGCCACCCTCACCCTGGGCGGCTCCTTCGCCTCGCTGGCCAACCAGTGGGGCCTGGGCCGCGAGGTGGCCCAGGAGGCCGCCGAGCGCGCCGCCGCGGGCCGCGGCCCGGAGCCGGCCGAACCCCGGGACGAGGACGGTCCCGACGACGAGGACGGCCCGCACCGCGCGGCCGGGGAGCCCCGCTGGCGCGCGCTGGACGTCGGCTCGCCCTTCGAGCACGCCCGCCGGGGCATCCTCTACGTGGCCACCCACCTGCCGCCGCCCGGCCGCGACGGCCTCGCGCCCGCCTACCTGGACGAGATCAGCGAACTCATCGAGGCCGCCGACGGCCGCGCGCTGGGCCTGTTCTCCTCCATGCGCGCCGCCCAGCAGGCCGCAGAGGAACTCCGCGAGCGCCTGGACCAGCCGATCCTGTGCCAGGGGGAGGACTCCACCGGGCAACTGGTGCGCCGCTTCGCCGAGGAGGAGCGGTCCTGCCTGTTCGGCACCCTGTCGCTGTGGCAGGGCGTGGACGTGCCCGGCCCCTCGCTGTCCCTGGTGATCGTGGACCGCATCCCCTTCCCCCGGCCCGACGACCCGCTGGCCTCCGCGCGCCAGCGCGCGGTCGCCGCGCACGGGGGCAACGGCTTCCTGTCGGTGGCCGCCACCCACGCCGCCCTGCTGCTCGCCCAGGGCACCGGACGCCTGCTGCGCTCCACCGAGGACCGGGGGGTCATCGCCGTCCTGGACCCGCGCCTGGCCACGGCCCGCTACGGCGGCTTCCTGCGCGCCTCCCTGCCGCCCTACTGGGGGACCACCGATCCGGCGGTGGCCAGGTCCGCGCTGCGCCGCCTCGCGGGCCAGCCCGAACCCGCCGCCGGGTAGGGCGCCGGGGCCGGGTCGCGCGAGCGCGGTCCGGCCTCAGCCGCGCGTGCGGTAGCCGAACAGCCGGACCGCGTACGCGGGGGACCCGTCGTCCTCCGCCTCCTGGATGAACCAGCGGTCGTCGTGTTCGCTCACCAGGAGTTCGTTCCACATCATGTCGATGAGCTTGAGCCGGGAGACCACGGACGCCTCGGGGTCCAGCACGATCGAGTAGGCGCGGTCGGTCAGCCGCTGGGTCACCATGCCCACGGACTGGCCGTCCCAGATCGCCGGGACGGGGGCGTGCCCGACCTCGACCCCGCACAGCCGCAGCTGCTCCACCTCCTCGTCGAGGGCCTCGGCCGCCAGGGCGCCGTCCAACCGCAGGGCGTCCTCCAGTTCGTCGCGGTCCTCGTCGGCGCGCATGTAGGCGTGGTAGGTGCGGTAGCCGCAGGTGCGGCACTTGCGCCAGACGACGCAGCGGGCCAGTCCGTAGGCGGACTGCGCCTCGCCCACACTCTGGTAGTCGCTCACCTCGCGAATCGTGCCGCAGTCGCAGCACAGGGCCGTGAGATCCTGCTTCATCAGAGTCCCCCCTCCGAGGCGAGTATGCGACGGATGAAGCCCGTTAGGGAACCCGTTCGGCGAGGAAGTCACGGCAAGGACTCGTCATCAATGCCCAAAATGACCCGGTCGCGGGTTTCGGACCATCCCCAACAGCGTGTCGGTGTGGCGAGTCTTACGCTCGCCCAGTACGCCCGCGCGCCCTCACTCGTCCAGTGACAGGCCGCGCTTGTTGCGTGCGCTCCAGTCGCGCATCCGCTGCGGGTAGCCGACGATCTGCACGTCGTAGGCCGGGGTCGCCAGATCCCTGGCCACCTTGCGGATCACGTCGGGCGAACCGCACCGGCGGCGGATCCACTCGCCGTCCGTCGCGACCGCGACCGCCGTGGCCCGCGTGGCGAAGGTCTCCGGTTCGACGAAGAACTCCACACCCACCCGGCTCTTGGCGAACTCGATCAGCGCCTTGATGTCCGAATCCTCGGCTTCCCGGTCGAAACGGGCCTTGCCCTTGCGGTTGGCCTTGCGGAGTCCGAAACGGTCTCGCCATCCCATCGGCGCTCATGTCCCCTTGGTGCGGCTCGGTGCGGCTCGGCGCGGCTGGATGCTCGGGACCTCGCGAAGGCCCCCGCCGGGCGCCACGGCCCCCGAGTCTAGCGGTCCGGGACGGCCCCGACAGGACGCCTGTCCCCGTGCTCCGCGGCTTTGCGCGTTTTCCGGACAGCCCTGTCACCGCGCTGCTACGTTCTGTTCTCACATGGTGCTTACAGGGGGTGCAGACCATGCCGATGTGGACGTGGGCGGGGGAGACCGCACGACGACTCCGGGCGGCCGGGCAGACGGAGCTGGCCGAGGCGGTCGCGAGCCTGCCCGTGCTCTGCGAGGCCGGGGACCCGGTACGTGTGGAGGCCGTGGCCCGCTCGGCGCTGCGCACCGCGCGCCGACTGGTCGCCGAGGCGGGCGCGACCGAGGCTGCGGTCCCGGGGGTCTTCGGCCCGCCGACCCTGTTCTTCCTGGCGCACTGGCCCCTGGCCGTGCGCGTGGGGGCCCTGGCCGAGGGCGGACGCGCGCTCGCCCAGGTGAGCGCGGCGGCCGACGACGAACCCGAGCCCCTGGTCCACGGCCCGCTGCCGGTGTCCCTGTTGGAGACCCTGGTGCGCTGCCACGCCAACATCGACGCCCGCGGCACCACCGGACAGCGCCGCGAACTGCTCTCCACCCGGCGCCTGGCCGGTTGGGAGCGCACCCCCGCCTGGCCCTCCTTCACCCTCGCCCGGGTGAACCTGCTCATCGACGAGGACATGGCCGACCGGGCCGAGAACGAGCTGAGGCGCTACGAGCACACCGCCACCGGCCCGGCCATGCTCGGCGCCGACGGGGTGTTCACCCTCGTCAGAGCCCTGCGCCACCAGGACGAGCACGCCCAGGCGCTGGAGGTGCTGGACCGTATGGAGGCGGAGCTGGTCCTGGACGAGGCCAACCCGCGCCGGGCCGCCCTGCACCGGCGCATCCGCTTCGAGCGCGCGCGGCTGCTGTCCTGGCTGGTCCGCCTGGGTCACTGCCCGCCCCAGGAGGCCATCGTCCCCCTGCCCACCGTGGAGGAGGCCGAGGCGTACCCGAGTCTGCGGCCCGCGTGGGTGGAGGCGGTGGAGAACCTGGTGTGCCAGGGCGCGGTGCGCAACGACTGGCGGCTGGGAGTGCGGGTGACCACCTGGTCGCGCTACTTCGAGCGGGTGGGGGCGCCGCGCCGCGGCGCCGAGCTCGCCCTGTCCGCCGCCCGCCTGGCCTCGGTCCGCGGCGCCCGCTGGGTGGCCACCTGCTCCGCGCAGAGGGCGGAGCGGCTCATCGGGGAGCTGGGGAGCACCGAGGAGATCCTGGGCGACCTGGCCGAGGCGCGCGCCATGATCGCGATGATGCCCCCGGTCCGGCCGCTGGCCCCGGCCGAGGACGTGCTGGACTTCCTGCGGGCGCAGCCCGCGGAGGAGGTCGACCCCGAGCAGCAGGCCGAACAGGTCAACGCCGCCTTGGAGAGGATGCCGCACGACACCCCGCTGCTGACCGCGCTCGGCCAGGTCGGCCGGACCCTGATGCTCTCGGACGCGGCCACCGAGCCCCAGTGGCGCCACGTGCGCGAGCAGCCGGGGGACCAACGCGCTGCGCTGTCCCTGCTGGAAACCCTCCTGCACGACAACGACACCGTCGGGGTGCGCACCCTCGTGAGCACCCTCGCCGCCGGCGCGCTGGACGGTCCGGTGCGGGCCGGCGCCCCCGGGCAGGGGACCCTGGCACCCCACCCCTGACGGGTGGGTCGCGGGCGCTCCGGCAGGGAACGCCCTGATCCGGTCGCGGCGCTCAGCCCGTCGGTGGGGGGAGCGTCCTCACGCGGTCGCGGTGCCCGGCCCGTCAGCACGAGGACACTCTCGCACGGTCGCGGCGTCCGGCCCGTCAGAGGGGGAGCGCCTTCACACGGTCGCCGCGCCCGCCCCGGACGCCAGGGAGCGCCCCGCGGGGTAGGACAGCGCGGCGGCGGGCAGCCGGGAGGGACGACCGCTGGCCAGCACGCGTACCCGGCCCGGCGCGGTGCCCACGGGCCTCTCGCCGATCCGGCGCAGGGCCTGCGCGGCCACCGCCCCGGCGGCGGTGAACAGCTCCGCCCGCCCGCCCAGGGCCGCGGAGATCTGCGCGCCCACCAGGTCGTAGTGCGTGCACCCGAGCACCACGCCGTGCACGTCGCCGGGGGTCAGCTCGGCGGCGTAGGCCACCGCGTCGTCGATCAGCCGCGGGTCGGCCGACTCCACCGCCTCAGCCAGCCCCGCGCAGGCCACCGCGGTCACCTCCACACCGCGGGCGAAGGTCTCGATGAGCTGCCGTTGGTAGCCGCTGCGCGTGGTCGCGGCGGTGGACCACACCGCGATCGGCCCTCCGGTCGCCGCCGCGGGCTTGATGGCGGGAACCGTCCCGATCACCGGGACGTCCGGCTCGAACTCGGCGCGCAGTTCGGCCAGCCCGTGCACCGACGCGGTGTTGCACGGCACCACCACGGCGTCCAGCGCCGCGTCCCCGGCGGCCTCCTGTGCGGCCCGGGCCCCGGCCAGGGCGCGCGCGACGATCTCGTCCGGGGTACGCGGACCCCAGGGCATGTGGTCCGGGTCCATCGACAGGAACAGGTCGGCGTCCGGCCGTGCCACACGCAGGGCCGCCGCGGTCGAGAGCATGCCGATACCGGAGTCAACGAGAGCGATACGCACGAATCCCGATCCTACGACCACCTCCGCACCGCACCGGCGGGGCACCGCCCGGCGGCGTCGGATCCGCCCGCGGCACCCGTGTTCCGGACGCGACCGCAGGCAGGACGGCTAAGGGCAAGACACGGAACAAATGGGGTGGCACAAAGCCGTTACCGGTAGGTAGAACTGAGTGGATCGGCCGTCCCAGCCGCCCGGCGGCCATGGCCGATCCGGCACGCGAGTGCGTGTCGCCGACACCGGAACGGGAACTGGGATGACTCCTCAACAGCAGGGCACGGGCAGCGCCACCTCCACGCGGACGGGGCTCGCCGAGCACATAGCGGCGGTCCACAAGCTGCGCCGCGACTACCGGGCCCTGCCCAAGGAGGCACCGGTGCGCCTGGCCAAGCCCACATCCAACCTCTTCCGGTTCCGCGAGCCCACCGGTGCCCCGGCCCTGGACGTGTCCGCCTTCACCGGCGTCATCTCAGTCGACCCCGTGGAGCGCCTCGCCGACGTCGGCGGCATGACCACCTACGAGGACCTCGTCGCCGCCACCCTGCCGCACGGCCTCATGCCGACGGTCGTCCCCCAGCTGCGCACCATCACCCTCGGCGGCGCCGTCACCGGCATGGGCATCGAGTCCTCCTCCTTCCGCAGCGGCCTGCCGCACGAGGCCGTCCGGGAGATGGAGATCCTCACCGGAGGCGGCGACGTGGTCACCGCCACCAGGGACAACGAGTACAGCGACCTCTTCCACGGCTTCCCCAACTCCTACGGGACCCTGGGCTACAGCCTGCGCCTGCGCGTCGAACTCGAACCGGTCTCCCCGTACGTGCACCTGCGCCACGTGCGCTTCCACAAGGCCGCCGAGGCCATGGACGCCCTC
The DNA here is from genome assembly GCF_000381685.1 of Nocardiopsis sp. CNS-639. Classification (NCBI taxonomy): domain Bacteria; kingdom Bacillati; phylum Actinomycetota; class Actinomycetes; order Streptosporangiales; family Nocardiopsidaceae; genus Nocardiopsis; species Nocardiopsis sp. CNS-639. Next base: position 70,791 of record NZ_KB906864.1, read on the forward strand.
GCCCTGGTCTGCGCCGACCACGAGTACGAGGGCCAGCCGGTCGACTTCGTGGACGGGGTCGTCTTCGGCCCCGACGAGCTGTACCTGACCCTGGCCCGCTTCACCGACGAGGCCCCCTGGACCAGCGACTACACCGGCCAGGAGGTCTACTACCGGTCCATCCAGCACTACGCGGGCAGCGGCCCCGGCGACTACCTCACCATCGCCGACTACCTGTGGCGCTGGGACACGGACTGGTTCTGGTGCTCCCGGGCCTTCGGCACCCAGCATCCGCTGGTGCGCGCCCTGTGGCCGCGCTCCCTCAAGCGCTCCGACGTCTACCGCAGGCTGGTCGCCTGGGACCGGCGCACCGACTTCTCACGCCTCCTCAACCACTACCGGGGGCGGCGGCCCCAGGAGCCCCTCATCCAGGACATCGAGGTGGGCGTCGAACGCGGCGCCGAGTTCCTCGACACCTATCACGCCGAGATCGGCATGACCCCCGTGTGGATGTGTCCCCTCCGGCTCCGTGAGCCCCGCCGCCCCGGCCAGGGCGGGGGCGAGCACGTGTGGCCGCTCTACCCGCTCGACCACGACCGCCTCTACGTGAACTTCGGCTTCTGGGGCCTGGTCGACATGAAGCCGGGGCAGCGCCGGGCCCACCACAACCGCCTGGTGGAGGAGACGGTCGCCGAACTGGGCGGTCACAAGTCCCTGTACTCGGACTCCTTCTACGAGGAGGAGGAGTTCTGGCGCCTGTACAACGGCACCGCCTACGCCGGGCTCAAGGAGGCCTACGACCCCGAGGGGCGGCTGCTCGACCTGTACGCCAAGTGCGTACGCAACCGCTGACGGCACGAGACCACGGGACGCGACCCGAGGGGGCGTCACCGCGTCCGGTACGAGGGAAGGACAGAGCAATGCGGCTCGCTGAGATCTTCGAACGCGTCGTCGGACCCGACGCGCCCATCCGGTTCACCGCCTACGACGGCAGCAGCGCGGGGGACCCCGGCAGCGACGTGGCCCTGCACGTGCGGACCCCGGTCGCGGTGAACTACCTGGCGCAGTCCCCCAACGCCGTCGGCCTGGCCCGGGCCTACGTCTCCGGCCACCTGGTGCTGGAGGGGGACATGTACACCGCCCTCAGACGCATGGCGGACTTCGTCTTCGCCGACGGGTTCGGGGTCTCGGTGCGCGACGCGGTCGAGATCGCGCGGTCGGTGGGCTGGGTCAAGTTCGTCAACCGGGTCGCCCCGCCGCCGCAGGAGATGCGCCAGGGCCGCCTCAGCGGACTGGGCTGGCGCCACTCCAAGCAGCGCGACGCCGAGGTCATCCACCACCACTACGACGTCTCCAACGCCTTCTACGAGATGGTCCTGGGTCCGTCGATGACCTACACCTGCGCCGTCTTCGACGACGAGGACGGGGCCCGGGACCGGGTCGGCCGCTTCGACGGAGCCCTGGAGAGCGCCCAGTTCCGCAAGTACGAGCTCATCTCGCGCAAGCTCGGCCTGGAGCCGGGCATGCGCCTGCTCGACGTGGGCTGCGGCTGGGGCGGCATGGTCATGCACGCCGCCCGCGAGCACGGGGTCCGTGCGCTCGGCGTCACCCTGTCCAAGGAACAGGCCGAATGGGCGGCCAAGAGGATCGCCCAGGAGGGGCTGTCCGGGCTGGCCGAGGTCCGCCACATGGACTACCGCGACGTCCCCGACGGCAGCTACGACCGGATCAGCTCCATCGGCCTGACCGAGCACGTGGGGGCGGACAACCTGGCCTCCTACTTCGCCTCGCTCAACGACAAGCTCGTGCCCGGGGGGCGTCTGCTCAACCACTGCATCACCCGGCCGCGCAACGACCTGCCCTCCCTGAACCGCAGGGGCGTCATCAACCGCTACGTCTTCCCCGACGGGGAACTGGAGGGCCCCGGCCGGATCCAGACCGCCATGAACGACGCCGGGTTCGAGATCCGCCACCAGGAGAACCTGCGCGAGCACTACGCCCTGACCCTGCGGCACTGGGGCGCCAACCTGGACCGCAACTGGGACGAGGCGGTCGCCGAGGTCGGCGCGGGCACCGCCCGGGTCTGGCGGCTCTACATGGCCGGGTGCGTGCTCGGCTTCGAACGCGACGTGGTGCAGCTGCACCAGATCCTGGGCGTCAAGCTGGACGGCACCGAGGCGCACGTGCCGCTGCGCCCCTGGTTCTGACCTGCCGCCCCACCCGCCGCCGCGGACCACCGCACGGCGCGTCGCCCGCACGGGCGCGTCGAAGGTCCTCCCCCCTCCTTGTTCGCCGGGGGAGGACCTTCGGCCTGTCAGGGGTCAGCCGGGTCCGCTTCGCGGCATCATGGACCCGGGGCGTGCCCGGCGGACGCACACCCCGCCGCGAGACCGGCGGGACCCAGCCCGGCACACCCCGGCCGCACACCCACCAGAAGGGACCACGACGTGTCCTCATCCTCCGACGGCAGCACCGACGGGACCACGCCCGCGCCCGACGCGCCCGACCACGTCAAGCGGACCGCGATCGACCTGATCGAGGCCTACGCCGACCGCAACCGGCAGGAGCTCGACGAGGTCGTCCCGCGCGCCGCCGACGACGTCGAGGCCGTCACGTCCGAGCTCAAGGTCATCGCCGCCTTCCTCGGCCGCCGCGTGCAGCAGACCGGCGTGGTGTGGAAGCCCGCCGACTCCCGCGAGGCCGTCGCCCGCATGGTCGCCGAGATGCTCCCGCCCGAACTGGAGTTCGCCGTCTCCACCGCGTGGGAGGCCCACTCGGTCGGCGAGGAGGAGGCCGCGGAGCGCTTCACCCGGGGCGATCCCATGGTCTACGTGCACATGCTCGCCGCCTTCGGCGCGGCCATCGGCCTGGCCGTGTACAAGCGCGCCGAACTCCTGTCCACCCTGCGCCAGGTCACCGGACTGTCCGAGTAAGGGCGCACAGCCAAGGGACAAACGGGTCGAAAGGGACTCGTGCGACACGCCGTACCGGCCGCGACACTCCGGATATGTCATGCCTCCTAACGGCTCAGACACAAAAGGTAGTGGTTTACTTCACTCGACGCGGTTCTTTACGTAGGTTTCCTACCAACCCTGAGGGGACCCTCGAAAGGAACGGGAGGCGTGCCGATGGCCCGCAGAAGAACCCACAAGTACGTTCCGCTCCCCGCCGCCGCCGCGGCGCTGGTCCTGGCCGCGACGGCGTGCGGGAGCGGAGGAGGCGGGGCCTCCGAATCCGACGGCCTCCTGGTCTGGATCATGCAGGGCACCAACCCCGACGAGACGGGGTTCTTCGAGGCGGCCAACGCCGCGTTCACCGAGGAGACCGGCATCGAGGTGGACGTCGAGTTCGTGCCGTGGCAGGACGCCCAGAACAAGATCTCCACCGCCATCGCGGGCGGCACCATGCCCGACGTCGCCGAGCTCGGCAACACCTTCACCCCCGGTTTCGCCGACGCCGGAGCCCTGCACGACCTGTCCGGCTACGACATCGACACCTCCCAGTACATCCCCGGCCTGATGGAGATGGGCCAGCTCGACGAGGGCGTCTACGGCGTCCCCTGGTACGCCTCCATCCGCTCCGTCGTCTACCGCACCGACGTCTTCGAGGAGCACGGCCTGGAGGTCCCCGAGAACTGGGAGGAGCTGCGCGAGACCGCCCTGGCCCTGTCCGAGGCCGAGGAGGACATGATCGCCTTCCCCGTGCCCGGAGACGCCCAGTACTCGGTCATGCCGTGGATCTGGGGCGGCGGCGGGGAGATCGCCGTCGAGCAGTCCGACGGCACCTGGGTCTCGGAGATCGACAGCGAGGAGGCCCGCGCCGGGGTTGAGTTCTTCACCGGCCTGGCCCTGGAGGACGACACCTCCACCACCGGCGCCGTCAACTGGAACGAGATCGCCGTCATGGAGGCCGTCGCGGAGGAGGAGGCCGCCATGGCCATCCTCGGCAGCGCCAACCCCAAGGCCATCCTGGAGGCCAACCCCGACCTGGAGGGCAGGCTGGGCTCCTTCACCCTGCCCGGCCAGGACGGCGGGTACATGCCCTCCTTCGCGGGCGGCTCGCTGCTGTCGGTCTTCGAGGGCACCGGCCAGGAGGAGGCCGCCTGGCAGTACGTCCAGCACCTGACCGGCGAGGAGTTCGGCATGCGCTGGTCCGAGGAGACCGGCTTCTTCCCGGGCGTGGTCGACCGGGTCGACACCTTCTCCGCCTCCGCCGACCCCATCTTGGAGCCCTTCGCCGTCCAGCTCAACGAGGCCAGCCGGGGCGTGCCCGTCACCCCCGCCTGGACCCAGGTCGAGGCCGAGAAGGTCCTGGTCGGCATGCAGCAGGACATCCTCAACGGCGAGGCCACCGTGGACGAGGCCACCGAGAACGCGGCCGACGAGATCGAGCGCATCCTCAACGGGGGGTAGACACGTGCGAACACCGGTCGGGTTGGGCACCGCCGACAGCGAGCCGGGGCCCGAGGTCCGCAGCTCCGCCGAGCCGTCCTCGCGACGGCCCCGGCCCCGGCGGACGCCGCTCCTGGGCCACCGCGGCCGCAGGGCGCTCCTGCCCTGGGTGCTGCTCGCCCCCGCGCTGACGGTCATCGGACTGCTGCTGTTGCTTCCGCTCGCCCGGATCGTGTGGCTGTCCTTCCGCGAGTACCAGCTGCGCAACCTCGTCTCGGGCGAGTCCGACTTCGTCGGGCTCGCCAACTACGCCGCCCTGCTCACCGACCCCTACCTGTGGCGGGTCGCCCTGCTCAACACGGTGGTCTTCGCCGTGGTCGCGGTGGTCACCACCATCGTCGTGGGCACGCTGGTGGCGCTGCTGCTGGCCACGCTGCGCCCGGTGCCCCGGATCATCGTGGTCTCCTGCATCATGGTCGCCTGGGCCATGCCCGCGGTCAGCGGAACCTACGTGTGGATCTGGATCTTCGACGTCGACAGCGGCGTCGTCTCCCAGACCCTGGCCTCCCTGGGCCTGCTGGAGCCCTCCGGGCACAACTGGTTCGCCGACCGGCTGTTCTTCTACGCCATCGTCACGCTCAACGTGGTGCACGGGGGCTTCCCGTTCGTGGCGGTCACGGTCCTGGCCGGACTGCTCACGGTCCCTGCCGAACTGCACGAGGCGGCCCGCATCGACGGCGCGGGCGCCTGGAAGCGCTTCTGGCACGTCACCTTCCCGGTGCTGCGCCCGGTGTTCGCCGTGGTCACCGTGCTCTCCACCATCTGGGACTTCAAGGTGTTCGCGCAGATCTACCTCATGCCCGGCGGCGACGTGGGCGGCTCGGAGATGCTCAACCTCGGCGTGTGGTCCTACGTGCGCTCCTTCGGCCACAACGACTACGGCCTGGGCTCGGCCATCGCCGTGCTGCTCACCCTGCTGCTCCTGGTGATCACCGTGTTCTACCTGCGCGCGCTCTTCCGAGAGGACGAGCTCCGATGAGCGCGTCGGCCCCCGCGGCCCGCTCAGCGGGCGGGACCGTGGAGCCCCGCCACGAGCTTGTCGCGCACGCGGCGCCAGTCGACCGAGGCCAGCGAGCGCCGGTCCAGGTCCTCGCGCACCGCGCCCATGGTCCGCAGGTCGTACTCGCCCAGCGGACGCCCGTCGTCGTTGCCGCGGTTGACCAGGTTCTCGACGTAGGCGTGCAGCAGCCGTCCGCTGGGGTCGCGCAGGGCGTGCCGGACGGCGCGGTCCCGGAAGCGCGCGTCGTGGGGGATCCAGCTGATGACGACCTCGGTGGGGGAGGGCCCGGCAGAATCGCGCACGGTGCTACGCCACCGTCTCCGGCGACCCTGTCGACACGGCCATCACTCCCCCTCCGCCGGGGTGCGGAGGACGTCCCGCCCCGGACAGTGCAGGAGTCTAACGGCCCCGTCCGAGCCCGGAACAACCGGATTCGGCCCGGTCACCGCTGAGGAAGGAACGCCCGTGGTCACGCGCACAGAGGCACCCGCCGCCGGCCCCGACTGGGAGGGCCGCGTCCGCGACGCCCGCCGCAGGGGCGAGGTCCGCAGGACGGGGCGGTTCCTGGCCAAGTCCGTCGGAGTGGCCGTCCTGCTGCTGTTCACGCTCTTCCCCGTCTACTTCATGCTCATCAGCGCGTTCTCGGACCGGGCCACCTCGGGGGCCGGGACGCTGCTGCCCACCGGGCTGTCCCTGGACAACTTCGTCTACGTGCTCACCGAGGCCAGGTTCGGCCAGTACATGCTCAACTCGCTCACGGTCGCCTGCATCACCGTGGCCGGAGCGTGCGTACTGTCGCTGCTGGCCGCCGTGGCGGTGGCCCGCTTCCGGTTCCGCTTCCGCACCGCGGTGCTGGTGATGGTCCTCATCGTGCAGATGGTGCCGCTGGAGGCGCTGGTCATCCCGCTCTTCCTCCAGGTGCGCGACCTCCAGCTGCTCAACACCATGCTCGGCCTGGGCGTGGTCTACGTGGCGCTGTCCCTGCCGCTGGCGGTGTGGATGATGCGCGGCTTCGTGGCCGCGGTGCCCGTGGAGGTGGAGGAGGCCGCCTACATCGACGGGGCCTCCTGGGGCCAGATGTTCTGGCGGGTGCTGTTCCCGCTGGTGGCGCCCGGCCTGGTGGCCACGGCCATCTTCTCGTTCATCGTGGCGTGGAACGAGTTCGTGCTGGCGCTGACCTTCATGACCCAGAGCGAGAACTACACGGTGGCGGTCGGCCTGCGCCAGTTCTTCGGCCAGTACGCCAACGACTGGGGGCACGTGATGGCCGCCTCCACGCTCATCACCATCCCGGTCATGGTCTTCTTCGTCCTCGTGCAGCGCTTCCTGGTCTCCGGACTCGTCCAGGGGGCCGTCAAGGGATGAGGGCGGGGCCGGACCCCCGGGGGAGGATTCGGGCGTCCACGGGGTTCTGGAGGTGAGACTGCGAGCAGGACCGCGCCGTAGGCGTCTGAGGGTGGGGGCCCGCCCCGTCGCGCAGCGCCCCCGGCGGGCGGTGGCGGGCGACGGGCGGGCCGAAGCGAAGCGGAGACCCGAAGAAGACAGGACCGGCCCCGCCGCGCGGGAGGTCAGCCGCGCAGCTCGCGCTTGAGGATCTTGCCGGTGGAGGTCATCGGCAGCTCGGTGCGGAACTCCACCTCGCGCGGGTACTTGTACCCGGCCAGTCGCTCCTTGGCCCACGCGACGAGCCCCTCGGCGGTGACCTCGGCGCCCTCCTTGGGGATCACGAACGCCTTGACCTCCTCACCGTGGGTGTCGTGGGGCACGCCCACGACCGCGGCCAGGCTGACCGCCTCGTGGGTCATCAGGACCTCCTCGACCTCGCGCGGGTAGACGTTGTAGCCGCCGCGGATGATCATGTCCTTGGACCGGTCGACGATGAAGTAGAAGCCCTCCTCGTCGCGGCGGGCGATGTCCCCGGTGCGGAACCAGCCGTCGCGGATCACCTCCGCGTTGACCTCGGGGCGGTTGTGGTACCCCTTCATCACGCAGTGCCCGCGCACCGCGATCTCGCCCTCCTCCGCCGCCTCGTTCCACTCGGGGTCGATGAGCTTCATCTCCACACCCCACACCGGCTGCCCGATGGAGCCGGTCTTGGCCTTGACCTTGGGGTTGTTGAACGACACCACCGGGGAGGTCTCGGACAGGCCGTAGCCCTCCTTGATGCCCACGCCGAAGGTCTTGGTGAAGTCCTCGGCGAGCTGGCCGGGCAGGGCGGCGCCGCCGGAGACCGCGTCCACCACGTTGCCCGCGATCTTCTCCAGGTTGTAGGTTCCCGGTTCGGCGGCCTGGACCGCGCCCAGCAGCCCCCAGTACATGGTGGGCACGCCCGCGAAGGCGGTGACGCCCTCCTTCTCCATGAGTCTGAGCGCCTCGGCGCCGTCGAAGCGCGGCATGAGGACCATCGTGCCGTGCCGGTACAGGGCCGCGTTGAGCATGACCGTCTGGCCGAAGATGTGGAACAGCGGCAGGACCACGAGGGCGACGTCGCGGCCGTCGGGGTGGGGCTCGACCAGCCTGGACGAGCCGACCGCGTTCAGCAGCAGGTTGTGGTGGCTCAGCTCGGCGCCCTTGGGCTTGCCGGTGGTGCCGCTGGTGTAGATGATGACCGCGGTGTCGTCGGAGCTGGCCTGCACCGTCTCGAACTCGCCGGGCTGGCCCTCCAGCGCCTTCCAGAAGGTCTCGGCGCCGTCGATGGTCGACTCCGTGGCACCCGGGGAGGCGGGCAGGTCCACGTAGAACTCGCAGGAGTCCACCTGGCCGAAGGCCTCGAAGGCCCTCTCGCCCAGCGGGAGCTCCGGCGTGCCGGTGAAGGCGAAGAGGGCCCTGGCCCCGGAGTCCTCCAGGTGGTAGGCGATCTCGCGCGGGGTCAGCAGCACGTTCAGCGGCACGATCACCGCGCCCGCCTTGAGCGCGCCGAAGTACACGAAGGGGAAGTAGGGCACGTTCGGACTGGCCAGCGCGATCCGGTCCCCCGGCCTGATCCCGCGCGCGACCAGCAGGTTGGCCACCTGGTTGGCGATCATGTTGGTGATCGCGTAGTTCAGGCGCAGGTCGCCGAAGACCAGGCACTCCTTCTCCGGAGCCGACCGGGCACCGTCCTCCAGGAGCACGGACAGGTTGAGCATGGGGGCCTCCCGCAGCCAGATGGGTCCAGTGGATACGCGATGATTCGGGATGATGTGACCCGAGTCGCGTGTTCTGCGCCACTTTGACGGCAGAGTAACAAACCGGCTGGTCGGTGTGGAGGGGTCAGGAGTCCGTAATCTCACCGATCTTCCCCCTCGCTCTCCGTGACCCCGTGACCGAGCGGGACAGGCGGTGACGCCGGGCCCGCCCGCGCGGAGTGGGGGGAGGGCTTCTCCGGTTCCGGGCCCCGGCCGCCGCCCCCGGGCGCACCCGCGCGGGGCTGCGCGGAACCCGTCCGCGCCCCGACCCGCCAACCGCTAACCTGAGTGCTGTACACCCCGAACCGGCTAAGGAACACGTGGCGATGACAGCGGCAGACGGCGACCAGACGACGGGCGACACCTACGACGCCCGTGCCCTCCAGGACAAGTGGCAGGCGCGCTGGGCCGCTGAGCTTCCGTTCCAGGCCGACGAGGACCCCGGGGACACCCGCCCGCGCTCCTACATCGTCGACATGTTCGCCTACCCCTCCGGCGACCTGCACATGGGCCACGCGGAGGCCTACGCCATCGGCGACGTCATCAGCCGCTACCGCCTCCAGCGCGGCGACAACGTCCTGCACCCCGTCGGCTGGGACTCCTTCGGCCTGCCCGCCGAGAACGCGGCCATCAAGAACAACTCCCACCCCGCCGAGTGGACCTACGCCAACATCGAGACCCAGGCGGCCTCGTTCCGGCGCTACGGCATCAGCGTGGACTGGTCGCGACGCCTGCACACCAGCGACCCCGAGTACTACCGCTGGAACCAGTGGCTGTTCACCCGTTTCTTCGAGCGCGGACTGGCCTACCGCAAGGACGGCCACGTCAACTGGTGCCCCCAGGACCAGACCGTGCTGGCCAACGAGCAGGTCGTGCAGGGCAAGTGTGAGCGTTGCGGAGCCGACGTCGTGCGGCGCAGCCTCAACCAGTGGTACTTCCGCATCACCGACTACGCCCAGCGCCTGCTGGACGACATGGACCAGCTCGACGACGGCCGCTGGCCGGACGAGATCCTGGCCATGCAGCGCAACTGGATCGGCCGCTCCACCGGAGCCGACGTCCACTTCGCCATCGAGGACCGCGACGAGCCCGTCACCGTCTTCACCACCCGGCCCGACACCCTCTACGGGGCCACCTTCTTCGTCGTGGCCGCCGACGCCGACCTGGCCGACGAGCTGTGCGCGCCCGAACAGCGCGAGGCCTTCGACGCCTACCGCGCCGACGTCGCCAAGCTCTCCGACATCGAGCGCCAGGCCACTGAGCGCCCCAAGACCGGCGTGTTCCTGGGCCGCTACGCGATCAACCCCGTCAACGGCGAGCGCATGCCCGTGTGGGCGGCCGACTACGTCCTTGCCGACTACGGCCACGGCGCCATCATGGCCGTGCCCGCGCACGACCAGCGCGACCTGGACTTCGCCCTGGCCTTCGACCTGCCGGTCCGGGTCGTGGTGGAAACCGGCGAACCCGACCCCGTCGAGACGGGCACGGCCACCGCGGGGGAGGGCGTCCTGCGCGACTCCGGCCCGCTGGACGGCCTGGCCAAGACCGAGGCCATCGAGCGCATCATCGAGATCCTGGCCGAGCGCGGCACTGGACAGGGCACGATCAACTACCGCCTGCGCGACTGGCTGCTGTCCCGCCAGCGCTACTGGGGCACCCCCATCCCGATCATCCACTGCCCCTCCTGCGGCGAGGTGCCCGTCCCCGACGAGCAGCTGCCGGTGACCCTGCCCGAACTCAAGGGCGCCGAGCTGGCCCCCAAGGGCGTCTCGCCCCTGGCCGCGGCCACCGAGTGGGTCAACGTCGACTGCCCCTCCTGCGGCGGCCCCGCCGAGCGCGACACCGACACCATGGACACCTTCGTGGACTCGTCCTGGTACTTCCTGCGCTACTGCTCGCCGCGCCTGGACACCGCCCCCTTCGACACCGAGGCGGTGGAGAAGTGGGGGCCGGTGGACCACTACATCGGCGGCAAGGAGCACGCCACGCTCCACCTGATGTACGCCCGGTTCTTCACCAAGGTCCTGTACGACATGGGCATGGTGTCCTTCACCGAGCCCTTCCGCCGCCTGACCAACCAGGGCCAGGTCATCAACCAGGGCCGCGCCATGTCCAAGTCCCTGGGCAACGGCGTGGACCTGGGCAAGGAGATCGACGCCTACGGCGTGGACGCGGTCCGGCTGACCATGCTCTTCGCCTCCCCGCCCGAGGAGGACGTGGACTGGGCCGACGTCTCCGTCGTCGCCGCGCAGAAGTTCCTCAACCGCGCCTACCGGGTGATGAGCGAGGCGGGCGCGGCCAGCGCGCCGGGAACCGACCCCGCCAAGGGCGACACCGACCTGCGTCGGACCACGCACCGCACCGTCGACCAGATCACCGCCCTGGTCGAGTCCCGCCGGTTCAACGTGGCCATCGCCCGCACCATGGAACTGGTCTCGGCCGTCCGCAAGGCCATCGACTCCGGCCCCGGCGCCGCCGACCCGGCGGTCCGCGAGGCCGCCGAGGCCGTGGCCGTCTCCCTGTCCCTGTTCGCGCCCTACGTGGCCGAGGAGGGCTGGGAGAAGCTCGGACGCAGCGGCAGCGTCGCCGTCGGCAACTGGCCCGAGGTCGACCCGGCCCTGCTGGTGCAGGAGTCGGTGACCTGCGTGGTGCAGGTGCAGAGCAAGGTCCGTGACAAGCTGTCCGTGGCGCCCGACATCGACCCGGCGGAGCTGGAGCGGCTGGCCCTGGCCTCGGAGAAGGCACAGGGCTTCATCGGCGACAAGCAGATCCGCAAGGTGGTCGTGCGCGCGCCCAAGCTGGTGAACATCGTCGTCGGCTGACCAGGCACACGAGGGGCGGCGGCCGCGCGCAGCGGCCGCCGCCCGTGTGCGGTCGGCTCGGTGACCGACAGGGAGGCGGTGGCCGGGTGGGTCCCCTCGCGCGGGTGGCCGTGATCGGCGCGGGCACGGTGGTGCTGTCCGCGGTGGCGATCGGCGGCGGGCTGTGGCTGGCCGGGGACGACCCGGGCGTGCCCGAGAGCGGCGACGTCCACGCCGCGGCGCCCGGGTGCGCGGTGGTCTCGGACGCGCTCGTCACCGGCCTGGTGCCCGGCGCGGTCCTGGAGTCCTCCGAAGAGGGCCCCCTGGCCGACGGCGACAGCACCACGTGCTCGTGGTCCTCCGCCGGTCTGACCGAGGGGCCGCAGGGGGTGCTCCGGCTGGACCTGTCCGCCCGCTTCACCGACACCACGGGGGAGGAGCCGGTCACCGGCGCCCAGCGGGCGCGGGAGGCCTACGACGCCCTGGTGCCGGTGCGCGGCGAGGCCGTGGAACTGCCCGCCGGGGAGGGCCGGGTGTGGCGCGGCCAGACTCCGGGTACCGCCGAACTGGCCTTCCCCACCGACAACCTGCTGGTGCGGGTGTCCTACGCGGGGACCTCCGGCACCGAGCCGGTCGACTTCGGAGAGGCCCGGGACCTGGCAGTGGAGTTCGCCGTGCAGCTCGGAGAGGCCCTGTGAGCGACCAGCACCCCGATCCGCGGGATCCCGAGCAGCCCCAGGAAGCCCACCAGCCTCCGCAGTCCCCGGGGGAGCACGAGGCACCGCGGTTCCAGGAGAGCCAACCGTCCCAGGGGCAGCGGGCGCATGAGGCGCCTCAGCCGCAGGAGGCCCAGGAACCTCCGCTAGCGCAGGAAGACGAGCAACCTTCGTCCCAGCGGGAGCACGAGGCACCTCAGTCGCAGGGATCACAGGAACCTCCGCAGCCGCACGAAGAACAGCAGTCGCCTCAGCCATCCCAGGTGGCACAGTCATACGGGCAACAGCAGCCACCCCAGTCCCACGTGCACCAGCACGACCCCACGCAGTCACAGGTGACGCAGACACCGCAGACGCATGGGCAGCCTCAGCAGCTTCAGGGGTACCAACAGCCTCCGCAACCGCAGCAGTCGCACGGTCAGGGCGACTCCGAGCAGCCACAGACGCCGCAAACGCATGGGCAGCCGCAGGGGCAGCAGGGACCCCTGGAATCACATTCGCCACAGTCGCAGGGGCACCAACAGTCTCCGCCGTCTCAGGCACCACAACCTCACGGACAACAGCAGGTCTACCACCCCCACCCGGCCCCGCAGGGGCAGTATCCGCAGCCCCCGGGATCCCCGTGGCAGCAGCCCCACCTCCAGCAGCCCGCGCCCGAGGTGGTGGCCTCCGTCCAACCGCAGAGCCGGGGCTGCGCCACCGCCGCCGTGGTCGCCGCCGCCCTGGTGCTGGTCGTGCTCGCCGCCGGGGCGATCTGGTACGTGGTGGCGCGCGACACCCCGGAGGCGAGCGCCTTCGGGGTCTCGCCCGAGTGCTCCGTCGCCGAGACCGGGACGCTGGACGAACTGGTGCCCGACCACGAGTTGGAGGTCGAGGAACCGGTCGGCGGCCCGCAGGAGGCGTTCGGCTCCGGCTGGCAGTGCCGGTGGGCGACCCCCGGCGGCCCCGGCGAACAGGTTCCGGCCACCGCGACGCTGGTGGCCGTGGCCGCCCCCGACCCGGGCGGCGTCACGACGGCCGCCGACAACCTGCGCACCACCACCTCCCAGTACGACGCGCAGGAGCTGGAAGGCGTCGGCGAGGAGGCGGTCGCCTGGGTCCAGGAGAACCCGTACACGGTCGCCTGCGTCGGCGCCCGGGTGTCCAACCTGTACCTGGAGACCTGTTACAGCCTGGCGGCCAGCTACGACGCGCAGAACCCGGGCGACCGGGAGCGCATGGTCGCGGGCGCCGAGGAGTTCGCGCTGTCCGTGACCGAGGCGCTGCCGGACTCCATCCCCGAGTGAGGCTCCGGCGCGGCTACCAGGCCGTGCCCAGGAACTCCTCCAGCGCGGGCGCGACCTCCTCGGCGAAGGGGCGCTGTTCGTCCAGGACCGTGGCCCCGGGCTCGTCCCGGTAGCGGCGGAAGATGTGGTCGGTGTCGGGGACGTCCACCCGTCCCGCGCCCTCCAGACCGGTCATCAGCCGGTCCACGTCCTGCCGGGACACCTGCGCGTCCCGCTCCCCCCACAGCACCAGCACCGGGGTGCCCCCGGGCAGGTCCTCCGCCAGGTCGACGGGGTCGAAGGCGTCCATGTAGGCCAGGAAGTCCTCGTTGACCGGGGTGTAGACGCCCAGCACACCCCCGCTGGGCATCTCCACCTCGCTGAGCGCACGCCCGGACCTGATCGCGGCCCGTCCGGCGCGGGAGTCCGAGAGGAGCTGGACCACCTGCCCCTCCTCCACCTGGCCCGAGGCCTCGACGGCACGCGCCTGCTCGGTGAGCTGGCGGTCGATCAGGTCGAGGTAGCGCGTACCGGGAGGCGCGGCCAGCACGAGCGCGGGGGAGGGGTGCTCCGCGCCGATGAGATCGTGGGCGCGCAGCGCGTACAGGGCGCCCTCGCTGTGCCCGACGACGACCACCCGTTCGGGGTCCACCTCGGGCTGGGAGACGAGCTCCTCGTAGGCGGCCGCGACCTGCTCGTCGAAGATCACCGGGTCCACCGGCACGACCTCGCCGCCGGGGTCCGGCGTCTCGAAGTCCGGACCGCTGCCGTACTTGTCGTAGCGCAGCGAGGCCACCCCCACCTCGGCGAGCACCCGGGACAGGTTCTGGTTGGTGTTGGCGTTGGGGCGCACGGAGCTGTTGCCGTCGCGGTCGGTGGGACCGCTGCCGGAGATGATGAGCGCGCCCGGAACGGTGCCGGAGACGTCCTGGGGCATCCGGAAGGTGCCGGACACCTCGTGCCCGCCGCCCTCGAAGGCCACCTCGCGCTCGACGCCGCCGACCCCCGGCGCCTCGGCGGCCCCGTCGTCGGCGGGGGCGCAGGAGGCGGTCAACAGGACGGCGCTCGCCGCACCGAGCAGTGCGGTGCGCCAGCGGACGGCGGGGGAGGAGGCACGTGTGAACACCTCCTCAGCCTAGCGGCCCGTGCCGGCCGGCCCCGCGTCGTCCACAGGGGGAAGCGCCCCCGATCCCTCCGAGGGGAGAGGGACCGGAGACGCGGGTACGCGGGGACCTCAGACACGGCGCATGACCGCGACCACCTTGCCGAGGATGGTGGCGTCGTCGCCGTTGATCGGCTCGTAGGCCTCGTTGCGCGGCATCAGCCACACGTGGCCGCCCTCCTCGCGGCGCAGCACCTTGACGGTCGCCTCCTCGTCGAGCAGCGCCGCCACGATGTCGCCGTTGTTGGCGTCCTGCTGCTGGCGCACCACCACCATGTCACCGTCGGTGATGGCGGCGTCGGTCATCGAGTCGCCGACCACGGTGAGCATGAACAGGCGCCCCTCGCCCACCAGCTGACGCGGCAGGGCGAGCACGTCCTCCACCGACTCCTCGGCCAGGATCGGACCACCGGCGGCGATCCGGCCGACCAGCGGCACGGCGGCGGCGCGCGAGAGGTCGATGTCCTCGGGCACCAGGGTCCGCCCCGAGGCGCGACCGGGCGTGCGCAGCTCCACCGCGCGCGGCCGGTTCTGGTCGCGGTGCAGGTAACCCTTGCGCTGGAGGACCTTGAGCTGGTGCGCCACGCTGGACGGGCTGGACAGGCCGACCGCTTCCCCGATTTCCCTTATCGACGGGGGGAAACCCCGCTCCCGGACATAGCGCTGGATGCAGTTCAGCACGCTCTGCTGGCGCGCGGTGAGTTTGGGGGCTTCGGGCGTGGACCCGCCCGTGTTCTCCGTTGGTGCGAGAACGGTGGCGGTGTCTGCGGTTCCGGGATTCTCCTCCGGCACGGCCGGGCCTCCTCGGCATTCGGTTCGGTCAGGGCCTGCTTGTGTGACTGGCCACCCCCGGTCCGCGACCGTGCCGACCTGGGGGTCCACGTGATGGCGAAACCGGTGTGAAATCAAGGTCAACTTTAGTCGTTGCACACGGTGATATCAAACAAGCGTTCGAGGCTGGGGACAATTGCCGTCGCGCGTATTCGCGGACAATTTCCGGCCTGCACTTACGTGTGTACACGCGTTCACGCGCTGTTGTCCCCGGAATGCGCGAACGCGTGTCCGTGACAGCGGTTCCGGCCAGGCGCGGGGGTCTTATCCCGGAGCGCAGGCTCGACCGAAATCCCCGCGACGCCGGGATTCCGACGCCCGCCGCCGGGGCGCGGGGGCTCCGGGCGGCGACGCTATCCTTGAGCGCGGTGCCGGGCCGCCCCCGCAGCGATCCGCCCGCGCCGACCTCCCCGCCCATCCCGCCGCCGCGGACCGCGATGCCGCGCGGCCGTTCGGCCGTGTCCGTGACACGCCCGTGCCAGGGTTGCGGCGGGTCAGGAAGAAGTCTAGGTTCGACCACAACATCTGGTGTGGCGACAGGGGCGATTGCCCAGAAGTTGTGGTTTAGTGGTACCTAAGCGTTGTCGTTCGGTGAGAGAAGCAGGTGAACCAGGGTGCACTGTCCGTTCTGCCGCCATCCGGACACCCGGGTGATCGACAGCAGGTCCACCGACGACGGCGCGGCCATCCGACGCCGCCGGTCCTGCCCTGTCTGCGAGCGCAGGTTCACCACCCAGGAGACCGTCCTGCTGATGGTGGCCAAGCGCTCGGGGGTCACCGAGCCCTTCAGCAGGACCAAGATCATCGCCGGGGTGCGCCGGGCCTGCCAGGGCCGCCCCGTCTCCGAGGACGCCCTGGCCAAGCTCGGCCAGCAGGTCGAGGAGGAGATCCGCGGCCGCGGCCTGGCCGAGGTACCGGCCCACGAGATCGGCCTGGCCATCCTGGGGCCGATGCGCGACCTGGACGAGGTCGCCTACCTGCACTTCGCCAGCGTCTACCGGGGCTTCGAGAGCCTCTCCGACTTCGAGGCCGAGATCGCCAGCCTGCGCCAGGACCGCGAGGCCGAGACCGACGGGGGCGCCGGGGCCGGCGGCCGGAGCGGCGCCGCCACGGGATAGCGCCCCTCGCGGCCGCACCCCGACCGCGTGCGGGGCCACACCACCCCCGGAACAAGGACGCCGGGCACGGTCGGTGACCGTGCCCACGAGTGAGGGGAGACCCGGCGATGACGGAGACCACCAGCGGTCCGGCCGGACGCAAGGGCAAGGGCAACCGCAAGGGGATCAGGGTGAGACGCGTCTTCACCACCCCGGGCACGCACCCCTACGACTCCCTGGAGTGGGAGCGCCGCGACGTCGTCATGACCAACTGGCGCGACGGCACGGTCAACTTCGAGCAGCGCGGGGTGGAGTTCCCCTCCTCCTGGTCGATGAACGCCACCCAGATCGTGACGAGCAAGTACTTCCGCGGCGCGGTGGGCACCCCCGAACGCGAGTGGAGCCTCAAACAGCTCATCGACCGCGTCGTCGGCGTCTACACCGAGACCGGCCGCGAACACGGCTACTTCGCCTCCGCCGAGGACGCCGAGGTCTTCGACCACGAGCTCAAGCACGCCCTCGCCCACCAGCTGTTCAGCTTCAACTCCCCGGTGTGGTTCAACGTCGGCACCACCTCCGCGCAGCAGGTCAGCGCGTGTTTCATCCTGTCCGTGGACGACACCATGGAGTCGATCCTGGACTGGTACAAGGAGGAGGGGATCATCTTCAAGGGCGGGTCCGGCGCGGGTGTGAACCTGTCGCGCATCCGCTCCAGCAGGGAACTGCTCTCCTCCGGCGGGACCGCGTCAGGCCCCGTCTCCTTCATGCGCGGCGCCGACGCCTCGGCCGGGACCATCAAGTCCGGCGGCGCCACCCGCCGGGCCGCCAAGATGGTCGTGCTGGACGTCGACCACCCCGACATCGAGGACTTCGTCGAGACCAAGGCCCGCGAGGAGCACAAGATCCGTGCCCTGCGCGACGCCGGGTTCGACGTCGACCTCGGCGGCGACGACATGTTCAGCGTCCAGTACCAGAACGCCAACAACTCCGTGCGGGTCTCCGACGCGTTCATGCGCGCCGTGGAGAGCGGCTCCGACTTCGGCCTGACCTCCCGCACCACCGGCGGGGTCGTCGCCACGGTGGACGCCAAGGAGCTGTTCCAGCGCATGGCCAGGGCCGCCTGGGAGTGCGCGGACCCGGGCATCCAGTACGACGGCACGATCCAGGACTGGCACACCACGCCCGAAAGCGGACGTATCAGTGCAAGTAACCCATGTTCGGAATACCTCCATTTGGACGACTCGTCCTGCAACCTGGCCTCGATCAACCTGCTGAAGTTCCTGCGCGAGGACGACACCTTCGACGTGGAGCGCTTCACCGCGCTCACCGAGCTGGTCATCACGGCGATGGACGTCTCCATCACCTTCGCCGACTTCCCCACCGAGAAGATCGGCGAGACCACCCGCGCCTACCGGCAGCTCGGCATCGGCTACGCCAACCTGGGCGCCCTGCTCATGGCGACCGGCCACGCCTACGACTCCGAGGGCGGGCGCGCCGTCGCCGCCGCGGTGACCTCGCTGATGACCGGCGCCGCCTACCGGCGCAGCGCCGAGCTGGCCGGGGTGGTCGGTCCCTACGACGGCTACCGGCGCAACGAGCGGGCCCACAAGAGGGTCATGCGCAAGCACGCCGCGGCCAACGACGACCTGCGCACCGTCGGAACCCTGGAGGAGCCGATCCACGCCGCGGCCACCCGCGAGTGGGCCGAGTGCCTCAGGATCGGCGAGCGCAACGGCTGGCGCAACGCCCAGGCGAGCCTTCTCGCGCCCACCGGCTGCCTCACCGGCGACTCCATGGTCACCACCGACCGGGGGCTCGTCCGGCTCGCCGAACTGGGCGACGTCTACGGACCCAGGTGGCAGGACCTCTCCGCCCGGGTCTCCACGGACGAGGGGCCCCGCGAGGCGACGAGGTTCTTCGTCAACGGAGAGGAGCCGACCCGGCGCATCGTGACGAAGGGCGGATACCGGCTCCAGGGCACGCACACGCACCGGATCAAGGTGGTCTCCCCCCGGACGGGTGACTGGGAGTGGAAGCGCTTCGTCGACATCGCCGAGGGCGACGTCGTTCCGGTCCAGATGGGCACCCTGGTCGGGCAGCCCCGCCGTGTGGTGCTGCCGGTCCTGGACCAGGCCTACTACGCGGGAGATCGCGGCCTGTTCGTGCCCGATGCGGTGGACGAGGAACTCGCGGAGCTCGTCGGGTACTTCATGGGTGACGGCAGTCTGCACGCCAAGGGCGTCCGTCTGTGCGTCGCCGACACCGACGAGGACGTCGTCGAGCGGCTGCGCGTCCTGGCCAAGGGGCTGTTCGGCCTCGTGCCCGTGGTGACCGCCATGCAGGGCTACCAGGAGGTCACCCTGTCCTCGGTCCGCCTGGCCCGGTGGTGGAAGGCCGCGGGGTTCGCCAAGGACCTGCCGGGTCAGGGCCACTCCGGCAAGGGCTGGACCCCCCGGGTGCCCTCGTCGGTCCTGGAGACCAACGACCCGGCGGTGTACGCGGCCTTCCTGCGCGGTCTCTTCGAGGCGGACGGCACCGTCCTGGAGGGTGTGCCGAGCATGTCCACCGCGCACGCCTCCTTCGCCGGAGAGGTCCGCACGCTGCTGCTGACCCTGGGCATGGCCTCCACCACGCGCACGACCCGGAGCGGATACGGCGGGGAGTGCCACGTGGTCCGCCTGCGCAACGTCGACCACGCCCTGCGCTTCGACGAGACTGTCGGGTTCCTGGGCGACCGCAAGAACAAGCTCGTCGTCCAACTGGAGCCGGACCGCTCGGCCAAGGGCGACCGGATCGTTCTGCCCCGCCAGGTATGGGACGAGCTGGTACCGGTCGGGCACGCCGCGCGGGGGACGGTCGTGCAGTCGCTGAGGAAGTACGGCGGCGTGGCCCGGCAGCTGGCCTCGGTCATTCACTCCGAGACGCTCGACGGCAGGCTGGGACACGCCCTCGGCTACGTCTTCGAGGAGGTCGGCGCCAACGAGGACGGCGGCGTGCAGCCGACCTACGACATCTCGGTGCCCGACAACGTCACCTACGTGGCCAACGGCCTGGTCAGCCACAACACCATCGGCTTCATGATGGACTGCGACACCACCGGCATCGAGCCGGACTTCTCGCTGGTCAAGTTCAAGAAGCTGGTCGGCGGCGGCTCCATGCAGATCGTCAACCAGGCCATCCCGCGCGCGCTGGGCAACCTCGGCTACCAGGACGAGCAGATCGAGGCCGTCGTCGAGTACGTCTCCGAGAACGGCCACGTCGTGGACGCGCCCGGCCTGCGCACCGAGCACTACGAGGTGTTCGACTGCGCGATGGGGCTCCGCTACATCCGGCCCATGGGCCACGTGCGGATGATGGCCGCGGTACAGCCCTTCCTGTCCGGCGCGATCTCCAAGACGGTGAACGTGCCGGAGGAGGCCTCGGTCGAGGACTTCGAGCACATCTACTTCGAGGGCTGGCGGATGGGCCTGAAGGCGCTCGCCGTCTACCGCGACAACTGCAAGGTGGGCCAGCCGCTGTCCACCGGAGGGACGCGGGAGAAGGAGGCCGGGTCCGAGGCGGAGGCCGTCGAGGCGCCCCGCCCGGTCCGCCGCCGCCTGCCCAAGAAGCGACCGAGCGAGACCACGTCGTTCTCCGTGGGCGGGGCCGAGGGCTACATCACGGCGGGCTCCTACCCGGACGACGGTCTGGGCGAGGTGTTCATGAAGCTCGGCAAGCAGGGGTCCACCCTGGCCGGGGTGATGGACGCCTTCTCCATCGCGATCTCCATCGCCCTGCAGTACGGGGTCCCGCTGGAGACCTACGTGGAGAAGTTCACGAACATGCGGTTCGACCCGGCGGGCATGACCGACGATCCGGACATCCGCATGGCCCAGTCGGTGGTGGACTACATCTTCCGCCGCCTGGCCCTGGACCACCTGCCCTACGAGGAGCGGGCCGCGCTGGGGGTGCTGTCGGCCGCCGAGCGTCAGGCGCAGGTGGCGGGCGAGGACCCCGCGCAGGTCGCCACGCAGGTGGAGTCCTACGCCCAGTCCGCCGCCACCCGCGGGGCGGACGCCCCGGAGGAGGTCCCGGCGGCCTCCGCGCGGGAGCCGCACGCGGCGGCGGAGCGGCCGACCCGGGCGCACTCCACCGCGGAGCTGATGGAGGGCAAGGGCTTCGTGGCGGACGCGCCGCTGTGCGTGACCTGCGGTACCAAGATGCGCCCGTCGGGCAGCTGCTACGCCTGTGAGGGCTGCGGGGCCACCAGCGGTTGCAGCTGACCGGCGCCGGGCGGACGGTCGGGGGAGGGGGCGGAACCGTGTCCCTCCCCGGAGCCCCGGTCCCGCGTCAGCCGCGGTCGAGGTCCCCGGAGGCGGCCGCGACCGAGGCGGTCACGGCGGTCACCCCCAGCACGGCGGGCCAGGCGCCGACCTTCTTCGCCAGCGGGTGGGAGAGCCCGAACGCCCCCACGTACACGCCGGTGAGCGCGACCGCCGTGCCCACCCCCGAGCGGCGGCGCCAGGTCTCGAAGGCCGCGGCGCCGAACGCGGCCAGCACGGCTCCGCCCAGCGGGCGGTTGCCTGTCGTGCGGGCCACCGTGTAGCCGCCGATCAGGCCCGCGGTGGTCAGGACGGAGCTGGGTACTGCGGGCATGGACGGGGTCCCCTCTCGCTGCGGCCGGAGCCGGTGGCTGCGTGTGCCGACGACGTTATCCGCCGTCCGGCGGCGGTGCGATCCGGCCCGCCCGGGCCGGTCTCGGGGGTGAGCGCCCCCGTCACGTTCCGGTCTACAGCCCTGGGTTCCGGACGCGTCTCATGACAGGGTTGGTGCTGTCCGCTACGGCCCCTCGGGTTACGGGACAGGTCCCCACCTGGAACCGGACCGCGGTACGCGACGTCGTAGCCGATAGTTCCCGACCTCCGACCAAGGAGCCCATGCCTATGTCGTTCGCGCAGACCGTGCGCGGCGCGGCCGGTGCCGTCGCCCAGGGGGGCGATCCGCGCCAGGCGGTGTCCGACGCGCTGCAACAGGCCACCGAGGGCGGTGGCCTCGACCCCCGGGACTTCGTCGCCGCCCGTGAACAGGGTGACTCCGTCGGCACCCGCATCGAGCAGAAGAGCACCTCCCTCAACAACGCGGGCGAGGCGATCAACCGCAGCTACTACGAGCGCGGCGACGGCGGGCCGGTCCACGTCATCTGCCCCATGGTCATCCCCCGCGGACGCACCTTCGTGACGATGCTCCCGGCCATCGCGCTGGTGGCCCTCGGTGTGCTGGGCGCCGTCACCGTCCTGGTCCCCCAGGCGGTCAGCGGTGGCAACCCCCTGCTCAACCCCGTCTTCGGCGTCCACTACTGGCTGATCACCATCGCGGTGGCCGTGTTCATGTGGTGGCGCCAGGGCATGGTGATGGTGCCGGAGGGCTGTGAGGCCATCGTCACCCGCTTCGGCAAGATGGAGAACGTCTTCCAGGCCGGGCGGGTCACGCTCTTCAACCCCTGGAAGCGCGTCTCCTACATCGTCAACACCACCCGCGAGTACCCCTTCAACGCGCCGATCCGCTCGGCGCCCACCAAGAGCGGCGTGCAGGCCTCCATCGACCTGTTCGTGCAGTTCAGGATCGTCAACGCCACCGACTTCGTCTACACGCTGGGCGGTGTGAACGGCTTCCAGGAGAAGCTCAACAACGCGATCAGCGAGACCACGCGGAGCCTCATCTACGAGCAGCAGGCCTCGGCCATCTACGACATGGTGGGTGACAACACCCAGAGCCTGGTGGAGCAGCTCAACCGCCAGTTCAGCGGGATCGTGGAGCTGACCAGCGCCAACATCACCCACGCCGAGCCCTCCAACCAGGAGTACCGGATGGACCTGGCGGCGCCGGAGATGGTCCGCGTCGCCAAGGACGCCTACACCTTCGAGTACGAGCTCCAGCTGCGCAAGGAGCAGAACGAGGGCGACCTGAACAAGGAGCTGGCGACCCTCAACGAGACCCTGTCCGCGATCCAGGCCGACATCGCCCAGTACCAGGCGCAGATGGACACCGCCCTGGAGCGCGAGACCAACCGGGCCCGCTCCCTGGCCCACCAGCGCTTCGTCGAGGCCCAGTCCGAGGCCAACGCCAACGCGGCCCTGTTGCAGGCCCAGGCCCTGGACATCCGCGCGGTGAGCGCCGCCGACGCCCCCGAGATCCTCAACTACCGCTTCCGCGAGACCCTCCTGGACAAGCTGGAGGCGGTCGCCGACAGCCTGCCGCAGGTCCTGCGGATCGGGTCGGGCGACGCCGCCAGCGTCGACTACCTGCGCATCGCCCAGGAGATCATCGGCCAGGCCGACACCGCCCTGTTCTCGCAGGAGGACATGGACGCCCTCCGCTCCCGCCTCGGCGACATCCGGGGCCGCATCGCCGAGCGCGAGCAGGAGATCAGCGCTCTGGTGCGAAAGGCCGACGGCCCCAGGACCGAGCCGGGCCGGGGCGAGGACCCGGGGGAGGAGCTGGTGGAGGAGATCCGCCAGTCCGTCTCCGAGCAGGCCATCGACGAGCGCATGTCCGAGGTGCCCCAAGCGCCCCGGGCATCCCAGGAGCCGCACGGTCGGCACGAGGCTCCGCGGGAGCAGGACCCCGCCGGGCCGCCGGTCGACGCGCCGCCGCCCTCGGACGCCCCCCACCGGTCCCTGGAGGACCCGCCCCCGCCGCCGTGGTCGCGCGGCACCCAGGGCTTCGGCCCCGACGAGGGAGGTCAGTAGATGAGCCTGTCAGTGAACGCCGGAGGCGGCTCCAGCATCAAGGAGTCCCTCGCCTCGTGGGGCGACCTGGCCGGTCTGCTGCGCGGCGGAGACCAGGGCGCGATCGTCCCCGTGGTCATCCCGCGCGACAACCGGGGCCTGCGGTGGACCGTCCTGGTCTGGTTCGGCCTCTTCGCCCTGTGCTCGGCGCTGATGATGGCCCTCAACGCCTCGGCGGGCGGGTTCGTCCTCGGGGTCGCCTACGTCGTGCTGGCCGTGCCGACCCTGGTCGTCGGCGTCCTCAGCATCGTCGTGGCGGGCCTGTGGTGGTGGCGCAGCTCGATCATCGAGATCGAGGAGGGCACGCACGGCATCCTCACCAAGTACGGCGCGATCGTGAAGCCGATCGGGCCGGGCCGCCACTACCTGTGGCACCCGTGGTCGCGGGTGGACTTCGTGGTGGACACCCGCACGGAGATCCCCTACACGGCGCCGGTCCTGGCCTGCCCCACGCGGGAGAACGTGCCGCTGAAGTCGATCGAGTTCTTCCTCAAGTTCCAGATCACCGACCCGATCCGGTTCGTGACGATCATCGGCGCGAGCAACTTCGACCTCGTGCTCTCCAGCGCGGTGCAGGACGCCATCCGCCAGCGCAGCCGCCTGGTCAACACCGAGTCCGCCTACGACCTGCGCGGTTCCAACGTCGAGGACATGCGCCGCCTGCTCAACGGGCAGCTGGAGAAGTACGGTGTGCGCATCACCGGCTGCAACATCCCCGACGTGCAGCTGCCCAGCCAGTACCAGCAGCACCTGTCCACCCGGGAGCGGGTGGCCAAGGAGCTGGTGGCCTACGAGCAGGAGTGGGAGCTGACGCGCAAGCGCCGGATCGACACCCTGCTGATGGACATCGAGCGCTCCAAGAAGACCCGTGACGCCAAGATCGTCGAGGTCAACGCCTCCCTCAACAAGGCGCGCAAGGACGTGGCGCAGATGCTGGAGGAGCAGGAGACCGAGGCGCAGCGGGTGCGCTACGAGATCGAGACGCGCGGGCGCGCCGACCTGGTGGCCGCCGAGAACGAGGCGAAGGCGCAGGAGCGCCTGGCCACGGCCTACCGGGACAACCGGGCGGTGCTGGAGTACGAGCTGGCCCGCCGCCGCCTGGATGTGGGCGCCACCCTTGCCGGGCGCGCCCCGCGTCCGGTGGTGGTGCAGACCGAGGCGGGCGCGGGGGACGGTTCGGCGCTGTCGACGCTGCTGACCGCGCAGCTGCTGCCCCAGGTGATGGACGGCCGGGGCGCGCGGACGCCGCTGGGCGGCTCTGGCGGCTCGGGCGGGGCCAGGGAGGTCCTGGACTCCGCGCAGGGAGCGGTCGCCGCGGCCGCCGAGCGCCAGCAGCAGCTGGCCGACGAGTACCAGCGCCAGCAGGGCGCCGCGATGCGCGAGCAGTTCGAGCGCGGAGAGGGGTACGGCGGGCAGGGGCGCCGCTGATCCGGCGGCTCCTGCCCCGCGGGTCGGCCGTGGGGCAGGAGCCGGGCAACAGGGGAGGGGCCCACGACCGGGAGCGGTCGCGGGCCCCTTCTGTGTGCCTTGGGGAAGGGCGTGGACCCTAGCCTGTCCGGTGCTCAGGCGACGGGGGAGAGGGAGGAGTAGCCCCCGGCGATGTCGATCCCGTTCCGCGCGGCGATCTCGACCAGGTCCTCGACCTCGCCCGCCTGCGCGCTGGCCAGGTCGTCGTCGCCGAGCGCGTGGGCGCGGCGCAGCGCGGTGATCGAGTCGTGGATGCGCACGTGAAGGGTGAGCGCGAACTCGCGCATGGGGCCTCTCCTCAGGGTTGGCGGCGCTGCCGGGGAGGGAGGACCTGACGGCTCTCCCCCAGGGGCGTCTCCTTGTGTACCCGGCGAGGGTGAGAGCAGGGTTGGAGGGGGACAAGGACCGGCAAGGTGAGGGTCAGTTTCCGGCGGTGGGAACGCGGCCGCCCGCCGCGCGGCGGCGCGGCGGGCGGGTCACGGGCGCGGGGGCGGTCTAGTGGTTGACCCAGACGTACCAGTCGCCCGACACGTGTTCGTAGATCCTGGAGCCCTGCCCGGGGACGAAGACGCCCTCGGGGATCGGCTCGGTGCTGTGCGCCAGACCCGAGGGGCTGAACAGCCCCGAACCCTCCACCGCGTAGTGGGTGACACCCTCGTACGCCGAGACGCTGCGCAGCGAGTACAGCCCCACCCGTTCCCCGTTGAGCGGGATGGAGGTGCGGCCGTCGGTGTCCTCGCGCAGCGAGAGCAGCTGGTCGGAGGAGGCGCTGATCCGGCTCTGGAGCGGGGCGTCGGCCACGGCCAGGCCGATCGCGGCGGCGGCGATCACCGGCGCGGACACCCAGCGCAGCCAGTAGTAGCGGATCATCGGCCGGGCCACCGCCAGGGCGATGCCCAGGCGCAGCGCGCCCATCCCGGCGAGCAGCAGACCGCCCACCAGGCCGATGAAGAACGTGGGCAGGTGCCCGCCGGGGACGCTGTCCTCGAAGAGCAGGACCAGGCCGACCACGCCGCAGGCGGGGATGTAGAGCCGGCCGGGTGGACGGGAGGCCCAGCTGATCAGTCGCTGGCCGAGCGTCGGCTTCTCCGCGATCTCGATCAGCTTGGCCAGGGACCTGTCAGGGGTCGGGCCGGAAGCTGCGGCGGACATGGCGTTCCCTCCACCGAATCCGTGTCATGGGGACGCGGACCCGCAGCGAACGGGAAGAAGGGGCCGCAGGGGGCCGCGTCACAGTCGATACGGCCGCCGAAGCACGGCCTGCTCCACAGGATAGAGCAGTGGCGGGGCGTGTTCGGGGAGACGCGAGGAAACACCGCCGTCACTCCCTCGGGCCGCGGACGGGTGACGGCGGTGTTTCCGGTGTCGCACGCCGACGCGCGGTGAGAGGACGAGGTGGTCCCAGGACCAGCGTCCGCCGCTCACGGCCATCAGTACGCACACCGCCGTGACCAGCGACGTCGTTCCCCACGAGGAGAGGGGCGCCAGGTCGGGCGATCCCGTCGTGAGGGCGCCGAGCACGGCCGCGACGGCGAGCAGGGGGCCGGTCAGCCATGTGAGCAGGCCCACGGCGAAGGCGATCGAGAGCGCGACGAGCAGGGCGGGCAGCGTCCCGGCGACCGGGGACAGCACGCCCAGTCCGACGGCGTCCAGGTGTGCGGCGACCGCGGCCTCCCGGCCGCGCAGCGCGAGCCCGTACTCGGTGAACACCCACCCGACGCCCACCCGGACGAGGGCGGCGACGACGTCGTAGAGGCGTCCCCGGGAGATCCGTGGCCGCGGGTACGGCCTGGCGCGCTGCATGTCCGCTCCTCCCGGGCGTCCGGCGGTCCCGACAAGCGGAAACTACACAAAGTCATGGGCTTTGACCTGCCGTGGTGACCGGCGAGTCGCGCGAAAGGGTGCGCGGGGGACCGCCTCGTCCGGATCGGGACCCGGGCGCGCGGGCCGGGGTCTGCCGCGCCCCGGGTCCCGCACGGCGTCCGCGCCGCACGCCCTAAGGTGGACACCGTGCCGACCACATCCACTTCCTCCCCGCCGCCCGCCGTGCCCACCTACGAGCTGGAGGACGAGCTCCGCTCCTCCGGCGCGCGGGTGGTCGCCGGAGTGGACGAGGTGGGCCGCGGCGCCTGGGCCGGGCCGCTCCTGGTCTGCGCCGCCGTCTCCGGTGAGGGCGCCCCGCCCCCCGGGCTGACCGACTCCAAGCGCCTGACCCCCAAACGCCGCCGGGAGATCGCCGACCAGCTGCGCCCCTGGGTCGCCGACCACGCCTTCGGCTGGTCCTCCCCCGAGGAGATCGACGAGGTCGGCATGACCGAGGCGCTGCACCGGGCCTCCCGCCGCGCCCTGGACGCGCTCTCCCCCCGGCCCGACGCCGTCATCCTCGACGGCAGGCACGACTTCATCGGCGGCCCCTGGAGGGTGCGCACCTGCGTCAAGGGCGATCTGGCCTGCGTCAGCGTCGCCGCCGCCGCGATCCTGGCCAAGGTCCGCCGCGACGCCCTCATGGCCGAGCTGGCCGCCGACCACCCGGGCTACGGGTTCGAGCGGGCCGCCGGGTACCCCTCGCCCGTGCACCGCGCCGCCCTGGCCGAGTCCGGGCCCACCCCGCACCACCGCATGAGCTGGTCCTACCTCGACGACCTGCCCCGATGGAAGCACCTGCGCAGGGTCCGCCCCGCTTCCGGCGGGCAGCTCCCCCTGCTGTGAGCACCGGACCCGCGGCCCCCGGGCGGCCCCCGGCCAGGGGGCACGACACGCGGTCCCGTACTGGACATCCGCCCCACTTGGGGCAAGGCTGTGGCTGTGGACGTCGGCCCCCCGACGCCTCCCGCCCCCGACCCGAACCCCGCCGGTCAGGAGAGCCGACCGCCACGGACCCCCACCCAGGAAGGTTCATGGATGACGCGTGAGATGCGCTCCACCGCCGCCGCGGAGCCGGGACGCGCCTCGGGACTCGACCGCATGCGCGCCCTCTACCACCGGATCCCCCTCGGCCGACGGCTCGTGTCCGCACTGGTCCTGCTGACCGTGGTCGCCGTCGTCGCGCTCGTCACGGGGGTCTCCGTCTTCGGCGCGGTCACCGCGGCACTGGTCCTGCTCATGGTCCTGGCCGCCCTCATGCGCTCCGTCGACGCCTTCGCCACCGTCATGGTGTGCGTGCTCTGGCTCGCGGTGGCCGTTCCCCTCTTCCAGATCCCCCTCACCGGCGAACCCGTCACGCTGCTGGTCCTGCCCCTGCCCCCGCTCGTGGTCCTGGCCGCCGGGCAGGCGCGCGAGTTCCCCGTCTGGCACACCACCGTGCTCTCGCTGACCGCCGGGCTCATCGCCGGGTTCTCCCTGGCCCTGGTCGGGCTGGTCGTCGAGCCCTTCGCCGCCTCCTGGGGGATCGCCCTGCTCTACGCCGCCGCGGGCGCCTGCCTGCTGTGGCGGCTGTCGGCCTCGCGCCAGATCCACCGGGAGAGCGAGGCCAACCGGCGCGAGACGGCCAAGTCCATGCCCGTCTCGCGCCGCAACGGCGGCGCGGGCCCCGCGAACGCGCCCGGGGGCCGGGACGGAGCCGACGGCCGCACCCGGCCGCTGCGCGCACGCACCGGCAGCGGCTCCCGCGGGGCCCCCTCCGCCGACAGCGACGACGAGCCCGTCCCCGTCGACCAGGCCCTGGCCGAACTGGAGGACATGGTCGGCCTCGACCCGGTCAAACAGCAGGTGCGCGGGATCGCCGCCTCCATCGAGGCGGCCCGCCTGCGCGCCGACGCGGGTTTCCCCGTCGAGCGGCCCCTGCGCCACCTGGTCTTCTCCGGCCCGCCCGGCACCGGCAAGACCAGCGTCGCCCGCACCCTGGCCACCATCTTCCACTCCTTCGGGCTGCTGCCCACCTCCCGCGTGGTCGAGGCCCAGCGGGCCGACCTCGTGGGGGAGTACCTGGGCGCTACCGCCATCAGGACCAACGAGCTCATCGACCGGGCGCTGGGCGGCGTGCTGTTCGTGGACGAGGCCTACTCCCTGGTCAACGAGGGCGACGGCCAGGCCGACCGGTTCGGCAACGAGGCCGTGCAGACCCTGCTCAAGCGCGCCGAGGACGACCGCGACCAGCTCGTCGTCGTCCTGGCCGGGTACGAGAAGGAGATGGACGCCTTCCTGGCCTCCAACCCCGGTCTGGCCTCGCGCTTCGCCACCCGCATCAGCTTCCCCAGCTACACCGCCGACGAGCTGTTCCGCATCGCCGAGTCCCTCGTCCACCAGCGCGGCGACATCCTCGACGAGGAAGCCGCCCAGGCGCTGCGGCGAAGGTTCGACCAGGTGGTCCAGCGCGAGGTGGTCGACGAGCTCGGCAACGGCCGCTTCGCCCGCTCGGTGGTGGAGAAGGCCGCCCAGGCCCGCGACGTGCGCGTGGTCACCGCCGGGGTGGACGGCGCCGAACCCGCGCCCCGGCCCGAGGCCGAGGACCTCATCACCGTCCGCGCCTCGGACGTGGAGGCCGCCCACCGGGAGCTGACCTCGCGCCTGCCCGGTTTCGGGGAGGCGCCCGGCATCGGGGAGGCGATGGCCGAACTGGACGCCATGATCGGTCTGGAGCCGGTCAAGGAGCAGGTCCGCTCCATCGTGGCCCAGCTGCGGGTGGCCAAGCTCCGCGAGGAGCAGGGGCTGCTCAACCAGGCGCCCATGCGGCACTTCGTGTTCTCCGGTCCGCCCGGCACCGGCAAGACCACCGTCGCCCGGGTGCTCGGCCGGGTCTTCGCGGCGCTGGGCCTGCTCGGCCGCGCCGACGTGGTCGAGGCCCAGCGCGCCGACCTGGTCGGCGAGCACCTGGGCGCCACGGCGGTCAAGACCAACCGGCTCGTGGACCGGGCGCTGGGCGGCGTGCTGTTCGTGGACGAGGCCTACTCCCTGGTCAACCCCGGCTACAGCGGCGGCGACGCCTTCGGCTCCGAGGCCATCCAGACCCTGCTCAAGCGGGCCGAGGACGACAGGTCCCGGCTCGTGGTCGTGCTCGCGGGCTACCCGGCGGAGATGGAGCGTTTCCTGGCCTCCAACGCCGGACTGTCCTCGCGGTTCAACGTGCGGGTGCGCTTCCCCTCCTACACCGCCGACGAGCTCACCGAGATCGCCGAGACCGTGGCCGCCCGCACCGGTGACGCCTTCGACGACACCGCGCGCGAGGACCTGCGCAGCATCTTCGCGCACGTGTGCGAGGCCGGGTGGATCGACGAGCTCGGCAACGGCCGCTTCGCCCGCTCCCTGTTCGAGAAGGCGTGCTCCCACCGCGACCTGCGCGTGTCCCAGGAGCTGGGCGAGGCCGCGACCGCCGCCGAACTCACCGTGCTGACCAGCGCCGACGTCCGCAAGGCCTACGCCGAGGCGACGCAGTAGACCCGGGGGGCGCGTACAGGCGTGCTGCTAGTGTCCGGATCATGACCGCTGCACCCACTTCCTCCGCGTCCCCCGTCACCCAGGCGCTCATCCTCGCCGGCGGCCAGGCCACCCGGCTGCGGCCCTACACCGACACCCGCCCCAAGGCGATGGTGGAGGTGGCCGGACGGCCCATCATCGACTACCAGCTGGAGTGGCTCACCGGCCACGGCGTCGAACACGTCGTCGTCTCCTGCGGCTACAAGGCCGAGGTCCTGCGCGAGCACCTGGAGGCCCGCGAGGGCGGCCCGCGGGTCACGCTCCTGGTCGAGGACGAGCCGCTCGGCCGCGGCGGGGCCCTGCGCTTCGCCTCCACCGGCCTGCACGACCCGGAGGCCCCCTACTTCGCGCTCAACGGCGACGTGCTCACCTGGTTCCCCCTGGACGAGATGACCGCCCACCACCGGGAGCGGGGCGGCCTGGCCACCCTGGCCCTGGCCCAGTTCCGCACGACCTGGGGCATCGTGGACGTGGACGACCAGGACCGGATCGAGGGCTTCACCCAGAGCCCGCTGCTACCGGTGTGGATCAACGCCGGGGTGTACCTGTTCGAGCCGGGCATCACCCCGCTGCTGCCCGCCAAGGGCGACCACGAGTCCTCCACCTTCCCCGACCTGGCCAAGGAGGGGCGCCTGGTTGCCTACCGCATCGACGGCTTCTGGCGCGGCGTGGACACCGCCAAGGACGTCAAGGAGGCGGGGGAGCAGATCACCGCCATGCGCGAGGGCGCCTGACCCCGGCCGGGGAAGAGCGGACGTCGGCTGACGGGGCGCCGGGGAGGATGGGTATCGTCACCAAGGTGACGAACGACGGTTTCCTCCTCTCCAGCGCCCCCAACTTCCGAGACCTCGGCGGGCACCGCACCGCCTCGGGCCGCACGGTCCGCCGCGGGCTCGTGTACCGCTCCGACGCCCTGCACGCGATCGCAGCGGACGAGCTGCCCGTCTACAACGGCCTGGGCATCCGCCAGCTCGTCGACCTGCGCACCCCGCACGAGCGCGAGACCCTCCCCGACGTCGTCCCCGAGGGCGCCGAGTACGCGGTCGTGGCCGTGCAGGACCCCGAGGCGGCCGGTGCCAACTTCTCCCTGGCCCTGGCCGACCCCGAGAAGGCCCGTCTCATGTTCGCCGACGGCGCCGCCGAGCGCTTCATGCACGGCGTCTACCGCGAGCTCGTGACCGACGCCGAGGCGCTCGCCGGATACCGCGAGCTGGTCGAGCGTGTGGCCCGGGGCCCGGCGGCCCTGGTCTTCCACTGCAGCGCGGGCAAGGACCGCACCGGCTGGGGCGCCGCCCTGCTGCTCGGCCTGCTGGGCGTGGACCGCGAGGCCGTGGTCGCCGACTACCTGGCAAGCAACGAGCGCCAGGCCAACACCGACGAGTGGATGCGCAGGCTCGCCCGGCACAGCGCCCTGGAGTGGGAGGAGGTCGTGCCCATGACGCGGGTGCGCGCCGAGTACCTGGAGACCGCCTTCGCCCACGTGGACGAGGTCCACGGCTCCTTCGACGCCTACGTCACCGAGGGCCTCAAGCTCTCCGACGCCACTGTCGAGCAGCTGCGCGAGCGCATGCTGGAGTAGGTGCCGTGCGGCGAGGGCGCAGCGTCGGGGCGGGCGCCGCCTACAGCGCGTCCAGTCGGCGGCGCAGGTCGCTCTCGCCCGAGGCGGCGTCCAGCACCTCGCCCAGCGCGGCCAGCACGCCGGGCCGGTCCACGCCCCGGTCCAGCATCCGGCGCGCCGCCGCCCACAGGTTCGCGGGCCTGCCGTGCCACAGCCGCCGGGCCAGGCGCTCGTGCCGGTCCAGCTCCCGCTCCCGCTCGGGATCGTCGCCGGTCACCGGCCGGTACCACCGGTCCTGCCCGCTGGAGTGGCGGCCGCTGTGCGGGGTGGCCGCCTCGTACTCGCCGTAGTGGTCCAGGCGCAGCAGCGCTCTTCGGCCCCGGGCCGTGTCCGGGTCGAACTCCTCCGGCGCCCACGTCACCAGCTCGCTGGCCAGCAGCGGGAACGCGAACATCCGCCGCGCCAGCGACGAGAAGTCGCCGTCGGGCATCAGCCGCCGCACCGCCTCCTGGCGCAGCCCCAGCGGGCGCGCCGGATCGCGGTAGGTGCGGGTGAACTCCGCGGTGGACTCCCACACCGCGTCCAGCGTCGCGCCCACCGCCACCTGCGGCAGCCCGCCGCGTCCGCCCGCCCAGCGCACCCACGCCGCCAGCACGTGCGGCATGGCCTCCTGCTCCTCGGGCAGCAGCACCACCCGGCCGGGCAGCCAGTGCAGCAGGAAGGACTCCACCTTGCGCGGGCTGACGCGCATCGGCCGACCGCCGTCCACGTCGCAGCCGTGCGTGATGATGTGGTCGGCGCAGCGGCTCGCCGCGTAGGAGTCGGAGAGCTCGGCGGCCTCGTCCGAGGCCAGGAAGCGGGCGGCCAGCACCGCGCGCCGGTCGCGCCGCCACACCGGTGCGGGGAAGGGGTCCACTCCCTCGGGAGGGGTGGGCAGGGACCGCACCCGCGCGTTGGCCAGCGCGAAGTGCGCGGCCAGCGACCCCCCGGTCAGGTCGGAGACCTTCAGTCCCACCGGCTCCACGAGCGCCCCCGAGGCCCGGTCGGCCGACGCTCCCGCCACCACCTGCTCCGTGCGCTCCAGGGCCCGTGACAGCAGGGCGCGCGCCTCGGTCAGCTCCACCTGGGCGAACCGCGCGAACTCGTCCGTCTCGGCCCTGGCCCGGCAGCTCTCCAACAGCTGCTCGACCTTGGTGGTCACCCAGGCGTCGCGCAGCACGCCGCCGCCGTTGTGGTCCAGGACCAGGATCAGCGCGTGCTCGGGCGGCAGCGAGCCCGGGTGGCCGGGGTGGTCGCCGTCGCGGCTGAACACGCACACGAAGTCCTCGGTGTCACCGAACTGGTCGGTGCTGACGTAGACGGCCACCGGCGTGACCTCGCCGAGCTGGGAGGCCCACGCCGGTACCTGGAGGCCGCGCTCGCGGAGTGCGATCATCCCCTGTTCGGCCAGGCTCCGCTGCTCGGACGAGGTGCCCAGGGCGGTGACCGCCGCGAGCACGCCCAGCCCCGCGGGCTTGCCGGAGGCGGTGGCGTGCGCCACCAGGCCCTCGCCGAGCAGCCTCTCCACGTCCACGCCGGGGACCCGCTCCCCCCACCACGTGCCGAGCAGCTCGCTGAAGGCCAGCTCGGCGTCGAGGGGGTGGCGCATGGCCAGCAGCGCTCTGGCGGCGCGCAGCATCTCGTCGAAGACGGCGCGGGGAACCGGTTCGGAACCTGGGGACGGAGGCATCGGGGAGGGCACCATCCGAGCGTATGCCAGCCCGGGTGTGCGCTCCTCCGTTCCCGCGCACCGACGGCGGCGCCCCGGCGGAGCCGGGCGCGACCGGGGCGCGGCTCCCGTCGGGGGAGGCCGCGCCCCTGGCGGCGACCGTCGGGTTCAACGCGGTTGCGGTACGCCCCGGTGGCCGCCGAACAGGCCCGCGGCCGATCTGCGCGCCGACTTCCTGGCCGGCGGGGAGGGCGGCACGGAGTTCACCATCGCCTCCAGGTGCTCGCGGGCGACCCGCTCGACCAGGTGCGGCGTGACCGTGATGCCCAGGTGTTCGACGCAGTTCCAGGTGTCGCTGACGCAGCGTTCGACACATCGGTGGGACAGGGCACTGAACTCGTCGTGGAGCCGTGCCGAGATCCGACTGAGATCCTGGACCGGGAAGGTCTGGAGCATTCTCGCTCACACCCCTAGCTGGAGATGGCCTGGACGGTGACCTCCACCCATTTCACTTGTTCTGAACGGAGTGTCAACCCCTCTCCCGGCACGCTGTTGATAAAACCTCCGGGAAGCATCGTTTACTCGAACACCACCGTCATCGCAGATCAACAAGGCGAAAAGGGTGTTTCAGGCGTATAACGCCCCTGGTCCCGAGTGGAGAACGCAAACCTCCCGCGAACGCCCATCGCCCGGAATTGGCGGAAAACACGTCACGGAAAGTCCCCGTCCGCTGTGACGCGACCGGCGGGTGGCCTATTGTTTACCTTCCACGTCCGCGGACGGCCTCCCTCCACGACGGCCGTTGCGTGCGGACGGCTGTGTCTTATGCTTGAGCCGTGACAGCGGCCGAGAGGAGTCATCGAGCGTGACTCCCGGGAGCCGCGGAGCCCCCCGATCACCTTCGGCGCCGCGCGACTTCCGGCTTTCACGCCATGGGCGGCCGGTCGACAGGGGCCGCGCGGCCCAGGCAGCACCCCCCAACGAAACACGGCTGGGGAATCGACGGTTCCGGAGGTGTCGAGCAGTTGAGCGCCGAGACGTCCATTCCGCCACCCCGGGTCAGCAGGGCGGAACTCCCCGACGCGGTCAGATCCCTCCTCACCGACTCCCCGATCGGATTCGCGCTGCTCGGCCCCGACGACCTCCTCGGCACGATCAACCAGCGCCTGGCCGCCGACGTCCTGGGGCGCGCCCCCGCCGAGTGCCTGGGCCGCGACCCCGCAGACCTGCTGGAGGAGAACGGTGACCGCGACGCGGCCGCCGACCACCGGGCCGGCCTGGCCCGGACGCGCGAGAGCGGACAGGCCGCACGCGGACGCCACCGCGCCCCCGCCGGGCAGCTGTGGGACCTGACCTGGTTCCCCGTCACCGAACCGGACACGGCCGAGGAGTACGTCGCCCTCATCGCGGTCCCCGCCGGTGAGGGCGCCGAACCCGTCGACGGCGCCGCGCTGCGCCGCGACGAGCAGCGGCTGCGCGCCCTGTTCCAGGCGGGCAACCAGATCGTCTGGGCCGCCGGACCCGGCGGCGAGATACGCGAGGACTGCCCCCAGTGGCGGGCCGTCACCGGTCAGGAGCTGGAGCACTACCTGGGCCGGGGCTGGCTCGACGCCCTCCACCCCGAGGACCGGCCCCGCGTCGAGCGCGCCTGGGAGGACTCCGTCCTCGACGTCACCCCCTTCGACGCCATGTTCCGCGTGCGGACCCGCTCGGGCGGCTACGGCCACTACCGGGCCAGGGCCCACCCGGTCATGGAGGGGACACGGACCGCCGAGTGGGTCGGCACCCTCGCCGACATCACCAACGAGCGCGAGGCCGACGAACTCCGCCAGCGCCTCAACCAGCAGCTCAGCGAGGCGGCCATGCGCACCGCCCGCCTCCAGAAGGCCACCTCCGACCTGGCCGAGG
This sequence comes from Nocardiopsis sp. CNS-639, assembly GCF_000381685.1. Classification (NCBI taxonomy): domain Bacteria; kingdom Bacillati; phylum Actinomycetota; class Actinomycetes; order Streptosporangiales; family Nocardiopsidaceae; genus Nocardiopsis; species Nocardiopsis sp. CNS-639. The sequence goes on from NZ_KB906864.1 coordinate 106,080, forward strand.
CGCTCACCGCCGACGAGGTCGTCAACGCCATGTCCGAGATCGGCCGCTCCGGGGTGGGCGCCGACCACACCTGCGTCGTCCTGCTGGACCGAGACCGCCTGCGGCTGCGCACCATCGCCGCCGCGCACGCCCACCAGCTGCCCCGCTCCACCTTCCCCACGGACCACCCCGACATCGCCGCCCTGGCGGTGGCCGACCGGCTGCCCCGCCTGGCCGCCAACCCGGCCGAGCTGGGCGCGCTGTTCGACGGCGCGCCCGAGGTGGACGAACTCGTCGGGTCCACGCCCGAGCGGGCCTGGATCGCGTTGCCGATGATGACCGCGGGGCGCCCCATCGGCGCGCTGCGCTTCGCCTTCTCCACCCCGCGCGAGGTCTCCGACGACGAGCGCGTGTTCCTGGAGGCCCTGGCCGGACAGTGCGCGCTGGCCATCGGCCGCGCCACCCTCTACGAGCAGGAGCACAACACCGCCGAGGAGCTCCAGCGCAGCCTGCTGCCCGAGGAACTGCCCGAGGTGCGCGGCGTGCGCCTGGCCGCCTACTACCGGTCCGGGTCGCAGAACGTGCAGGTCGGCGGCGACTGGTACGACGCCTTCCCGCTGCCCGACGGCCGCGTCGCCGGGGTGCTCGGCGACGTCATGGGCAAGGGCATCCCGGCCGCGGCCGGGATGAGCCGCATCCGCAACGCGCTGCGCGCCCTGGCCTTCTCCATGCCCGAGCCCGCCGACGTCCTGGCCGGCCTGGATCGCATGTTCTCGGCCACGGAGGGTATGGACCAGGTCACCACACTGGTCTACTTCGTGCTCGACCCCGTCACCGGACAGCTCGACCTCAGCAACGCGGGCCACCTCCCGCCGCTGGTCGTGGCGGGCGGCGCGCGGCCGTCACTGCTCGACACCGAACCCGACACGCCGCTCGGGGTCAGCTCCCCGCGGGGTCACCATAAATTCTTCGTCCAACCCGGTAACACCGTCGCCCTGTACTCCGATGGACTGGTTGAGAACCGCAAACGGTCCGTCTACTCCGGACTCGACGAGCTCGTCCACGTGGCGTCCTCGGCCCCTCCGGAGGTGGTGGGCGATCCACAGCAGATGCTGGAGTACCTTGTTGAGAGCATGCTCGATGGGTATGAGCAGGACGACGACGTCACGCTGCTCGCCGTCCAGCTTCCGGTGATCGACTCCGTGCCGGAGCGGTAGTGCCGGTTCGAGGCGAACTGGTGGACACCGGTCTGTGGCGGACCGGTGCGCACCGGTCCGCGCCGTGCCGGTGAACCGGCGGCAGACCGACGACAGACCGTACGAACAAGTCCATTGCCTTGCCTACAGTGAAGAAGCCGTTCCGCCCCGCGATGCGGGAGTGATCCTCTGCGGGGGTGACCTCCGGGAGCGCATACGCTGGACGGGGACGAACCTGGAGAGCGCATACGCTTGAAAGACCAACGGCTTCCCCGTTCCAGTGGGGACGATCCCAGGCCGCAGGTGGGAGAGGGCGCAGTGCCCGGTCCCGGCCAGGCGGACCACCGGGTCCGACAATCTCGCCACACGTCCGTTCGAGAGGTGTTTGTGTCATCTGCCAGTTCGACTCGCTCGAAGCAGTCCGAGTCACTGCAAGAGCCCGTCATTCAGCAGCTGATCGAGCGTGGGCGGTCCCAGGGCTTCCTTGAGCCCGAGGACGTGCGCCGTGCCTTCGAAGAGGCCGAAATCCCGATGTCGCAGGCGCAGTCCGTGCTCCGCAGCCTCGCGAAGGAGGGCGTGACCGTACTCGTTCCCGAGTCGGCCTCCTCCCGGCGCAAGGCGCCGCGGCGCAAGGCGGCGACCACCAAGACGGCGGCCACGCGGTCCACCTCGACCAGGTCCACCAAGACCACCGCGACGAGCAGGGCGGCCAAGCCCGTGCGCGCGGCGGCGGCCCAGGAGCAGACCGAGACGGTCACCGCCGTGGTCGGTTCCGCCGAGGACGCCGGGGACGAGGCCGGGGCGGAGAAGAAGCCCGCGGCCAAGAAGCCCGCCAAGAAGACGGCGACCAAGAAGCCCGCGACCAAGGCGGCCAAGACCACCGCGGCCAAGGGCCCGGCCGCCAAGACCACCGGCCTCAAGGCCGCCGCCGCCAAGAAGACGGCGACCAAGGAACTCGGACTCGCGGCGGACGGCGAGTTCGACGAGGACGACGAGGACGGCCTGGACGACCTCGAGCACACCGGCGCCGAGCTGGAGCTGGTCGAGGACACCCCGGACCCGGCGGACAAGGACCTCAAGCCCACCAAGCCCGAGGCCGTGGGCGCCCCGGCCAAGCCCGCCAACGAGGACGAGTCCTTCGTCCTCTACGACGACGATGACGACGCCCCCGCGGCGCAGGTCGTGGCCGCGGGCGCGACGGCGGACCCGGTCAAGGACTACCTCAAGCAGATCGGCAAGGTCCCGCTGCTCAACGCCGAGCAGGAGGTCGAACTCGCCAAGCGGATCGAGGCCGGTCTGTTCGCCGAGGAGAAGCTGGCCGAGGAGGCCGAGCTCCTCACCGTCGAGCTGCGCGACGAGCTGGAGTGGATCGCCGAGGACGGCGGCCGCGCCAAGAAGCACCTGCTGGAGGCCAACCTCCGGCTCGTGGTCTCGCTCGCCAAGCGCTACACCGGCCGCGGCATGCTCTTCCTGGACCTGATCCAGGAGGGCAACCTCGGTCTGATCCGCGCGGTGGAGAAGTTCGACTACACCAAGGGCTTCAAGTTCTCGACCTACGCCACGTGGTGGATCCGCCAGGCGATCACCCGGGCCATGGCCGACCAGGCGCGCACCATCCGCATCCCGGTGCACATGGTCGAGGTCATCAACAAGCTGGCCCGCGTCCAGCGCCAGATGCTCCAGGACCTGGGCCGCGAGCCCACCCCGGAGGAGCTGGCCAGGGAACTCGACATGACCCCGGAGAAGGTCGTCGAGGTGCAGAAGTACGGCCGCGAGCCGATCTCCCTGCACACCCCGCTGGGCGAGGACGGCGACAGCGAGTTCGGCGACCTCATCGAGGACTCCGAGGCGATCCAGCCGGGCGAGGCGGTCAGCTTCACCCTGCTCCAGGAGCAGCTGCACTCGGTGCTGGACACGCTGTCCGAGCGCGAGGCGGGTGTGGTGTCCATGCGCTTCGGTCTCACCGACGGCCAGCCGAAGACTTTAGACGAGATCGGCAAGGTCTACGGGGTCACCCGTGAGCGCATCCGGCAGATCGAGAGCAAGACGATGTCGAAGCTCCGCCACCCGTCGCGTTCGCAGGTGCTCCGCGACTACCTGGACTAGGTTCACCCGGGTGGTCGGCCGGTCGGCGGCGGTAGAGCGCTGACCAGCGGCTGAAGAGAACCGGACCGGTCCCGGATCCGCGCCCCCGCCCGAAGGCGGGGAGTGCCGACCCGGGACCGGCACCCCCAGGTCCGCGCGGCTGTGGCGACGTCCGCGTGTGCCGGAGCAGCCCCCGTTGGTGCTCCGAGGTGCCCGTCGCGCTCGGGAGCGTCCTTGGTTCTCCCGGGCACTGCGTCATACGGGGCACCGTGTCGTCCGAGGCGCTGTGTCATCCGATCCGACGGTGTCCATGGTGCCGCACGTACTGTAGGTGCGGCATAAAGTCGCGATATCGAGTCGTTATGTGACGGGGAGTGGCCTGCGGTCGCTCCCCGTTCTCCGTGTGTCCGCAGGCCCCTCCGGGCGCACGGGCGCGGCCCCGTCCGCGCGGCCCGCGCCCCTTTCCCCGGTGCCGTTCCTCAGTCGCGGACGACGACGTTCAGGACGTGCCGTTCGGGCAGCTCCACGGTGTGCCCGAGGTCGCGCAGGGCCGACACCAGCTCCTCGGGGGTGGCGGCGTCCACGCCCTCCAGAAGCAGGGAGCGGGCGATGTCGCCCCGGGTGGCCTTGGCCATGTGGCTGACCACCGTACGCCTGGCGACCCCGTCCACCATGCGCTCGCGCAGCACCCTGACGGCCACGCCGGTCCCCGGAGCGTAGGCGGCGGCGTAGGCGGACGAGCGGCAGTCGACCAGGAGCTGTCCCCCTGTGAACTCGTCCAGGGGCGCGGCCAACTCGCGGCGCCAGTAGGCGCCCAGACCGCCCAGGGGCGGCAGCTTCACGCCCATGGACAGGCGGTACGGGGGCAGCCGGTCGGCGGGCCCGACCACTCCCCACAGCCCCGAGAAGATCAGGACCCGGGCGTCGGGGATGTCGGGGAGGCCGAGCCGGTCGTAGAGCACGCCCGTGTACAGGTCGGCCGCGCGCAGGGTCGGCGCGGTGGTCAGATCCAGGTTGCGCTTGAGAGCGTCGGCCTGCCTGGCGCTGATTCCCAGGGTCTCCAGCGCGGTCTCCTCTGGCCCCGAGCACAGGTCCGCCAGCGCCGCCATGACCCGCTCGCGGGCCCCGGTCAGCTCCGGAAGGGTCAGCGTCCCGAGGTCCAGGCGGGGGCCCTCACCGGAGGAGGCCTTGCCCTCGGACGGCGGCAGCAGGAGGAGCATGGTGGAACTTCCCGGGTGGAGGCGGTGGTCGGTTACCCGTCCATGCTAGGGCGTGTGCGGAGCCGGTTCCCGGTGCCGGAGGACCTGGACGGCGAGGGTGACGAAGGCGACGCACAACAGGGCGTCCATCACGGCGCCCACGGGGACGAATCCCTTGAGGATGCCGTTGGCGTGCAGCGCCATCGAGAGGACGCACAGGAATCGGACCGCGCCCACGGAGCGGGTCGCGAGCAGTCCCGCGGCCAGGAGCACCCAGCCCAGGTTGGGGGCCCACACCACCGCGTACACGGGGTGGACCCGGGAGTAGAGGTACTCGACGAACGCGGTGGCCAGTTCCGGGGAACGGGCGTCGGTGAGCTGGAGGGCGACGAAGTTGGCGCCCTCGAAGAAGGCGCCCACCATCAGCCCGAACAGGCACACGATCCCCGTGACGGCACCCAGCACGGGCCGGGTCCTGGCGATCGCGGCGCCCAGCCCGGCGAAGGCCGGTACCAGGAGCAGCTGTCCGGTGAACCAGAGCCCGTACCCCCACGCCATCTGGAGGGGATCGTCGGCGTAGGCCGCGATCTGGTCCGGGAAGAAGAAGTGGTGCGGCGCCTTGAGAAGCTCCCCGGCCAGGAGCAGCGGCGGAGCCGCCGCCAGCGAGACGGCGGTCGGCCAGCGGCCGGGGAAGGGGCCGGGCACGGGGGCCTCGGCCCGTCCGGGCAGGTCGCGGAGCAGGGCCGTTCTCAGGGACGCGGACGCGAGAGGGCTTTTTCGGGGAGTGGAACGCATGCGGCCATCCTCGTCACCGGGAGGGCGCCGTGTCAGGAACGCTGCCACGACGGTCCACCGGGGGTCCGCACCCCCCGGGTAGCCCTGTCGGGGACGCGGCCGCGGTCGCCGCGGGCCCGCCGGATAGCATCGTCGGCTCCGGGAGAGGGGAGCGGGCGTGCACGAGTGGGCTCGGCGGGTGACGCGGGACTGGCCGCCGTTCGAGGTGGAGGAGCGCGGCGGCTGGCGGTTCGGCTTCGCGGAGGGGATCACCAAGCGGGCCAACTGCGCGCTCGTGCTGGACCCGGACGCGCGGGTCGCCGAGGTCACCGCCTACTACACCGGGCGCGGCCTGAGGCCCTGCGTGCAGGTGTGGCCGGGTGAGGAGGAGGTCGACCGGCGGTTGGAGGAGCACGGCTACGCGGTGGTGGAGCCCTCACTGGTCCTGGCCCGCGACCTCGGCGCGCGCCCCGACGCCCCGGGCACGTCCTCGGTGGCGGCCTCGCCCGGGCCCGGGTGGTCGGCCGCCGGAGCCGCGCGCATCCTCGGCCGGGTCGAGGCCGCCTACGGGGTGGCCGAGCGGGGCCTGGGCCGGGGCGCGGCGGTGCTGGACGGGGAGTCGGTGGCGCTCTGCGCCATGTTCACCGAGCCCGCGGCGCGCGGACGCGGCGTGGCCGCCGGACTGCTGGCCGACCTGCTGCGCTGGGGGTACGACCGCGGCGCGCGGCGGGCCTACCTGTGTGTGGTCGCCGACAACGCCCCGGCGCTGCGGCTGTACGGGCGCGCGGGGTTCGCCGAGGTGTCGCGGTACCACAGCCGTGTACTGGAGGGCGCGCACGAAGGCGGCGGCTCCTGAGGGGAGCCGCCGCCGGTGTTCAGGCCTGTTCTGTTGTGCTCTGTGGCTAACGCTCGTCCGTCTTGCTCTCGGTGAGCTTGTCGGTCTCGTCCTGGATGTCCGAGGCGATCTTGCGGAGAGAGTCGTCGTGCTTGCGCATGTGGTGGGCGCAGAACAGCAGCTCGCCGCCGGAGTTCAGCAGCACCCGGACGTAAGCCTGCGCACCACAGCGGTCGCAACGGTCAGCAGCCGTCAGCGGCTGGGTGGGGGCAAGGGTTCCAGTCACTTCGCCATCCTCAATACTCGGCGTTAGTCACCTCTGACAACATTTAACCCGACCAGGACGTTCCCAACCTGGTCCCGTGTACGCCGACAGCGGAATCTGCCTGGTTGATGCCTGGATGTCGTCTCATGTCCTTGTTGTACCCGCCTCATGGCTCGGCATCCCAGGAAATGGGGAGCATCCAGGTCGCATCCACCGGAGGTGGTAGTCTCGCGCGGGGCAGGCCCCCGTCCTCCCGCCGAGTCCCGGTGGTAGCAAGCGACCGGCACGCCGCCCCCCTATTCGTCAGTGCGGCGCGGTACAAAGGGCACGCACCGCACAGCGCCCTGATGGCCCTGAAGACGCAGGAGATGTCCGAGTGACCGCCTTGACCGCAGTCGTCCACGACCCCGAGGATTACTCCGCCCGACACCTGTCGGTCCTCGAAGGTCTTGAGGCGGTGCGCAAACGGCCGGGCATGTACATCGGGTCCACCGACAGCCGCGGCCTCACCCACTGCATGTGGGAGATCATCGACAACTCCGTGGACGAGGCCCTGGGCGGCTTCTGCACCCGGATCGACGTCACACTGCACTCCGACGGGTCGGTGTCGGTGAGCGACGACGGACGCGGAATCCCCGTGGACGCCGAGCCCAAGTCCGGCCTGTCCGGTGTGGAACTGGTCATGACCAAGCTCCACGCGGGCGGCAAGTTCGGCTCCGGCTCCTACACCGCCTCCGGCGGCCTGCACGGTGTCGGCGCCTCGGTGGTCAACGCCCTGTCGTCCCGCGTGGACGTCGAGGTCGACCGCCAGGGCCGCACCCACGCGATCAGCTTCCGCCGGGGCATCCCCGGCCGCTTCGCCGGTTCCGGCCCCGACGCCGAGTTCACGCCGGTCTCGGGCCTGGAGCAGGTCCGCAAGGTGGCCCAGAAGATCACCGGCACCCGCATCCGGTTCTGGCCGGACATGCAGATCTTCCTCAAGGACGCCGACATCGCCCGCGAGGCGCTGCTGGACCGGGCCCGCCAGACCGCGTTCCTGGTGCCGGGCCTGACCCTCTCCGTGCGCGACGAGCGGGTGGAGGGGGAGCCCGCCCACGAGGAGGAGTTCCGCTTCGACGGCGGCATCGGCGAGTTCTGCACCTTCCTGGCCCCCGACGAGCCGGTCAGCGACGTGCTGCGCATCCAGGGCAGCGGCAACTTCACCGAGACCGTCCCGGTCCTGGACGACGCGGGGCACATGGTGCCCGCCGACGTCGAGCGCCGCCTGGACGTGGACGTCGCCCTGCGCTGGGGTACGGGCTACGACACCACCGTGCGCTCCTTCGTCAACGTCATCGCCACCCCCAAGGGCGGCACCCACATCAACGGCTTCGAACGGGCCCTGGTGCGGGTGATCAACGAGCAGCTGCGCACCACCAAGCTGCTGAGGAACAGCGACGACCCCGTCACCAAGGACGACACCCAGGAGGGGCTCACCGCGGTCGTCACCGTCCGCCTGCCCGAGCCCCAGTTCGAGGGCCAGACCAAGGAGATCCTCGGCACCTCCGCGGCGACCAGGATCGTCTCCCAGGTGGTCGGCAAGGAGCTGCGCGAGTTCCTGACCTCCACCAAGAAGGTGGAGAAGGCCAGGGCGCGCAGCGTCCTGGAGAAGGTGGTCGGCGCCGCCAAGGCCCGCCTGGCCGCGCGCCAGCAGCGCGAGACCCAGCGGCGCAAGACCGCCCTGGAGAACTCGGCGCTGCCCGCCAAGCTGGTGGACTGCCGAAGCGAGGGCCTGGAGCACAGCGAGCTGTTCATCGTCGAGGGTGACTCGGCGCTGGGCACCGCCAAGCTGGCCCGCGACTCGGAGTTCCAGGCGCTGCTGCCGATCCGGGGCAAGATCCTCAACGTGCAGAAGTCCTCGGTCGCCGACATGCTCAAGAACGCCGAGTGCGCGGCCATCCTCCAGGTGGTCGGCGCCGGTTCCGGGCGCACCTTCGACATCGACGCGGCCCGCTACGGCCGGATCATCCTCATGGCCGACGCCGACGTGGACGGCGCGCACATCCGCTGCCTGCTGCTCACGCTCATCTACCGCTACATGCGGCCGATGCTGGAGGCCGGGCGGGTGTACGCGGCCGTGCCGCCGCTGCACCGCATCGAGCTGACCAACACCCGGCGCAAGCGCGGCAGCAAGCCCGAGGACCGCTACGTCTACACCTACTCCGACGCCGAGCTCTCGCGCACGCTGCTGGACTTGGAGAAGCGCAAGATCTCCTGGAAGGAGCCGGTGCAGCGCTACAAGGGCCTGGGTGAGATGGACGCCGACCAGCTGGCCGAGACCACCATGGACCCGCGTTACCGCACGTTGCGCCGGATCCGGGTGGAGCAGGCCGAGGAGGCCTCGTCCGTGTTCAACCTGCTGATGGGCAACGAGGTCGCCCCGCGCCGCCGCTTCATCCAGCAGGGCGCCCAGGAGCTGGACGTGACCCGCATCGACACCTGACCGGTTTCTCAGGGGGTCTGGGGAGGCTCCCAGGCCCCCTCCGCGAGGAACCGGTCGATGGTCGCGCGGTAGGGCGCCGGGTCCAGGCCCCGCTCCGCCACCCAGGCGTCGTTGTAGTAGCTGTGCTGGTAGCGTTCGCCGCCGTCGCAGATCAGGGTGACCACGCTGCCCCTGCGCCCCTCCCGGAGCATCCTGGCCACCAGGTGCCACACCCCCCACAGGTTGGTGCCCGTGGAGCCTCCGGCGGAGAGTCCGGTGCGGTCGTGCAGGTGGCGCATCGCGGCGATGCTCGCGGCGTCGGGCACCGGCATCATCAGGTCGATCACCGACGGCACGAAGCTCGGCTCCATGCGGGGGCGGCCGATCCCCTCGATCCGGGAGGGCATCCCGGTGGCGTAGTCGGACGCGCCGGTGACCCAGCCGGGGAAGAACGCCGAGTTCTCCGGGTCCACCACCGCCAGCCGGGTGCCCAGGCGCCGGTAGCGCAGGTAGCGGCCGATGGTGGCGGAGGTGCCGCCGGTGCCCGCGCCCACCACGATCCACTCCGGGCACGGGTGGCGCTCCATGGCCAGCTGTTCGAAGATCGACTCGGCGATGTTGTTGTTGCCGCGCCAGTCCGTGGCCCGCTCGGCGTAGGTGAACTGGTCCATGTAGTGCCCGCCGGTCTCGGCGGCCAGCCGCTCGGCCTCGGCGTACATCGCGGGCGGGGCGTCCACGAAGTGGCACCTGCCGCCGTAGCGCTCGATCAGGGCGATCTTCTCCGGGCTGGTCCTGCGCGGGATGACCGTGATGAAGTCCAGGCCGACCAGCTGGGCGAAGTAGGCCTCCGACACCGCGGTGGAGCCCGAACTGGCCTCCACGATGGTGGTGCCCTCCCGGATCCACCCGTTGGCCAGCCCGTACAGGAACAGCGAGCGCGCCAGCCGGTGCTTGAGGCTGCCCGTGGGGTGCACGGACTCGTCCTTGAGGTACAGGTCGATGCCCCACTCCGGGGGGAGCGGGAACACGTGCAGGTGGGTGTCGGCCGAGCGGTTGGCGTCGGCGACGACCCTGCGTACCGCCTCGTCCGCCCAGGAGCGGGCGCCGTCGTCGCAGCGGTCCACCCACGGGGTGTCGTCGCCCGGCCGCGGACCTGTCGGTGAGGATGCCATGCCCAGCAGCGTAGCCCGCACACGGGAGGGGCCGGGCCCCGAGGGGCCCGGCCTCGCTCCTGCTCGGGCGGGGAACCGCGGCCGACCCGGCCGTGGGGGCGGTCCGGGGGGAGGGGTCTCCCGGCCCCGGTGCGCACGCGGGTGCGGTGGACCGGGGGCCGATCAGTCCAGGGAGCCCCCGGACATCACCGCGTGCATGCGCCGGTAGGTGGCCGCCTCCTCGTGGCGGCTCTGGCGCTCCAGCGTGCGCGCCAGGGCGATGTGCGCCCAGTTGTCTACCGGGTCCAGCTCGATGATCCTGCGGAAGGTCCGCTCGGCCTTGTTGAGCTGTGCGGAGTGGAAGTAGGCGCGGCCCAGCAGCTCCAGCAGGGAGCGGCTGTCGGGTTCGTCGTCGACGATCGGTTCGAGGGTGCGGGCGGCGTAGATGGGGTCGCCCAGTTCCATGAACATGCGGGCGCGGTTGAAGGTGTCGTAGGTGTTCTCTTCCACGGTGCTCCTTCCGACGGCGCGGGGCCGTCCCGGATCACAACGGCCGGCGTACCGGTCGCATTCCCTGGTGGGGCGTGCGGGGGCGAAGGCGTGGGCAGGAGCCCACCGGGCCCTCCCGTGCCTTCGTCCCCACTGAAGAGATCCCCGCGCACGTGCGGCGCACACGTGGCCGAGCGCGGTCACCGCCTCCGCTCGGGAGCGGTCACAGGTCCGTCATGGTGATCCGGCCGGTGTCCACGTCGTACAGCGCGCCCGCGACCGGCAGGCCCTCGGGCAGCAGCGGGTGGTGGCGGATGCGCTCCAGGTCGTGCCGTAGCGCGCCCAGCTGGTCGTTGTCGGTGTGGAACTCCAGGCTGCGCGTGTCCACTCCGTACTGCTTTTCGATGAGGTCGTGAACGGCGTCGTCGCCCTCCACGGAGGCCATCTTGCAGCGGGTGTGCGGCATGATCAGCACCCGGTCCACACCGAGCAGGTACACCGCCAGCACCAGGGTGCGCAGGGTGTCGTCGGTCACGCGCGCGCCGGCGTTGCGCAGGATCTTGGCGTCACCGGGCTTGAGGCCGAGCATGTCCAAAGGCTCGATCCTGGAGTCCATGCAGGTCACCAGGCCCAGACCGCGCGCGGCGACGGGTTCGAGCCCGGAGAGGGAGAAGGACTCGGCGTAGGCCTCGTTGGCCGGTAGGAAATCGTCGAAGGCACTGGAGGAAGTGGTGCCGCTGTTGTCGCTCACGTGGAGGCGCTCCCTTGTCCCGTGGTCGCGGACGCGCCGCGCGCACCGGACGGATCCGGTGCGCGCGGCGCTCTCCGAGACGAGTCAGGCTTTCGCTCCGGGAACGGTGATCCCGGAGTCGGTCTGTCCGCTACCTACAGTAACGATCGCGCGGGGCAGCGCGTCACCGGACCCGTCCCGACGGTCGATCGGGTCGGGCAGGCGGACCGGCTTGCCGTCCGCGCGCGCGGCGCGGGCGGGGGAGCGGCCGATCCATCCGAACAGCAGGGTGTCCTCGCCCTTGAGGTAGCGGTGGCAGCGCACGCCGCCGGTGGCGCGGCCCTTGACCGGGTAGGCCTCGAAGGGCGTGACCTTGGCCGAACCGGCCTGGGTGCCCTCCAGGGCGCCGGAGGAGCCGGAGACGGTGACCACCACCGAGTCCTGCGGACTGGGCACGGCGCCGAACCACAGCACCCGCGCTCCCTCCGACAGGCGCACGCCCGCCACGCCGCCCGCGGGTCGCCCCTGGGGCCGCACGGCGCTCGCGGAGAAGCGCAGCAGCTGGGCCTCGGAGGTGATGAAGGCCAGGTCCTCCTCGCCCGTGGACAGCTGGGTGACGCCCACGACGCGGTCGTCGTCCTTGAGCGCCACGACCTCGAAGTCGTCCTTGTTGGGCGGGTAGTCGGGGGAGACCCGCTTGACCACGCCGCCGCGCGTGCCCAGGGCGAAGCCGGGACCCGAGGCGTCCATGGACACCACCGACACCACCCGTTCGTCCCCGTCGAGCTGGACGAACTCGGACACGTCCAGCCCCGAGGCCAGCGGCGGGCTGTCCCCGCCCTCGTCGGGCAGCTCCGGCAGCTCCACCACCGGCACGCGGATCATCCGGCCCAGGTCGGTGACCAGGCCCACGGCCGAGCGCGAGGTGGTGGGGACGGACACGTGGACCGCGTCGTGCCGGGTGCGCAGGCCCTCGTACACGCGCGGCACCGCGGGTCCCTTGCTGCGGCCGATCGCGCCGTCCACGCCCATCAGCACGTGGCAGGGCTGGTCGGCCATCTCCAGCGGGATCACCGCGCTGCGGGCCACGCCGTCGCTCTCGCGCAGCTGCGTGCGACGCGGGGTGGCGAACTCCTTGGCGACGTCGCCCATCTCCTTGGAGACCAGGCGGCGCAGCTTCTTGTCCGACTCCAGGACCGCGGTGAGGGCGTCGACCTCCTTGTTGAGCTTGTCCCGCTCGGTCTCCAGCTCCATCCGGTCGAAGCGGGTCAGGCGCCGCAGCGGGGTCTCCAGGATGTAGCGGGCCTGGATCTCCGACAGGTCGTAGGCGCCCATGAGCGACTCGCGGGCGGCGGCGGTGTCCTCGGCCTCGCGGATGAGGGAGATGACCCGGTCGATGTCCAGCAGGGCCACGAGCAGGCCGTCCACCAGGTGCAGGCGCTCCTGGCGCTTGGCGCGGCGGAACTCGCTGCGGCGGCGCACCACGTCGAGGCGGTGGTTGACGTAGACCTCGAGGAGTTCGCGCAGCCCCAGCGTCTGGGGCTGGCCGTCCACGAGGGCCACGTTGTTGATGCCGAAGGACTCCTCCATCGGCGTGAGCCGGTACAGCTCCTCCAGGACCGCCTCGGGGTTGAAGCCGTTCTTGAGCTCGATGACCAGGCGCAGGCCCTGCGTGCGGTCGGTCAGGTCCTTCAGGTCCGAGATGCCCTGGAGCTTCTTGGACTGCACCAGCTCCTTGATCCGGCTGATGACCTTCTCCGGGCCCACGCTGTAGGGCAGCTCGGTGACCACCAGGCCGGTGCGGCGCGCGGACACCTTCTCGATGGAGACGGTGGCGCGGGTCTTGAACGTGCCCCGGCCGCTGCGGTAGGCGTCGCGGATGCCGTCCAGGCCGACGATGGTGCCGCCGGTGGGCAGGTCCGGGCCCGGGACGAACTCGGTGAGCTCCTCCAGGGTGGCCTCGGGGTGGGCGATCAGGTGGCGGGCGGCCGCGACGACCTCGCCCAGGTTGTGCGGGGCCATGTTGGTGGCCATGCCCACCGCGATGCCGGAGGCGCCGTTGACCAGCAGGTTCGGGAAGGCGGCGGGCAGGACCTCGGGCTCGGTCTCCTGGCCGTCGTAGTTGGGCCGGAAGTCGACGACGTTCTCGTCGATGGAGGCGACCAGCTGCTCGGCGGCGCGGTCCAGGCGCGCCTCGGTGTAGCGCATGGCGGCCGGCGCGTCGTCGCCGCCCAGGGAGCCGAAGTTGCCGTGGCCGTCCACCAGGGGCACACGCATGGCGAAGGGCTGGCTCAGGCGCACGAGCGCGTCGTAGATGGCGGTGTCGCCGTGGGGGTGGAGGCGGCCCATCACGTCCCCGACGACGCGGGCGCACTTGACGTGGCCGCGGTCGTGCCGCAGCCCCATCTCGTTCATCTGGTAGAGGATGCGCCGCTGCACCGGTTTCATACCGTCGCGCGCGTCCGGTAGCGCGCGTTGGTAGATGACCGAGTAGGCGTACTCCAGGAAGCTGCCGCGCATCTCCTCGGAGACGTCGATGTCGATGATCTTCTCGGCGAGATCCTCGGGGGGACGGGAAGTAGTACGGGCCATGTCCGTAATTCTGGCCTGTGCCAGAGACTGAAACGTACAAGGACGCGTCACCGGACGGGTGTGAGCCTCGTGACGCGGCGTCGTGTGTGCCGCTGCGACGTGCGGGTTGTGTGGGGGTGGGCGGGTCCGCGATGTTTCTGTGCTTGGGTGCCGGACGGCCACACAACGCTCCGATCGTGCCCGGAACGCCCGAAACGGAGCCTCGGGCGCGGTCCGTTTCGGTTGGCGCGTCCCTCGGCGGGGCGGAGGGCGCCCCCGGCGCCCCGCGGGCGCCGGGGGCCGGGCGTCAGTCGGTGAAGGGGATCGTGACCGAGGCGCCGCCGTCGGGGCCGACCAGGACCCGCGAGGAGGCGTTGCCCAGGGCGCTCCACAGCTCGACGCGGACGGAGCCGCCCTCCAGGTCGCCGAGGGACCCGTCGGCGCTCGCCGCGCCCTGGCCCTGGGTGTACTCCTCCCAGCCGTTCAGGTCGTTGGTGGCGAAGTAGCGGTAGGTCTCCGTGCGGTCGTCGGTGCCGTCGCCGTCCAGGTCGTAGACCACGCGGACCTGGACCGCGTTGCCGACCGCGCCACCCGAGTCCACGGGCAGCGAGAACGCGGTGGCGCCGCCGGTGTGGGTGCCGGTCAGGTCGTCGGCGCGCAGCACCACGCGGTCGCCCGGCGGCAGGCCGTCCTGGTTGCGTCCCCCCGCGGAGGCCACGGTGATCTCGCCGACGGAGCCGTGCGGGGCGCTGGAGAGCGCGGAGGGGGTCAGGTGCAGGCCGCCGTCGCCGACGTTGCCCTCACCCGGGTCTCCGGGGTCGCCCGGATCGCCCGGATCGCCCGGGTCGCCGGGGTCACCGCCGCCGCCCTCGCCCGTGGTGGAGGCCAGCGAGCGGGGCTCCACCTCCAGTTCGACGCCGTCGGAGAAGGTGACCGTCAACGGGGAGCCGGAGGGGTTGAAGGCGACGTGCGTGCGCTCCCCGCCGTCGGTGAAGACGGCGTAGTGCGCGGTGTCGGCGGTCACGGAGATGTCCACGGTGCCGACCTCGGCCAGCGTCGAGACCCACTGGTAGGTGTGCGGCTTGGACTCGCCCGCCTCCGGTTCGTAGGTGCTCCACTGCTCCTCGAACATGCGCAGGGCGTCGTCGCCGTCGGAGAGGGCGCGGTGCTCCCAATGGATGTCGCGCCAGATCTGCGGCTCGCGGCCCAGGCGGTCCACCAGCGACTCGTACATCGCCCCGGCGTGCTCGGGGTCGTGCCCCAGGTACAGCGAACTCGCCGTGATGGGCAGGTAGTTGATGCCGTAGTGCTCCTCGTCGCCGCCGTCCCACCAGATGCGGTAGTCGCCGCCGTCGCCCCACACCATGCCGACGACGTCGTGCTCGAAGCCCTCGGGGAAGGTGTCGCCGCCGTGGTTCTGCCAGTAGCGGGTGATGGCGGAGGCCTGCGTGGTGTGCAGGTACACGCCCAGGTCGCGCAGCTCCTCGTCCCCGGTCAGGGCGCCGAACAGTGCGGTGGCGGCGGCGAAGTGCATGCCCTCGGAGGAGGACTCCTGGTTGTTCCCGGCGGCGAACCCCGCGTGCCCGGAGGCCCATCCGTGCCCCGCGTAGGGCGAGAAGGACCGCAGGCGCGGGAACATGTCGCTGTTCGGGTCGGTCTCGGCCACGTCGCGGATCAGCAGGCGGACCATGCCGCCCCAGGCGTCCTCGGCGGCCCAGGCGCTGTCGTAGCGGGCCACGACGGCCGCCGCGGAGACGAAGTAGCCGTAGTGGAAGTCGTGGTCGTTGACCTCGGTGGCGGAGCCGAAGCTGTCCGGGTAGCCGAGCATGGTGCCCCAGTCGGCCTCGTAGGCGAACTGGCGGGTCCCCCCGGCCGTGAACCAGTCCTCCAGGCGGCCCCGGACCAGGTCCAGCAGCGCGTCGCGGCCCTCGGTGTGGCCGATGGAGTCGGCGATGGGCACCAGCTGGGCCAGCCTGCCCAGCGCCTTGCCGTCCCAGTAGGTGTCGCCGGGCTCGGGGAAGTGCTCCTGCTCGGCCAGGACCTCGTCGATGAGCTGGCGCATGCGGTCGTGGTCGGCGCTGTCCACGGTCGGCAGGCTGGGCAGGATGCCCTGTGTGGCCAGCTCGGTGGTGAAGCTCGCGCCCTGCGCCACGCGCATCTCGCCCCGGGGGGAGGAGTAGGACAGGTCGGTGACGGGGGTGGAGGCCTCCTGCCAGTGGTGCGGGTAGAGGGCCATGAGCGTGCCCTCCTCACTCCCCTCGCGCGGCTCGGTCTCCACCCGGTAGGTGCTGGTCAGGGTGGCGGCGGCCTCGTCGTAGTCGTACTCCACGCGGGAGCCGGTGACGAAGGAGTGGGCGTAGGGGGCGAAGGTGTCCAGGTCCTCGGGTGAGGGCAGGACCGCCACGGAGTAGTGGCCCTCGGCGCCGGTCGGGGCGGTGAAGGTGTCGCCCGAGCGCGTCCAGGGGGCGTCGGAGGGGGAGAACAGCGCGTAGTGGCGGCCGCCCACGCTGGCGCCGACCACGGAGCCCTCCTGGTGCCAGACCTCGGGGGTGCCGGAGAAGGTCACCTGGGCGTCGCCCCCCGCGGTGTCGGCGTAGGCGAAGGGCAGGCCCTGGCCGATGGTCACGCGCAGGGTCCGGCCGGAGCCCTCCCAGTGCGCGGTGACGGTCCAGTCGCCGTGGTCGGCGACCCGGGTGTCGGGGGAGGACAGGCCCTGGACCCCCAGGGACAGGTCCGCGGTGTGGGGGTGCTCGTACTTGAGGCCGTCGGCGACGAGCTGGGGGTCCCGCGGGTAGCCCATCTCCAGCCCGCCCTCGTGGGGGTGGAAGCTGGCGGGGTGGGCGAAGAGGTTCTCACCGTGGGGGCTGTCGGGGTAGCGCTGGAAGATCAGCGACGACCACCACTCGTTGGTGGGGGCGTGCCCCTCGAAGTCCTCGGTCACCTTGGGGTCGACCGGGGCGCCGTTCAGGTCGGAGGGCCCGGGGGCTCCGGCGGGGAGGGTGTCGCTGTAGCCGCCCGAGCCGACGGGGACCTCGGCGGCCACGGCCGCCGGAGGGGCGGAGGCCACGCCCGCGGCGCAGACCAGGGCCGTGGCGGCGGCCAGGACGCCCATGCGCGGGGACCGCGCGCGCCGTGCTGTCGTCGGTCCGTTGGGGGGATGGTGGGGGGACGGTCGACTCCATGGGTGCCGCATACTGCGCCTTTCACTCGCTTCCGCGGTAGAGCGTCCGCCCTCTATGGGCGGGAGCGCTCCCAGGCGTGAGCCTTGGTAAATGAGTGTTCAGTCCCGGTTGTAGGAGCGCAATGCCAGGAAAGTGGAAAGTATCCTTTCTGTTACCGGCGGTGTTCATGAGGATCACAGGGGAACCCCGTCCCAGGTCGGCCGCGCACGCTCCGGGGCGGGCCGCTCCCGGGCGAAGCGGGACGGGGACGCGGGCCGGTTCCCCGTCACGCGGAACCGGGCCTGTGGACAACCGCTCGACCGTCCCCCGGCTCTGGTACCAAGGGACGTATGGCCACACCCACCCCTGACAGCACCGTTCCCACCACCGCGTCCGACGGCGCGCTGCGCGAGCGCGCCGAGGCGCACCTGCGCGCCCTGGCCGGGGACTCCGCCCGGCTGCGCGAGGACCAGTGGACCGCCATCCACGCCCTGGCCGCCGAGCACCGCAGAGCCCTCGTCGTCCAGCGCACCGGATGGGGAAAGTCGGCGGTGTACTTCGTGGCCACCGCCCTGCGGCGCGCCGAGGGGGCGGGCCCCACCGTCATCGTCTCCCCGCTGCTGGCGCTGATGCGCAACCAGATCGCCGCGGCCGAGCGCGCGGGCATCCACGCGCGCACCATCAACAGCTCCAACACCACCGACTGGGAGAACGCCTACGCCGACGTGGCCGCGGGCCGGGTCGACGTCCTGCTGGTCAGCCCCGAACGCCTCAACAACCCCGAGTTCCGCGACCGGGTCCTGCCCGAGCTGGCCGCGGGCGCAGGCCTGGTCGTCATCGACGAGGCCCACTGCGTCTCCGACTGGGGGCACGACTTCCGTCCCGACTACCGGCGTATCCGCTCCCTGCTGCACGACCTTCCCGAGGGGGTTCCGGTGCTGGCCACCACCGCCACCGCCAACGAACGCGTCACCCGCGACGTGGCCGAGCAGCTCCAGGCGGGCGGCGAGCGCGCGGACACCCTGGTCCTGCGCGGTTCCCTGGAACGCGAGAGCCTGCGCCTGGCCGTCGTCCGGCTGCCCGACCCCACCGCCCGGCTCAGCTGGCTGGCCGAGCACCTGCCCAAGATCCAGGGCTCGGGCATCGTCTACGCGCTCACCGTCAGCGCCGCCCAGGAGACCGCCCGCTTCCTCGCCCAGCAGGGCATGGAGGTGCGCGCCTACACCGGCCAGACCGACCCCGACGAGCGCCGCGAGGCCGAGGACGACCTGCTCGCCAACCGGGTCAAGGCGCTGGTCGCCACCAGCGCGCTGGGCATGGGCTTCGACAAGCCCGACCTGGGCTTCGTCGTCCATTTGGGCGCCCCCCAGTCCCCGATCTCCTACTACCAGCAGGTGGGCCGCGCCGGGCGCGGTGTACAGCGGGCCGAGGCGGTCCTGCTGCCCGGCCGCGAGGACACCCGCATCTGGGAGTACTTCGCCGGACTGTCCTTCCCGCCCGAGCAGACCGTGCGCCAGACCCTGGACGCGCTCGCCGAGGCGGGCGGACCGCTGTCCGTCGCGCACCTGGAGACCCGGGTGGACCTGCGCCGCACCCGCCTGGAGCAGATGCTCAAGGTGCTGGACGTGGACGGGGCCGTGCGCCGGGTGCGGGGCGGCTGGGAGGCCACCGGCCGGCCGTGGACCTACGACGCCGAGCGGTACGCGGCCGTCAGCCGGGCGCGCGAGCGCGAGCAGCGCGCCATGCTCGACTACCTCGACCTGGACACCTGCCGGATGGAGTTCCTGCGCCGCCAGCTGGACGACCCCGAGGCCGCGCCCTGCGGGCGCTGCGACGTGTGCACGGGCGAGTACTGGCCCGCGGACGTGGACTCCACCCGGCGCGAGGCCGCGGCCGAGCACCTGGACCGGCCCGGCACGCCCATCGCGCCCCGGCGCCAGTGGCCGACCGGGATGTCCGCCCTGGGCGTGGACCTGTCCGGCAGGATCGCCGAGGAGCTGCGGGCGGGGGAGGGCCGCGCCCTGGGCCGCCTCACCGACATCGGCTGGGGCAACGAGCTGCGCCGCGTCCTGGCCGCCGACGCCCCCGACGCGCCCGTGGACGAGCGCGTGCTCCAGGGCGTGGTGCGTGTCCTGGCCGACTGGAACTGGGACCAGCGCCCCGTCGGTGTGGTGGCGATGCCCTCGCTCACCCGACCCGGGATGATCACCGACCTGGCCGAGCGGCTGTCCCGGCTCGGGCGGCTGACGTACGTGGGGACGCTGGGGTACCGCACCGAGCGGGGCACCGGGCCGCGCAGGCACAACAGCGCCATGCGCCTGGAACAGGTCCACGCCGCCCTGGTGGCGGGGGAGGAGCTCACCGAGCGGATGGCGCGGCTACAGGAGCACACCCCCGGGCCGGTGCTGCTGGTCGACGACGTCACCGACACCGGCTGGAGCCTCACCGTGGGCGCCGCCCTGCTCCGCAGAGCCGGGGCGCCCCAGGTGCTGCCGCTCACCCTGGCCACCGCAGGGGGGTGAGCGGCGGACGAGCGGGAGCTCCGGCGGGAGCCCCGCGGGCGCCGTCCCGCCGCGGGCGGGCGCGTCCACCGCCCGCACCGGGCTCCGTGCCGTAGGACTTTCAGGGGCACCGAACCTGGCGGAGGGAGGCCCGGTCCGCGCGGGCGGGCGTCCGGGCTCGGGCCTTCGGGCCCTGCCGCCGGGGCCAGGGCGGCAGGGGCTCGGCGGATGTGTTGACCGCGTGAGCGGGTTACCGTTGGCCCTTCGGAGTCGGGCCGCTGGGCTCAGCGGGTGCGCTGGCCGCGTGGGCGGGTTGCCGGGGCTCGGCTCTTTGGTTCGCCGGGCCGTTGGGCTCAGCGGATGCGCTGGCCGCGCGGTGCGCCGCGGCGCACCGGCTGGCCCTCGCCCAGGTCCGGGCGGGCGCCCGGCTGGTGCAGGGCGCGCGCCGCCAGGCGGTGTGCCCGGCCCAGCGCCTCCTTGGGGTGGCGGCCGAGCAACCACGCGGGCAGGAAACCGGCGATGAAGGCGTCACCGGCGCCCACCGAACCCGGGGACGGGTCCACCGGCTCGGCCGGCGCGGTCACGCAGTCGTCGCGGGTCTTGGACGCCCACAGGCCGCCCTGCTCGCCGAGCTTGAGCACCACGTTGGGGTACCACGCGGTCAGCACCTTGGCGGCGGCCTCGGGCTCGTCCCTGCCGGTCAGCACCCGGGCCTGGTCGACGTTGGCGAACAGCAGGCGCGCGCCCTGCGTCCAGTCCAGGAAGTTCTCCGCGCCCGCGCGCTCCAGCGGCGCGTGCGAACCGCCGTCCACCGAGATCGACATCCCGCTGTCGCGGGCCATCCGCAGCGCCACCCGGGCGGCGCGCCGGGAGTCGTCGTTGATGAGGGTGTAGCCCGACACGTGCAGGTGCCCGTCCGGGCCGAACACGTCGCGGGGCAGGTCCTCGGGCTGCAGGCGGGCGTTGGCGCCCGGGTCGCTCAGCATCGTCCGGTCGCCCCGGTGCGTGATCATCACCACGCAGGTGCCGGTGGGCCGCTCCGGGTCCATCACCATCCGCGAGTCCAGGCCGTAGCCCATGAGTTCCATCTCACGGGTGCGCCCGGTGATGTCGGAGCCGCGGCGGCCGACGAACGTGGTGTCGGTGCCCTCCACGGCCAGCCACGAGGCGATGTTCGCCCCCGACCCGCCGCCGTACATGATCACGGACGCCGGAGTGTCGCTGCCGCGGGCCAACGGGTGGAACGCGCGCGCGACGGCGTCGGTCATCAGGTCACCGATCACGACCACTCGTGTCATTTCGCCAGCCACCACCGAGGGTTATCAGAATCCGTGCTCGCACGACGTTAACAGGTCAACCGTCAGCGGCGTGTAACGAAGTGACAGCACCCCGGCCACACCGCCTCCAGGCACCCCCGCGGAGCCGCGAACGCCCACGGGGCGGCCGATCCGGTCCGCGGACGGGGCACCGGCCCCGACCCGCGCCTCCGGGAGCGGGGGGACACACCGTGCGCGGTCCCGAGCGGGGTTTTCGCGCGGCCCGCACGGACTTTCCCCGGATTCGGCCGTTTGTCGTCTAGTCTCGCAGTCGTGCAGTCCTACCCGAACCACTGGGAAGCCGACGTCGTCCTGACCGACGGAGGCACCGCGCACCTGCGCCCCATCACCCCCGAAGACGCCGACCTGCTCCGCGAGTTCCACTCCCGTCTCTCCCCGGAGACGATCTACTACCGGTTCTTCGCGCCCTACCCCAGGCTCTCCGACCGCGACGTCAAACGCTTCACCACCGTCGACTACGAGGACCGCGTGGCACTGGTCGCCACCATCTCCGACTCCCTCGTCTCCGTGGTGCGCTACGACAAGGTGGCGCCGGAGGAGGCGGAGGTCGCCTTCGTGGTGGAGGACGCCCACCAGGGCCGCGGCCTGGCCTCGGTCATGCTGGAGCACATCGGCGCGGCCGCGCGCGAACGCGGGATGCGCCGCTTCATCGCCGACGTGCTGCCCGAGAACCGGCGCATGATCAACGTCTTCCGCGAGGCCGGGTACACCGCCCAGCAGACCTTCGACGAGGGCGTCATCCGCCTCACCCTGGACCTCCAGCCCACCGACGACTCCACCGAGGTCATGCGGGCCCGCGAGCAGCGCGCCGAGTCGCGCTCCATCGCCCGCCTGCTCTTCCCGAACTCGGTCGCGGTGATCGGCGCCAGCCGCACCGCGCACACCATCGGCCAGACCGCCCTGCGCAACCTCCTGGGCGGGGAGTTCCAGGGCCCGGTCTACCCGGTCCACCCCGAGGCCAAGGCGGTCGTGGGCGTGCGCGCCTACCCCTCGGTCCTGGACATCCCCGACCAGGTCGACCTCGCCGTCGTGGCGGTGCGCGCCGACATGGTCGTCGACGTGGTCGAGCAGTGCGCGGACAAGGGCGTGCACGGCCTGGTCGTGGTCAGCTCCGGGTTCGGCGAGACCGGGCCCGAGGGCCGCGCCCGCCAGGACGAGCTGGTGCGCACCGCCCGCGCGGCCGGGATGCGCGTGGTCGGTCCCAACTGCCTGGGCATCGCCAACACCGACCCCGAGATCTCGCTCAACGCCACCCTGTCCCCGGACCTGCCGCCCTCGGGCACGATCGGGTTCTTCTCCCAGTCCGGCGCCCTGGGCCGGGCCATCCTCCAGCGCGTGGCCGAGCGCGGCATGGGCCTGTCCACCTTCGTCTCGGCGGGCAACCGCGCCGACGTGTCCGGCAACGACCTCATGCAGTACTGGCAGGAGGACCCGGCCACGGAGGTGGTGCTCCAGTACCTGGAGTCGCTGGGCAACCCGCGCAAGTTCACCCGCCTGGCCCGGCGACTGGCCAAGCAGAAGCCGGTCGTGGCGGTGCGCAGCGGCGGCTCGGCGCGGACCACCCCCACCGGCCACGCCGCGGGCGGGCTCTCCCTGCCCGACTACGCCGTCACCTCGCTGTTCCAGCAGGCCGGAGTGGTGCGGGTGGACGACATCACGCAGATGTTCGACGCCGCCCAGGTGTTCGCCTACCAGCCCCTGCCCCAGGGGCCCCGCGTGGGCATCATCGGCAACTCCGACTCCCTGGAGCTGCTGGTCAAGGACGCGGCCGTCCGCCAGGGGCTCAAGCCGCACGACCCGGTCAACCTCGGCCCCCAGGCCACCGCGGAGGACTTCGACCGCGCCCTGGAGACGGCCCTGGCCGCCGAGGACGTGCACTCGGTGGTGGTCGTGTTCGTCCCCGCGCTGCACCCCATCTCCGACGACGTCGCCCGCGTGCTGCGGGCCCGCTCCCTGGACTCGACCAAGCCCGTCGTCACCACCTACCTGGCCCGCCAGGGGATCCCCGAGGAACTGCGCCGCGTCGGGGACCGGGGCCAGACCCTGCGCGGCTCGGTGCCCTCCTACCCCTCGCCCGAGGACGCCGTGCGCGCCCTGGCCTACGCCACCCGCTACGCCCAGTGGCGCGACCGCAAACCCGGACGCCACCCCGAGCTGCCCGACATCGACGGGGCCCGGGCCCGCGCCACCATCGTCCGCGCGCTCAAGAACGCCACTCCCTCGGCGGAGGAGATCGCCTGGTTCGGCGGCGAGCGCCGCTACGACGAGGAGACGGCGATCTCCGGCGAGGACGCCCGCGACCTGCTGGCCTGCTACGGCATCGCCGCCTACCCCGACATCCCGGTGACGTCGGAGGAGGAGGCCGTGGTGGCCGCGGGCCAGCTGGGCTACCCGGCGGTGGTCAAGGCCGACTCACCGGACCTGCGCCTGCGCGCGGGCGGCACGTTCGTCCGCGCCGACCTGCGCACCCCCGACGACGTGCGCAGCGCCTTCGCGGCCCTGCACGACCGCTTCGGCGACGAGGCCTCGCTGGTCGTGCAGCGCATGGTGGCCCCCGGGGTGCCCACGGTCATCCGGGCGGGCGACAACCAGTCCTTCGGATCGGTGGTCTCCTTCGGGCTGGCGGACGTGACCGCCGAACTGCTCGACGACCGGGCGTTCCGGCTGGCGCCGCTCACCGACATGGACGCCGCCGACCTCATCCACGCCGTGCGGGCCGCCCCGCTGCTGTTCGGACTGCCCGCCGGTGCGACCTCGCTCGCCGAGCAGCCCAACGTGGAGGCGCTGGAGGAACTCCTCGTCCGGGTCTCGCGCCTGGTGGAGGCCTTCCCCGAGATCGGCTACATCGACCTGGACCCGGTCCTGGTCAACGCCACCGGCGCCCACGTGCTGGGCGCGCGCGTCTGGCTCCGTGAGGCCCCCGACGTGCGGCCCGACGCCGGGCCCCGGCGACTGCGCGGGGTGACGTTCTGATCATGGGGTGGGCATCCCGTTTCACGTCCCGGTCGCGAAGTGTCACGGGAAAGGGGCAGGATAGGAGTATGAGGAAAACACGCGCCGTGTCCACGGACTGGCGGACGGAGATCGAGCGCAGCGGGTACTACCCCGCGCTCGTGATCGACGCCGTCGCCACCGCCCTGGGGAGCGAGGGCGCCGAGGCGTTCATCGTGCACCACGAGGCGACCTTCGACCCGGCCATGGAGATGCGGCGGCACATCACGGTGATGCTGTTGACCGCGACCCGCCTCGTGGTGTGCCACACCGACGAGCACCCGCCCACCGAGCCCGGCGGCACCTCGCACGCCTCCACCACCACCGACAGCATCCAGTTGGGCAACATCCAGTCGGTCGCCCTGACCCGTGTGGTGCCCAACCCCGCCCAGTACACGCCGGGCAGCATGCCCAGCGAGCTGGTGCTGAGCGTCAACCTGTCCGTGAACTGGGGCGCGATCGCCCACATCGACCTCGAACCGGCCGCCTGCGCCGATGAGGAGTGCGAACTCGACCACGGGTACACCGGCGCGATCACCGCCGAACCCCTCACCCTGAGGGTCAGCGAGGCCGCGGACGGCGCCGGGGCGGTGTCGGCCATGATGCACTTCGCCGACGCCCTGTCCGAGGCGACCACCCGCCCCTGAGGCCACCGGAGTCGCGGAGGGCCCCGACCGCTCCGGCGGCCGGGGGCCCTCCGACGCGCGGTGTCCGCGCCGCGCGCCGGGCGGCCCACGGCGGGGGCGGACCGGGCAGTCGACCCGTCACGCCGCACACGCGGCCACCCGTGAGCGGGACTTAACAAGCGGGGTGTACACGGACATGGTGTCCCGAGGGCCCGGTTGTCTAGGGTGGGACCGGCCTCGTGCACCACGCCACAGGGCCGGGCGCGTCCGGCCACGAGCCGGGCGCGCACGCGCGCCGCGACAGGCACGCGCGCGTTCCCCCTCTCCAGCACCCGCGAGTACGGACCCTGAGAAAGGCCCGCCTGCGATGACGCAGCACCCCTCCCCGACCCCCTCGGACGACACGCCCCTGGTACGCCTGGCCGTCGAGCGCTCCATCGCCACGGTCACCCTCGACTCCCCCCGCAACCGCAACGCCCTGTCCGCGAGGCTGCGCGCGCAGCTGTCCGCGGCCCTGGCCGCGGCGGTGGCCGACGACGAGGTCCGCGCCATCGTGCTCACCGGCACCGGCCCGGTGTTCTGCGCCGGAGCCGACCTGAAGGAGGTCGGCGCGGCCCTGCGGGGCGCCCCGGCCGAACCGGCGCCCGAGCTCCCCGAGATCTTCGAGCAGATCATGGGCGCCCCCAAACCTGTGGTCGCCGTGCTCAACGGCGCCGCCCGCGCCGGGGGCATCGGACTGGTGGCCGCCGCCGACATCGCCCTGGCGCCCAAGAGCGCCACGTTCGCCTTCACCGAGGTGCGCATCGGCGTGGTCCCCGCGATCATCTCCGTCCCGGTGTCCGCGCGGATGCACTCGCGCCAGCTCAGCCGCTACTTCCTCACCGGCGAGCTGTTCGACGCCTCCGCCGCCGCCAAGGCCGGTCTCCTCACCCAGGCCGTCCCCGACCGCGACATGCCGCACGCCGTGGACGCGATCCTGCAGGGACTGCGGGGTTCGGCGCCGCGCGCGCTGTCGCGCACCAAGGAACTCCTGGGCGAACTGGGCGCGGGCGCGCTCGCGGCCCCGGACCGGCGCACCGAGGCCTTCGCCCGGATGGGCGAGCTGTCCGCCGAGTTCTTCGCCAGCGAGGACGCCGCCGAGGGCCGCGCCGCCTTCTTCGACAAGCGGGCGCCCCGCTGGGCCAGGTGACCCCGGCCGCGGCGCCCCGCCCGGGCCGCCGCGGCCGCACACCCGTGCCACCCTGGTGCGTCCGCTCCCGGACGCGGGCCACAATGGTCGGGTGAGCTACTCCGGAGATACCAGGGTCGGCGGTCCCGCCGACCTGCGACGACTACCGCACCTGACCATCACCAAGCTGGCCGTCGGCCCGATGGACAACAACGCCTACCTGCTGCGCTGCCAGGGCACCGGCGAGGCCGTCCTCATCGACGCCGCGGCCGAGCCCGACCGCATCCTGGAGCTGATCGGCGAGGAGGGCCTGGCACGGGTGGTCACCACCCACCGCCACCAGGACCACTGGCAGGCCCTCGCCGAGGTCGTGGGCCAGACCGGGGCACGCACGGTCGCCCACCCCGACGACGGCGACGAACTCCCCGTCTCCGTGGACGAGCCCGTCGTGCACGGGTCGCGCGTCCCGGTCGGGGAGTGCCACCTCACCGTCATCCACCTGCGCGGGCACACCCCCGGGTCGATCGCCCTGCGCTACGACGACCCCGAGGGCCACACCCACCTGTTCACGGGTGACTCCCTCTTCCCGGGAGGCGTCGGCCGCACCTGGTCCGACGACGACTTCCGCGTCCTGTTCGCGGACGTGGAGGAGCGCGTGTTCGGGGCGCTGGCCGACGACACCTGGGTCTACCCCGGGCACGGACGCGACACCACCCTGGGCGCCGAGCGTCCGCACCTGGGGGAGTGGCGCGAGCGCGGCTGGTAGCGGCCTCAGGCGCCGAAGCAGCAGAACCCCGTCCGCCCGAGGTGGACAGCCACCGCCTCGGGCGCGGGGACGCCCGCGGCGAGCGCGCGGTGGAACAGCCGCATGGCCCCGGCGGTCCCCGCGTCCCGGACGGGGACGGGGCTGGCCACCACCGTGCGGACCCCGGCCGCGAGCAGCGCGCCGGTGAACCCGAGCGGAGCCCCGGCGCGGTCCGCGAAGCCCCGGCCGCTCCAGCAGGTCGACAGCACCACCGTGTCCGGGGTCTCGGCCAGTCCGGCCAGGTCGCAGGCGAGCAGCGGCCCGTCGCCCAGGCCGACCGAGGCGAGCATGGGCGAGCGGCCGGGGACCCGCCCGTGCCCCGCCAGGTGGACCAGGTCGGCCCGGCCGAGAGCGGACAGGACGTCGGAGCGCAGGGCCCGGTCGGCACGGAGCACGCGCGCCCCCGGGTACACGTCGGCCAGCTCGGCGACCTCGCGCGCCGCCCCGTCCGGTTCGGGAGCCGCCACCAGCAGCACCCGCTCCGGCGGGCGGGGCACGGGTACCCCGGAGCGGGTCCGGTCCAGCCAGAACCCGGCACCGGGCACCAGGTTCAGCGGACGGCCCCGCAGCGCGGGGAGCATGCCCCAGGGGGGATCGCCGAGGTAGGAGTCGCCGGCCACCACCAGCGGAAGGTCGCCGACCAGCGCCAGCAGCGGTTCGAGGAGGACGCGGGCGGCGTCCTCGGCCGCCTCCCGCGCCTCGCAGCCCTCCTGTGCGAACGCCACCGGGTGGACGAACCGGGCCATCGCACGGGCCACCCGCGGGAGCGGCCCCAGGACGCGGGCGTGCACCCGTCCGGCCGCGGCCACGAGCGCGACGGCCTTCCCGTCCGCCCGCGTGTACCGCACGAAGGCCCGGTCGTCCAGCCGCTCCAGCAGCGCGCCCGCCACGGGCGCGGGTGCGGGGGTGCGGCGCGCGCCCGGGGTCTGGTGGTGCGCCTGCCAGCGGGCCGACTCCAGGCGCCGGGCCAGGACGTGCGGGTCGCGGCCGCGGACCAGCGCCGCACGGTAGCGGTCGGCCAGCGAGGCCGTCGCGGGTGTGCGTACGCCGGGACCGGGGACGTGGGGCGCGGCCCAGGTCCGGGCCAGTTCCGCCCACTCCAGGGCGGTGGCCGCCTCTCCGGCGCGCAGGGCGCTCTCCAGGCCCGCGCGGACGACGTGGGGGTCGCTCACCGCGCCCGCCAACCAGGGACCCGGAGCGAGGCGGGCGTGCGCGTCCAGGATGTCCAGGGCCAGGTGGGCGGCGCCCTTCCCCGACGATCGCGGCGCGGCCAGGGGCGCGCGGACGGCCAGGGCGTTCCTGGCCCGGGCCACGGGGGAGGTCGTCCGGCCCTCGCGCAGCGCCATCCTCTCCAGGCGGGTGGCCAGCCGGTACCACAGCGAGCCCGTACCGAAGGAGTGCCGCACCCGGCGGGTGAGCTCCACCGTGTGGCGGTGGTCGCCCCGCAGCAGCCGCAGCTTGGCCTCCACCAGCAGGGCGTTGGCCGACGAGCCCCCGGCCCAGGGGCCGTCCGCGAGCGCCGTGGCCGCCTCCTCCACCAGGCCCTCGGCCAGCAGCGCCTCGGCCAGGTCCACGTGCAGCGCCTCACGGCGTTCGGAGGGCAGCCGGTCGGTCAGGCCGTGGAAGGTGGCGATGGCCGCGGGGGCGTCGCCCCGGTAGAGGCTGAGGCAGCCCAGGTTCTGGT
Organism: Nocardiopsis sp. CNS-639; assembly: GCF_000381685.1. NCBI lineage: Bacteria > Bacillati > Actinomycetota > Actinomycetes > Streptosporangiales > Nocardiopsidaceae > Nocardiopsis > Nocardiopsis sp. CNS-639. The sequence continues at coordinate 134,088 of NZ_KB906864.1, forward strand.
CGATGACCAGGCCCATCAGCGGCAGACGGCGCTCCCGTGCCAGGGACCGGGCCTCGCGCAGGTGTTCCTCGGCCTGCGGGAAGCGGCCGCACAGCGTCTGCGCCAGTCCCAGGTTGAGCAGGACGCCGGGCATCACCGTCGCGGACTCGGCCACCGGGTGGCCGAGCAGGCGCCGGTGGGCCTCGTCCAGCAGGGCCGCGGTCTGCTCGAACATGCCGCCCTGCGCCAGCCGCACGCCGTGGCTCACGCGTGCGAGCAGGGATCTGCCGGACCGCAGCGCGTGGTGGTCCGGGCAGGCGGCGGAGAGGGGGGACTCGGGGGAGAGGGGGGAGGGCTGGGCGCGCAGGGACACGACCGGTGCCTTTCACCGAGGGGGCGGGCCGCACACAGTGATAGCAGCGCGGGGAGGGCGCGCGGGAGGGGCCGCGTCCGCCTGCGCGCAACTCGGCTGAGGCGAACCCGGACGAAGCCGGTCGAAGGGCCCCCATCAGGAGTCGGTTCGCGTCTGTCTGCAACCCGGGTTCGGCCTTCCCCGTTTCTGTGAAGGATGGGATCACCAGCCGGCTGCCCGACGGTCCGCCTGGTCAGACGGTGAACCACCCGGTCACCACCGCCGGGCGTCCCGCCCTGAGCAGCGCCAGGCTGACCGGGCCGCGGGACAGGCCGGACAGTGCGAACCCGCCGTCCTCGCCGATCCGCAGCTCCTCCCCGGAGCCCGGGCGGCGCACGCGCAGGACCGCGTGGTCGTACTCCCCGCTGGCCAGCCCCGACAGCGAGCGCAGCCGACCGTGCGCGTGGACCCGCACGTCCAGGGTGAGGTCGCCGTGCTCGAAGCGCAGGGAGGTGACTACCGCGCCTTCCGCCTCCCCCTCCGCCGAGCGCAGCACCTCGCCCGCCGGAGACCTCTCCCCGGTCAGGGCCGCCACGTCGGCGCCGTCGTCGCCGCGGTCGAAGGCGGCCAGCGCGGCGGCGCGCCCCGCCAGGGCCCGTACCGGATCGTCGTGGTCGCTCATGTGGGTTCCTCCAGGAGGCGGCGGAGTCTGCGGAGCATACGGCGGCGCTGGTTCGCGGCGGTCCGGGGGTGGACCCGGTCGTCGGAGGACCCCGGGTCGCACGGGGCCGGGGGCACGGGCAGGCCCGCGGCCCCGTCGAGGTAGCGCAGGGCGGCCCGCCGCTCTCCGGGGTCGGTGAGCCGCCGGATCGCGCGGTGCAGCTCCTCGTGCTCCTCCTTGCGCAGGTACTGCGCCTCGGGACCCGAGTCCTCCGAGAGGGGGTCCCGCCGGGTGAGGCTCCGGGGATCGACCGGCTGGTCCCGGGCGCTGTGGCGGCGCTGTCGGCCGCAGGCGTCGTGGGCGACCCTGCGCAACCAGCCGCGGAGCCGCTCGGGGGAGTGCAGGCGGGGCAGCTGCTGGTTGAGGGTGAGCCACACCGTCTGCACCGCGTCCTCCCGGTCCGGGACGGACAGGCGGTAGGAGCGCGCGATCGCGTTCACGACCGGCAGGTGCCGGTCCACGATGGCCTCCCACGCCCTGTGCTCACCCCGGCAGGCGCCCCGTACGAGCTCGGCGTCGCTGGGGGAGGCGGCGTCGGTTTCGCCGGGGCTCCCGTCCGGATTGGGCCCGGCTGTATCACCGCCGGTTGTGGCCGGAACCGGCAAAGGTGGGGGTGCTTCCTCCCCGGAAAAGGTCGAAAGTACGGTTTGAGGAGGTGCCTGGGTGTCATGGATGTCCTCGTGCGACTGGTCTGGCACACCCGCCCCCACTATGATCGGACTCCCGCTCGCCGGGGCTCACGCTAGCTTTTGGGGCTTCCGGAGGTGGGGAGAACGCTGGAAAAAGCAAAGTGAGCGCTGGTTCTCCAGGTGCCCTTGGGGCACAATGGGGCAAAAGCATTCAGGCGGGTATGCAACCTTCTCGTGGTACGAGGGCGTCGGGGAAGCGCACTCGTTCGTATCAGGAGGTTCGGTGTCCGCACGTGGCGTCTTGTACGTCCACTCCGCGCCAGCGGCGCTGTGCCCACACGTCGAGTGGGCGGTCGCGGGCGTCGTTGGAGTACCCGTGAAACTCGACTGGGTCGCCCAACCGGCGGCACCCGGCAACCACCGCGCCGAGCTCAACTGGCAGGGGAAGCCGGGCACCGCGGGCTCGGTGGCCTCGGCGCTGAACGCGTGGCAGCGCCTGCGGTTCGAGGTGACCGAGGAGGGGTCGCCCGGCTGCGACGGCGTGCGCTACAGCTACACGCCCTCCCTCGGTATGTTCACCGCCCTCACCAGCGCGGCGGGTGAGGTCCTCGTGCCCGAGGGCCGACTCCGCCTGGCCGTGGAGCGGGCCGCGGCCGACGGCACCGACCTGGCCGCCGAGATCGAACGCCTCACCGGCCGCGCCTGGGACGAGGAGCTGGAGCCCTTCCGCTACGCGGGCGACGGCGCCCCGGTGCGCTGGCTCCACGCCGCGGGCTGACCCCTCCCGCCTTGGTCCCGGCCGCGCCCGGGGCGCCGAACGCCCGCGCGGGAGCGGGGGCGCCGCGTCAGGGCGGCTCCCCCTCGCTGGGCCAGATGGCGGAGGCGAGCAGGACCGCGGCCCAGATGCCCAACGGCACCAGCGGCCAGTAGGGTACGAGCTCGCCGCCCATCAGGCTGACCACGCCCCACACGCTCGTCAGGATCACCGCCACACCCGTCCACCAGCGCCACTCGTCGCCCCACTCGCCCCAGGGGGCGCCCAGGAGCGACAGGCCGTCCGCGTCGGGGGGTTCGCGGCCGTCCCGGGGGTCGCGTCCGGACCCCGGATCGGCGCGGGCCGCCCCGGAGAGGGGGTCCGACAGCGGATCGGCGCCGTGCCGCGCGCCCGGGACCCCGTGCACCGCGGACGGGGGCGCCGGCAGGTCCGCGGTCAGCGGGCGCAGGTCGCCGAGCAGCACCGCGCCCAGCGCCAGACCGACCCGGCGGTCGTACTCCTCGTGGTCCAGGCGGCCCTCGACGAACGCGGTGGTGAGGCGGTCCACCGTGAGGTCGCGTTCGGCGTCCGAGGCGCGCATCCGGTGCAGCGGCAGGCGTTCGTCCTCCACTTCCCACCCCCAAGACGCGAGTTGGTGACCACACGATACGCGCCGCACCCGGTGTGGAAAAGGGATACACGGAAAGTGAGCCGCGGCCCCCGGTCCACGGCCCCGGGGCGGCTCCCGGAGCGCGTTCTCAGGAGCCCAGCCAGTCGGAGACGGCCCGGCACGCGGCGGGGTCGGCGGCGCCCACCAGCCCGGTGTGCTCGTAGGGCCCCCGGTAGTCGAACGGGCTTCCGTCCAGCCGGGTGACCAGGCCGCCCACCTCCTCCAGGACCAGGGCGGGCGCCGCCACGTCCCAGTCGCGCACCGGCACGTCCTTGACGAACAGGTGCGCGGAACCCTCGGCGACCAGGCACAGCTTCAGTGAGATGCTGCCGCTCTCCAGGTACCCGCCGTAGCCGAAGCGGTCGCCGACCCTGCGGGCGATCCCCTCCGGCTCCGGGGTGTTGTCGGTGAGCACACCCCGTCCCGGCGGGGCGGGCCGCGGGGGCGGCAGGGGGCGTCCGTCCCGACGCGCGCCCCGGCCGCGCACGGCCGTGTAGAGGGTCGCGGTCTCGGGGGCGAACACGGCGGCCGCCTCCGGCCGCCCCCCGTCCACCAGCGCGACCTGCGTGACGTACCCGGGGAACCCGTGGACGTAGCTGGCGGTCCCGTCGACGGGGTCGATCAGCCAGTACCGGTGCGGCCGCTCGCCGCGCAGCGACTCGGGGTCCTCCTCGCTGACCACCGGGATCCGGCCGTCGATCGCGGTGAGCCGCTCGGACAGGGCCCGGTGCGCCATGGCGTCGGCCCGGGCCTTGAACTGGCTCCCCTCCCACACCCCGCTGCGCGCGTCCGCGTCGGAGCGCCACTCCCGCAGCAGACCGCCGACCTCCACGACCGCCGCCGCCATCGCCTCGGCCAGCGGGTGCGCACCGGCGGCCCCCGTCGCGGAGCCGGTCAACGCACACGCACCGGAACGACCGGGACCGGCCCCGTGCCTCCCGCGGACAGCTGCCGGGGCAGCTCCGTGCCGCCCGCGGGGGCGGGGGAGATGCCGTGGGAGGTGAACTCCGCCTCGCTGACGAACTCGTCCGTCCACCGCCGCACCATCGCCACCCCCTCGCGCCAGTCGTCATCCAGGCGGGGCCCGTCCGCTACGGCCTGCCGCAGCAGCCCCGTGATCTCGTCGATCCCGGCCGCCGCGGTGAGTGAGGCCGTGGAGGAGAAGCGCGGGTTGATCTCGAAGATCCTCGGCCTGCCGTCCGCGTCCAGGCACAGCTGCACGTTGAAGGGGCCGTCGGCGCGCAGAGCGGACTGGACCGCCCGGCAGACGCGGTCCACCTCGCGATGGCGCCGGGTCACCGCGTACCTGGTCACGCCCTGCTTGAGGACGACCTCCTTGGGCACCACGGCCTGGACCCCGCCGTCCCGCCACACCACCACGGACACCGTGTACTCGGGTCCGCCGACCAGCTCCTGGACGATCAGCTCGTCCGCCGCGTAGCCGCCCTCGGACACCACCCGCGCCATGTCGCGGACGGAGTCGATGACCACCACCCCGCGGCTCCCGCGTCCGCAGCGCGGTTTGACGATGAGTCCGCCGGGCGCGGAGTCCGCGGCGCCGCTCGGCCACTCCGAGGCCAGCCAGGTGCGCGGCACGCCGATCCCGGCGTCCTCCAGTTCGCGCATCAGCACGTACTTGTCCAGGCAGGTGGTGACGAAGTCCAGCCGGGGCAGCAGCACCTCCACGCCGTCCTTGGCGAGCTCGCCCACCCTGACGAGTTCCTCGTCCACCAGGGGGATGACCGCGACGGCCCCCTCGTCCGCGCACAGCGTCCGCATCCTGGGCAGGAAGGCCTCGCTGTCGCCCGGCGGCACCAGGTACCCGCGGTCGGCCAGGTACAGGCCCGGCGCGGCGGGGTCCACATCGGTCGCCACCACGCGGAAACCCTGTTCCCGCAGGTGGAGGATGGTCCCGGGCGTGGGCGCCGACCCCGCTGTCGTGACCACGACGGTTGGTTTGCTCGCAGGCTGCTGTGGCACCGGTCGAACCCTTTCCGACGTGAACGGCGGACTGGGGGGATGCTTACCGAGCCTAGACCTCGGGGTGTCCGATGGCCCGCAAATGGCCGAATCCGGTTGTCAGGACAACCGAAAGGGCCCACTGCGCGTGTGTCCCTCAGCCCCGGGGAGAAGGGGGCCGGGGGCGGGCGACGCGGCACGGCCGCGCCGCCCGCCCCCGGCGCGTCGCGCGGCCCAGGGTTCCGGTTCCGGCCCGGGCTCCGCGCCGCCCGCGCGGGCTACTCCACCTCGTAGACGGGGGTGACCATCGCACGGCCCAGCGCGTGCGAGAACAGGTTGAAGCCGAGGAAGGCCGGGCTGGCCGACTCGTCCACCTCCAGACTGGGCACGTCCACCGCGTGCACCACGAAGAAGTACCGGTGCGGGCCGTGCCCGGCGGGCGGCGCCGCGCCGACGTAGCGGTGTCCGCCCGCGTCGTTGCGTAGGGTGACGGCCGACTCGGGGAGGCCGGAGCCGTCACCCGCGCCCGCGGCCAGCTCGGTGACGTCGGCCGGGATGTTGGCCACCGACCAGTGCCAGAAACCGCTGGCGGTGGGTGCGTCCGGGTCGAAGCAGGTGACGGCGAAGCTGCGCGTCCCCTCGGGGAAACCGCTCCAGGACAGGTGCGGCGAGACGTCCCCGCCTCCGGCGCCCATGATCCCGCTGACCTGGGCCCGGGGCAGGGTCTGTCCGTCGGCGACGTCGTTGCTGGTGACGGTGAACGACGCGACCTGGGGCAGGAAGTCGTAGGGGGAGGGTGGCGTGGCCACGAAGGGGCCTCCTTCGTTCGTCTGGGATGCGCTCGTGCGGCCCGGTCGGGGCGCACGCCGTCGGCGGCGCTCCGGTCCGGGCCCTACGAACATACGCCCCAGCGGGCACGCGCGTCCCGGGGGCGGCGCGCCGTGTCGGAAGGGCGGCGGCGGTGCGCCGGGACGGAGGGGCGCGGCCGCCGACGGTGCGAAGGGGGGAGGTGCCCCGAGACAACAGACCGACCGGGCGGTACGGTGCTGCCAGCACGGAAAGAGAACCGGATTCGGTTCCACACCGACAGGGAGTCGCCATGACCACTCGCTGGGGCATCACCATCCCGCTGGAGGGGGTCCCGCTCTCCGAGCAGCGGGCCCTCATCGAGCGGCTGCCGGACCTGGGCTACACCGACGCCTGGTCGGCCGAGACCAACGGCACCGACGCCTTCACCCCCCTCGCCCTGGCCAGCGTGTGGGCGCCCCGGCTGCGCCTGGGCACCGCGATCGTGCCCGCCTACACGCGCGGCCCGGCCACCCTGGCGATGAGCGCCGCCGCCCTGGCCGCCGCCGCGCCGGGCCGCTTCGCGCTGGGCGTCGGCACGTCCTCCACCGTGATCGTGGAGCGGTGGAACTCCATCCCCTTCGAGGAGCCGTACAAGAAGGTGCGCGACACCGTGCGCTTCCTGCGCGCCGCGCTCACCGGCGCGAAGGTCGGGGAGGACTACGACACCTTCAGCGTCAACGGATTCGCGCTCGGCGCGGTCCCCGAGCAGGCGCCCCCGCTGCTGGTGGCGGCGCTGCGGCCGGGCATGCTCCGGCTCGCCGGACGCGAGGGCGACGGAGCCGTCATCAACTGGCTCTCGCCGGAGGACGTGCGCACGGTGGTGCCCCACGTGCGCCGGTACGGCGAGGACAAGGAGGTGGTCGCGCGGATCCTCGCCGTGCCCGAAGCCGACCCGGACACCGCCCGGGGGATCGGCCGCTGGGCCATCTCGGCCTACCTCAACGTCCCCGTCTACCGGGCGTTCCACGAGTGGCTGGGCCGCGAGGAGCTCACCCCGATGTGGAAGGCGTGGGACGAGGGGGACCGCAGGGGCGCGCTGGCCGCGATCCCGGACTCGGTGGTGGACGACCTCATCGTGCACGGCCCCGCCGAGTACTGCCGCGAGCGGATCCGGGCCTACGTCGACAACGGGGTGACCACCCCGGTCGTCGCGCCGATCGGTCCGCCGAACGCGGACCCGGCCGCGGTGGTGCGGGCGCTGGCGCCGCGGGGCTGAGGGGGCGCGGCGAGGGCAGCACGAAGCGGGAGGGTCCGGGGGACCCCCCGCTTACCACGCTAGTCCTCGGCGCAGTGGTCGGGGAAGGCCGATCTGTCGCCTGTGGACAACCGCTTCGCTGGCCGGGCTTGACCCTCACGCCGCGTGAGGCGGGACGGTGGACCGCATGAGTGGTTTCTTCGACGCATTCGAGATGGGCCCCCTGTCCGAGCGCGGACCGGACGCGGTCGCGCCAGAGGTGTTCCGCGGTATCTACGCGATGCCGGTGTTCGTGACGGTTCCGACGTCGGACTTGGCGGCGTCGACGGATTTCTGGGTGCGGGGGTTGGGCTTCGTCGAACTGTTCAGCGTCCCGGGACAGGTGGTCCACCTGCGCCGGTGGGCGTTCCAGGACGTCCTGCTCGTGCCCGCGGCGGCCGGGGCCGAGCCCCCCGAAGCGCCCCCGATGAGCGTGAGTTTCCTGTGCGTGCTGAGCGAGGTCGATCCGCTGGTCGAGGCGTGCTCGGACCTCGCGCCGGGAAGCGTGACCGGGCCGCGGGACACACCGTGGCGTACCCGCGACGTCGAGGTGACCACCCCCGAGGGCGCGCGGGTCGTGTTCACCGCGGCGCGGGAGTTCGACCCCGACAGCCCCGAGGCGCGGAACCTCGCCTCGGTCGGGATCGTCGCCCCGGGGTCGGCGGAGGGGGGTCACAATGGTGTCCATGGTTGAACGCGAGCGCGACACCGGTGACGGTGTCACGGTGGGCGCCGCCGCCGGACTGGTGGGGGTGACGGTCCGCACGCTCCACCACTGGGACGAGGTCGGCTTGGCGTCGCCGTCCGCGCGCACCGCCGCCGGCTACCGCCAGTACACCGACGCGGACCTGCGGCGGCTGCGCCGAATCGTCGCGTACCGGGAGGCCGGTCTCGGGCTGGACGCGGTGCGTGAGGTCCTCGACGACCGGACGGCGGAGATCGGCGCCACCCTGCGTGAGCAGCGTGCCCGGCTCGCCGAGCGCATCCGGGACCTGCGACGGCACGACGAGCGCCTGGAGCGGATGATCGAGGCCCACGAACGGGGGATCCTCCTCGACGACGAGGCGCAGTCGGAGGTCTTCGGGGCCGACTGGGACGCTCGTTGGCCCCGGCAGGCCCGCGTCGTGTGGGGCGGTTCCGCGCAATGGGCGCAGTTCGCCGAGCAGGCCGCTTTCCGCACGCGGGAGCAGTGGCAGTCGCTCTCCGCGTCGATGTCCGCGTTGCAGCTCGATCTGGGCGACGCCCTCGACCGGGGTGTCGTGCCGGGCAGCCCGGAGGCGGACGCGCTCGTCGAACGCCACCGCGAAGTGTTCTCCCACTTCTTTCCACTCACACGGCGGATGCAGGTGTGCCTGGGGAGGATGTTCGAGTCCGACCCCGGCTTCTCCGCCCACTACGACGGAATCCGGGCCGGGCTGGCCTCCTGGTTCCGGCGGAGCATCGACGAGTGCGCCCGCGCTCACGGGATCGATCCGGAGACGGCCACCTGGCGGTGACCCCGTGGCGCGAAGACGCCCGTCACCCGCCGTCCGGCCACACCGGACCCTCCTCCAGGGGACCGAGCAGACGGCGGGCCCGCAGGACCAGTTCCAGTTCGAAACGCTCTCCGGGCTCGCGCAGCCGTTCGCCGAACAGCTCCTCCAGCTGGCGCAGCCGGTAGCGCACGGTCTGCGGGTGGATGCGCAGCCGCTCGGCGGCCTCGTTGGCGTTGAGACCCGACTCCAGCCAGGCCAGCAGGGTGTCGGCCATCCGCTCCCGCTGCGGCGGGCGCAACGGCGCCAGCGGAGCGAGCCGGGACCGCGTCATCTCCGCGACCAGCCCGGGGTCGCGCGACAGCAGCAGCGCGGGCAGATGGTCGCCCCACCGCACCACACCCCCGCCCGGCACCACGCCCGTGCGCACGAGTTCCGCGAGGTCCCGGGCCCGGGCCAGCGACAGCGGCGCCCGGTCCAGGGGCACGCTCGGGCCCAGCACCGCACAGGAACCGCGCAGCGAGCGTTCCAGCGACCGCAGCCGCCCCGGCCCCTCGGGATCGGGTACCACCGCGCACGGCTCCACGCGGTCCAGGCCCACGAGCACGTCCGACGGCAACGCGCTGAGATGCGAGAACGCCCCCGCCGAGGCGGACAGCGCGTCCGCCGACGGGCCGCCCACGACCGCCTGGGCCACCGTCGACGGGCCGATCGGGGCCGCCCCCGCCGGGGCCGCCGCCGCGCCGTCCGTACCCCGGTACAGCAGCGCCACCGCCACCCGCCCGGGCAGCCGCCACCGGGCGGCCCGGGCCAGCGCGGGCACCGCCTGCTCCTCCCGCCGCGTACCCGTCTCGGCCAACAGCACCTCCAGCAACCGCGCCCGGCGCCTGCGCAGCGCGTCCACCCCGGCGCCGCGCACCCGCGCGTGGCCCTCGGCCGCGGCGGTCGAGACCTCCTCCTGGAACGCGAAGATCGCCTCTCCCAGCACCGCCATGTGGTCGCGGGTGAGCGCGTCAGCGTGGGCCAACCGCCGCCAGGCCACGGCCGCCGCCGTGCGCATCCCCGTGTGCAGGCACTCCAGGGTGCGCCCGTGCCGGGCCTCGCCCGCGCCGAAGGCCCGGAACTCGGCGGCCAGCGCGTCCACGTGCCCGGGGGAGCGGTCGCCCTCCACCCGGTCCAGGAAGGCGCGCAGACCGGCTTCCACCGTCCGCCGCAGACCCTCGGCGTCGGCGGGCTCCAGGGGCGCGGCGTGGAACTCCGCCCGGCGCCGGATGCCCTCCAGGGCCTCCTCCGCCAGCGACGGCACCAGCGGGCGCAGCCGGGCGCCCAACTCCGGGGGGATACGGGCGAACGGGTCCGTCGGACGGCTCTCCCGCAGGGGGTAGGACATGTCACCTCCGGCGCGGACGCACGGCGGAACCGCCCGTGGCACGCCCGCGCGTGCTCTGTGCGCCAGGAACTCCGGAGCGGTTCCGTCGGGAGGGGACCGCGTTCCCATATCACCAGAAGCCCGGCTCCGCCGACAACCCCCGGACCCGTCACGGGTCGGGCTCGTGGTGATGGTCGGAAGCCCTGCCCCACCGACAACCCCCGGGTCCGCCGCAGCGCGGGCTTCTGACGATGCTCGGGAGCCCTTCCGACCGGACGGCCCCGGGGCTACCTGGGGCGCGCGGACACCGCTGGTCACGCAGCGGGCCGATACGGTAACAATGGTGCGACGCCCCCGCCCCCTCGAAAGGCGCCCGCCATGAGACGACTTCCGCTGTCCGCCCCGCTGCTGGCCCTGCTCCTCGCCGCCACGGCCTGCTCCGGCGAGGAGGCCCCGGAGGAGGCCGCGGGGCAGGCCGAGGAGAGCGCGGCCGCGGTGGACCCGGACGCCGAGACCCACGTGCGCCGCGCCGCGCAGGGCTTCATCGCCTCCCTCATGGCCGCTGACGGCGAGGCGGGCTGCGCGCTGATGGACGAGGCCGCGCGCACGGTGGTGGCCGACGAGCACGGGGCCGAGGACTGCCCGGCGGCCTTCCCCCTCTACGCCGAGGCGCTCCAGGGCGGTGAGGGCATCGAGGTCGGCGAGGTCACCATGGGCACCGACCTGGAGGGGGAGGTCCCCATCGCCACGGTCGCCCTGGTCTACCCCGGCGAGGACCACGGGCCCCTGGAGATGCGCCGCGACTCCGACGACCAGTGGGTGGCCACCCGCCTGCCGGGCACCTCCCCGGGCGGAGCCTGAGGCCGCCCGGGTCCGCGGCGCCGCGCCCGGCTCAGCTGAAGAACGCGTAGCCGAGGACCATGCCCACGGCCACGACCACCACGGCCGCCAGCGGCCACAGCCACTGGCCGATCCTCTCCCCCGCCGAGGGCCTCCGCCCGCCCTCGCCCTGTCTTTCGGACTCTCTCGTACTGTTCACACCGTCCGGCTTACCAGACGGCGGCTCCGGCGGGGGCACGGCTCGCCCGGCCGGGGGTCAGCGCGGGCCCGTGCGCCGGAGCCGACCGCGACCCCTGTCAGGGGCCGCGCGCCCGCGTACACCGGAATACGTTCCGGGCTGTACGCCGTCTCGGGCCCGCGCTCGGATACTGGCCGCATGGACACCGTGACGACCCCCCGACGGCGCCTGGGCGCCCGCACCCGCAAGACCGTCCTGCTGACCCACATCGCCGCGGCCGGAAGCTGGCTCGGGCTCGACCTCGTCCTGGGCGTCCTCGTGGTCACCGCGCTGCTCGGCGGCGACGACGCCTCCGTCGCGGTCGCCCTCGCGGCCTTCGCGACGTGGCCGCTGGTCGCGGTCGGCGCCCTCACCCTGCTGTCCGGGATCGTCCTGGGCCGGGGGACCAGGTACGGACTGGTCCGGTACTGGTGGGTCCTGCTCAAGCTGGCGGCCAACGTCGTGCTGCTGACCCTCGTGGTCCTGCTGCTCTCACCCGAGGTCGCCGGGCTGGCGGAGCGGGCCCGTACCGCCCTCGCCGAGGAGGCGCCCTTCGCGGTCGGCGCCCAGCTCCTGTTCCCGCCCCTGGTCTCCACCACCGCGGTCGCCGCGGCCATGGCCCTGTCGGTGTTCAAGCCCTGGGGACGCGTCCGCGGGCGCCCCCAGCGGGTCCGCCCCGGGAAGCCGGGCCTTCGGCGGGCCCCGGTCACGCGCCCCTAGGTCCCGGGCCGACGGAAGGCGGCACGGAGCCGGGGCTGCCGTCCCCGACAGCGCCCGCGCCCAGTCGCACGGCCTCCGCGGCCAACCCGGTGATCCGCGCCCAGTCCCCCTCACGGACCGCGCCCCCGGGGGTCAGCCAGCTCCCCCCGACGCACGCCACGTTGTCCAGGGCCAGGTAGTCGGCGGCCGTGGCGGCCGTGATCCCGCCCGTGGGGCAGAACACGACGTCGGGGACCGGGCCCGCCACCGAGCGCAGGAACGGGGTCCCCGGAACCGACGCGGGGAAGAGCTTCTGCGCGAACATCCCCGCCTCGCGGGCGGTCAGCACCTCGCTGACGGTGGCCACCCCCGGCAGTGCCGGAACCCCACTCGCGACCAGGTGGCGCAGCATCCGGTCCGTGGTGCCGGGCGTGACCAGGAAGCGCGCCCCGGCCTCCGCGGCCTCGTCGGCCTGGCGGGGGGTGAGCACGGTCCCCGCGCCCACCACCATGTCCGGCACGTCCTCCGCGATCGCCCGAACCGCCTCCAGGGCGCCGGGCGTGCGCAGGGTGACCTCCACGACTCCCACACCGCCCGCCAGCAGCGCCTCGGCCAGGGGAACCGCCAGCGCGGGGGAGTCCACCGTCACCACCGGCACGACCGGCGACAGCGCCAGCACGGCTCCGATGCCGCCGTCCCCCTCGCTCCGGCCGCTCCCGTGGCCCGTGTCCCTCACGTCGTCCCCGCCGCCCGCGCTCACGAGGCGACCTCCGCCGCCAGCGCGCCGCCCCCGGCGGACACGACCCCGTACCAGTGGACCAGCAGTTCGGTGAACACCGGATGGGACGCCAGGTCCCCGGGGAAGACCTCCGAGCGCAGCAGCGCGGCGACCACCTCCCGCGCCCCTCCGCCCGCGGGCAGCAGCGCGCGCAGGGAGTCGGCCAGCGGGTCCTCCAGCCCGGGACCGGCCGTGGCGACGTGGTGCATCCACGCCGCCACCACCAGGGCGCTCCACCGCGGCTCGCCGCCCCCGGCCAGCACGTCCCGGACCGTGGGCACGACGCGGGGGCCGAGCTTCTGGGAGCCGTCGGCCCCGACCTTGGCGGTGGTGTGGCCCAGCGCGGGATTGGCGAACCGACGCAGCACCGACGCGGCGTAGGCCGCGCCGTCCAAGCCCTCGGGCAGGGTGAGCGAGGGCAGGACCTCCTCGTGGACGAGGTGGTGGGCCGCCGTCGCCACGGCGTCGTCGGCGGCGCACGCGGCGATCGTCGCGTGTCCCACGGACAGGCCGAGGTAGGCGAGCAGGGAGTGGCTGGCGTTGAGCACGCGCAGCTTGGCCGCCTCCCAGGGCCGCACGTCGTCGGTGATCGTCGCCCCGGCCGCCTCCCACCGCGGGCGCGGACCGGCGAAGCGGTCCTGGATCACCCACTGGTGGAAGGGTTCGGCGACCACGGCCGCCTCGTCGCGCAGGCCCAGTTCCGCCTCGACGGCGTCCAGGTCCGCCGCCGTGGTGGCCGGGACGATCCGGTCCACCATCGTGTTGGGGAAGGCCGCGTGCGCCTGGATCCAGGACCGCAGCCGCTCGCCCTCCGCGCCCGGCAGGGCGTCGGCGAAGTCGGCGACGAGCGCGGCCGTCAGCTCGCCGTTGTCGGGCAGGTTGTCGCAGGACAGCACGGTCACCGGACCGGCGTCCCGGAGCTGGCGCAGCTGGAGGCCGCGCGCGATCTGCCCCACCGGCGTGAGTGGCGGGCCGCCGTCCAGGTCGGCGCGTACCCGGGCGTCGCCGGTGTCCAGGCGCCCCGTGACCGGGTGCGCCAGGTACCCCTTCTCCGTGACCGTGAGGGTGACGATCCGGGTGTCGGGGTGGGCGATGCGCTCCGCCACCGCCCACGGGTCGGCCGGACCGGACAGGGTCTCGCGGACGGAGGAGACCACCCGCACGGGTCGGGCGCCCTCACCGCGTTCGGTGACCGTGAACAGGCCGTCCTGCGGGGCCAGCTGCTCCCACACCCGGGCCGAGCGCCCGGTCACGGCGCTGATGCCCCATCCGGTCTCGCCCGTGGCGAGCATGGCCTCCTCGGTCAGGACCGCGCCGTGTGCTCGGTAGAACGCGCCGATCCCGAGGTGGACCACCCCGGTGCGCAGGTCGGCGCGGTCCAGGGCGGTGGTGCGCCCCGCGGCCCGCAGCGCCGCCAGGTCCAGCCGGGTCATCGCGTCGCCTCCTTCTCGCCCCGCGCGTGCGCGCGGGTCTGTTCCAGGGTCGGCAGGAAACCGGTTCCGCCGCGCCCGCCCACGCTCAGACTGGCCGCGGCGGCCGCCAGGCGCGCGGCCTCCGCGAGGGGGTCGCCCAGGGTCAGGCGCGCGGTCAGGGTACCCACGAACACGTCTCCCGCGCCGGTCTGGTCCAGGACCCGGGGAGCGGGGACCGCGTCGATCCAGGACTCCTCCTGCGGCGTGGCCAGGTGGACGCCGCGCGACCCGCAGGTCACCGCGACGTTGCGGGCGCCCGCCTCCAGGAGGCGGCGGGCCGCCTCGGACGGGGTGGCGCTGTCCAGCAGGGCGGAGGTCTCGCCGGGGTGGGAGGGGGTCACCAGATGGGCGTGCCGGGCCAGCTCCGCGAGGGTCGCGGCGCCCTCCTCCCGCGAGGCCAGCCGCGGCCGGTGGTTGGGGTCGAACACGAACCTGCGGGCCAGGCGCGCCGCGGTCAGGACCGCCCGGCGCGCGCTGTCGGAGACCGCGCAGGCGATGCCGCCCGCCACGACCGCTCCCGCCGCGCCGACCGCCTCCTCGTCCAGGTCCTCGGGGGACAGGGACGAGCCCACGCTCCCGGCGCGCGCGTAGGAGAAGGCGCGCTCGCCCTCGGGGTCGCTGTGCACCAGGTACACGCCCTGCTGCCCGGGGCGGAAGCGCAGCATGCCGGTGGACACACCCAGCTCCGCGACGCGGTCGGCGATCGCCCGCCCGAGCTCGTCGTCGGTCAGGACGGCGGCCAGACCGACCCTGGCCCCGGCCCGGGACGCCGCCGCGGCGACGTTCAGGGCGTCGCCCGAGACACCGATCCTGGCCGGGACCCCGTGCGCGACGGGGGCGTCGGTGGCCACCTCCAGCAGGACCTCGCCCAGGACGACGACGTCCAGCGGCTCGCCCCCACCCGTCAGTCCATGTGTACTCACCAGTCGTGCACCGTTCCGTCGAGCCGCCGGTTGACCGGCAGGTACCTGGGTTCGTAGGGGTGGCGGGCCGCGGCCTCCTCGTCGAACTCCACACCCAGGCCCGGGGCGTCTCCGGGGTGCATGTACCCGTCCGAGAAGGAGTAGGAGGTGCGGAAGACCTCCGCGTAGGGGCCGGTGTGGCCCATGTGCTCCTGGATGCCGAAGTTGGGGATGGCCAGGTCCAGGTGGAGCGCCGCGGCCATGGCGACCGGCGACAGGTCGCCGGCGCCGTGCGAGCCCGAGCGCACCCCGTACAGCTCCGCGAGCGAGAACACGCGGCGCAGGTGGGTGATGCCGCCGGTGTGCGACACCGAGGCGCGGACGTAGTCGATGAGCCGCTCGGTGATGAGCTGCTGGCAGTCCCAGATCGAGTTGAACACCTCGCCCACCGCCACGGGGGTGGTGGTGTGCCGGCGCAGGATCCGGAACGCGGACTGGTCCTCGGCCGGGGTCGGGTCCTCCATCCAGAACAGCCGGTACGGTTCGAGCGCCGCGCCCAGGCGGCCCGCCTCGATCGGGGTGAGCCGGTGGTGCACGTCGTGCAGCAGGTGCACTCCGTAGCCGAACTGCTCACGGACGTGGGCGATCATGGCCGGCGCGAAGTCCAGGTAGGCCGGGGTGTCCCAGGTGTCCTCCTGGGGCCGGTTGCCGCTGGCGGGCTCGTACACCCGGCCGCCCGCCGGGGCGATCCCGTAGGTCTTCTCCAGTCCGGGGACCGCGGCCTGGACCCGGATCGCCCGGTAGCCCAGGTCCAGGTGGCGCTGGAAGTCCTCGGAGAGCCCGTCCAGCGACGTGCCGCTGGCGTGCCCGTAGACCAGGACGCCCTCGCGCGAGGCCCCGCCCAGGAGCTGGTAGAGGGGCATGCCCGCGGCCTTGCCCTTGATGTCCCACAGCGCCACGTCCACGGCGGCGATCGCGGTCATCGTCACCGGGCCGCGGCGCCAGTAGGCGCCCTTGTACAGGTACTGCCAGGTGTCCTCGATCCGCCGCGCGTCGCGTCCGACGAGCAGCGGGCACACGTGGTCGCGCAGGTAGGAGGCGACCGCGAGTTCGCGGCCGTTGAGCGTGGCGTCGCCGATGCCGGTGACGCCGTCCTCGGTCTCGACCACCAGGGTGACGTAGTTGCGGCCGGGTGAGGACACGACGACACGCGCGTCGGTGATCTTCACGGAATGCCCTTTCTGGGATGGAGGGGAGGCGCCCGCTCCCGGTCGGGAGCGCGGGGCGCCCGCGGCGCGGCTCAGGCGAAGCGCAGCATGACCTTGCTGCTGCCGGAGGCGGGATCGGCCGCCGTCCGCATCGCCTCGTGCGCCTCCCCGACGGGGAAGGAGTGGGTCATGAGCGGGGTGACGTCCAGACCGGCGGCCATCGCGGCCAGGGCGTCGTCGATCTCCTCGACGAAGCGGTAGGAGCCGATCCAGGTGATCTCCCTGGTGACGAGCTCGCCCAGCGCCGCCGGTGCCTGCGTTCCGGGGAGGTTGCCCACCTGGACGAGGGTCCCGCCGCGCGCGGTCGCGCGCAGGACGCCGCCGAGGGCGGCCGGGGCGCCGGAGGCCTCGAAGACCAGCTCGGCGTCCTCGGGCAGCGCGTCCCCGCGCGAGAGGTCGCGCGTGTCGTCGGCGCCCATGGCCCGGGCCACCTCCAGCGGGGCGCGCCCGAGGTCGGCGACGGTGATCCGCGCCGCCCCCGCGTGCCGGAGCGCGGCGACGACGAGCGAGCCGATCGGCCCCGCGCCGTTGACGAACACGTCCCGGCCCCCGACGCCCCCCACGGCGCCCGACGCGCGGTTGACGGCGTGGCAGGCCACGGCGAGCGGTTCGGCCAGCGCTCCGCTGCGGGTGTCCACCCCCTCGGGCAGGGGCCGCAGCTGCCGGGCCGCGACCTTCTTGAGGTCGCAGAACCCGCCGTCGGTGTGCGGGGAGAACGCGGCCGACCCGAAGTAGCGCACCCTCGGGTAGAGGTTGGTGCGCCCGGCCAGCCGCTCCGGCATGCGCCCGTCGCCGACCAGCTCGGCCGGGTGCACGGTGACGGGCAGCCCCTCCTCGACGCCGGTCACACCGGGGCCCACCCGGGCGACGCGTCCGGCGATCTCGTGGCCGAGCACGAGGGGGTCGCGCAGCACGGCCGTCCCCGAGCGGCCGTGGCGCCAGTAGGCCAGGTCGGACCCGCAGATGCCGCCCCACTCCACGGCGACGACGACCTCCCCCTCGCCGGGGACGGGGTCGGGGAGCTCGTCGACGCGCAGGTCCTCGGCTCCGTGGACGGTCACGGCCCTCATACGGCGTCCTCCAGTCGGACCAGGTCGCGTCCGCGCACCTCGGGGGACAGGTAGGCGGAGGCCAGGGTGATCAGGGAGTAGGCGATGATCATCGCCGACAGCGGCCACCAGGAGCCGGTCGCGGCGGTGAGCGTGGCGGCCAGCACCGGGCCGATCGCGGTGGCCAGGACGCCGCCGATCTCCTTGGCCAGGGCCAGCTGGGTGAACCGGGTGCGCGCACCGAACAGCTCGGCCATGGTGACGCTCTCCACGGAGAACAGCCCCAGGACCGACAGGTTGAGCCCGACGACCATCGCGACGGTCACGAGCACGGTGTCGCCGGTCTCGATCATCAGCATCATGGGCACGGCGAACAGCATGCTCGCCACGGTCAGGAAGAGGTAGACGGGGCGGCGTCCGAAGCGGTCGCCGAGCACGCCGACCAGGGGGACGGTGACGAAGCCGAGCAGGGAGCCGTAGACGATCGCGGACGTGCCGACCGCGTCGTTGAGCATCAGGTTGGCGCTGAGGTAGCCGACGAGGAAGGTCTGGACGATGCCGGAGTTGCCCGCCTGGCCGAAGCGCAGGCCGAGGGCGAGCAGGAACGCGCGGCCCTTGCGCTGGCGCAGGGCGGTCTCCAGTCCGCTCCTGTCCTCCTTCACCGCGGCCGCGGCCAGTTCGCTCCGGGACATCGCCACACCGTCGACGATGTCCTCGCGCTGCTCGAAGACCGGGCTCTCCTTGACGGAGAGGCGGATCCACAGCGCCAGGAGCAGCAGGAGGAAGCTCGCCAGGAAGGGGAGGCGCCAGCCCCAGGACAGCAGCTGCTCCTCGGAGAGCGCGAACACCAGGACCGCCCAGATCGCGGAGGCGCCCAGGGTGCCGGAGTTGGTGCCCAGGCACACCAGGGAGGCGATGAACCCCCGACGCCTGGCCGGGGCGTACTCCGCCAGCATCACGGTGGCGCCCGCGATCTCGGCGCCCGCGCCGAAGCCCTGGATCAGCCGCAGGCCCACGAGCAGGATCGGGGCGAGCAGGCCCACCTGCTGGTAGGTGGGCAGGGCGCCGATCAGGGTGGTGGAGACGCCCATCAGGGCGACGGTGATGAACAGGACCTTCTTGGGGCCGAGGCGGTCGCCCATGCGGCCGAAGTAGACCGCCCCGACGAGCCGGGCGACGTACCCGACACCGTAGGTGCCCATCGCCGCGATCAGGCCGACCGCGGGGTTGAGGTCGGGGAAGAAGATCTGGTTGAACACCAGGGCGGCGGCCAGGGAGTAGAGCTGGAAGTCCATGAACTCCATGGCGGTCCCCAGCCACCCGGACACGGAGGCCTTGGTGAGGTCCCGGGTGCTGCGCTCCCCCTGTCCGGCTGGCGCGGGGGGTGCCTGTTCGGTCATCGGCCGGTCCTTTGTGAAGGGCTTCCACCTGCGAAGAAGTATCGGGGAAACCGTACGTGAACATGATGGCAACTGACATACAAGCACTGCCATACCAGTGGCGTCAATGCCGGTAGACTCCCCTCATGGCCGACCAGACCCGGTCCGGGGGACCCCTGCTGTCCGCGCGGGACCGCACCCTGGACACCATCCGCCGCGCGATCATCACCCTGGAGCTCAAGCCGGGCACGCCCCTGTCGGAGAACGAGCTCGCCGCCGAGCTCGCCGTGAGCCGGACGCCCGTGCGCGAGAGCCTCATCCTGCTGCGCGAGGAGGGGCTGGTGGAGGTCTACCCCCAGGTCGGCACGTTCGTCTCACTCGTGGACCCCGAGCGCGTCCGGCAGGCGCAGTTCATCCGGGAGGCGGTGGAGTGCACCTCCCTCGCCCAGGCCCGGCCCCCCTTCTCGGCGGACCACGTCGGCGACCTGCGCGTCCTGCTCGGCGCGCAGAGGGAGGCGGACGGCGGTGCCGACCACGACCGCTTCTTCGAGCTGGACGAGGATTTCCACCGCTCGCTGCTGGCGCTGGCGGGCAACGAGAGCGCCTGGCGGACGGTGAACGCGGCCAAGGCCCACCTGGACCGGGCCCGGCGGCTGAGCCTGATCGACACGCGCCCGATCGGGGAGCTGGTGGACCAGCACACGCTGGTCGTGGACGCGATCGAGGCCGGGGACACCGGGACCGCGGTGGAGGCCCTGCGCTCCCACCTGCGGGCGGTGTTCGAGGACGTCGGGCGGATCCGGGCCGCGTCACCGGAGTTCTTCTCGGACGGACAGCCCCGTCGTCCCGTCCGCAGGACCGTCACCTCGCTGAGATAGCCTCTGCGCCGCTGCGGCCGTCGGCTCCGGAGCCGCGGCGGGCCCGCGGCCCTAGCGGCGCCTGCGTCCCCAGCCCGAGCCGTAGCCCCCCGCGTGCAGCGCGAGGAACAGCAGCCCGGCGAGGGCGAGGGTCGTGGTGGTGACCAGGTCCTGGATGTTCTCGCCGAGCAGCTCCAGCAGCAGGGCGAGTCCGAACAGGACGGCGGCGATGATGGCGAACACGGTTACCTCCGGGGGGTCGGGGTGGTGTTCGTGTACCCTCCGTGCGCGCCTGTAACCAAGCTGGTGTCCCGGGTGTCCCCGCGACCCGGGGGAGCGCCCCGGAGAACACCTCGGGCCAGAGCGTGTGCTCTGGCCCGAGGGGAGGTCAGGGTTTTGGGGGTCGTCCCCCGGAAGGAACGACGAGACGACCCGGCGAGGCGGCCGAAGGCCGCCGAGCAGGGTCGTCCGAGAGTGGAGTGGGCGATACAGGATTCGAACCTGTGACCTCTACCGTGTCAAGGTAGCGCTCTAACCAACTGAGCTAACCGCCCTCATCGGGGGATGAGGTGAAGCTTGATGCGAGGCGGAGACGGGAATCGAACCCGTGTGCAGGGATTTGCAGTCCCTTGCCTCAACCACTCGGCCACTCCGCCGGAACGCGATGGGGGGCTGTCGAGTGACACCCATGCGGGCCTCTCCGAGCGGACGACGGGATTCGAACCCGCGACCCTCACCTTGGCAAGGTGATGCTCTACCAGCTGAGCCACGTCCGCGTGCGCCCCGGAGCGGACTCCGGAGCCGGAACCGCTCCGCGACCCGGGGGACGCGGAACGTTTCCGTTCGAGCGGACGACGGGATTCGAACCCGCGACCCTCACCTTGGCAAGGTGATGCTCTACCAGCTGAGCCACGTCCGCGCGGCGAGTCCTGCCTCCGGGGTTCCTCCCCCGTCAGCGCCCCTCGCTGCGTTAAGAACTCTAGCGGATTCCCGGCCAAGCGCGAAATCGGCCGGGCGCACCGGGCACACCCGTGCCCCGCCGTGGCAGGTCCGCCGACCCGCCGAGGCGGCGGGAGCTACTTCTCCACGTGGGCTGGCGAGGAGGGCATGTCGGGCCGGGGAGGCGCCGAGAGGTACTGGCCGACCCTCTCGATCACCTTGTTCATCTCGTAGGCGATCAGGCCCACGTCGCTGTCGGAGTCCGACATCAGCGCCATGCAGGCGCCCTCTCCGGCCGCGGCGACGAAGAGGAAGGCGCGGTCCATCTCGATGATGCTCTGGCGGATGCCGCCCGCGGCGAACTGCTTGCTCGCCCCGCCCGCGAGGCTGTGCAGCCCCGAGGCGATCGCGGACAGGTGCTCGGCGGCGGGACGGTCCAGTCCGCTGGAGGTGGCCATGAGGAGTCCGTCGGTGGACAGGACGATGGCGTGCTGCGTACCGGAGGCACGCGTGAGGAGATCGTCCAGCAACCAGCTGAGCTCTCCGCGGGCGGTACTCGGTGGGGTCATGTCTCTCTTTGCTCTGTCAGTGGTCGTGCGTGACGTGGGACACGCGCACTGCGGGCCGCCGCCGGGGGGCCTTGGGGGAAAGCTCCGAACTCGGCTGCCACCGGTCCCGCATAAGCGTTGCCCAGATGATAGTCATTCGTAACTTATCTGTCCGGCCGCCACGGTGGATTCCGGGTGGGCCGCCCAGACCGTCGAGCCGTGTGACCAGTCGCGATACCTCCGCAAAACGGGCATAGGTGCTGGACCAGCGGCCGGTGCCGGTCATGGGACTTGCCAACCCGCCGTACGGAGGTTACGGAAGGAGCGGGCCGGGACACGCCGACGAGGTGGGAGGATCGTGCAGACACCGGCCCTACCTGGGCTCTTGAGAACGTGGGGGTGGCAGATGAAGGTGTGGATCGCGGGTGCCGGGTACGGCCGCGGCACCGTCGTCGACGAGAGCGAGGCGCGCATTCCCGTGGTAGACCACGGGATCACGGTGGGTGACGGGGTCTTCGAGACGGTGCGGGCCCGCGGCGGCCGCCCCTTCGCCCTCACCCGCCACCTCAGGCGCCTGGCCCGCTCCGCGGAGGGGCTGGGCATGGCCGAGCCCGACCTGGAGCTGATCGCCGACGGCGTCGCCCGCGCGGTGGCGGCCAACCCGGACCTGTCCGACGCCCGGGTGCGCATCACGGTCACCGACGGCGCCGGGCCGCTGGGCTCGGACCGCTCCCCGGGCGAGCAGACCGCCATCGTGGCCCTGGGGCCCTTCCCCGGGATCGCCCCGCACGCCGACGTGGCGACGGTTCCCTGGCCGCGCAACGAGTTCGGGGCCCTGGCCGGGCTCAAGACCACCTCCTACGCCGACAACGTGCGCGCCCTGGCCTACGCCAAGCAGCGCGGCGCCGGCGAGGCGCTCTTTCGCAACGTGAGCGGCAACCTGTGCGAGGGCACCGGCAGCAACGTCTTCGTGGTGCTCGACGGCAGGCTGGTCACCCCGCCGCTGTCGGCGGGCCCGCTGGCGGGGATCACCCGCGAACTCGTCCTGGAGTGGTTCGGGGGCGAGGAGGAGGACGTGCCCATGGAGCGCCTCCCCGAGGTGACGGAGGCCTTCCTGACCTCCACCGGGCGCGACGTGCAGGCGATCCTGCACGTGGACGGCCGCACGGTGTCGGCCGAGCCCGGGCCGGTCACCGCCAAGGCCGCGTCGGTGTTCGCGGAGCGCTCCGCGGCCGACATCGACCCCTGACCCCCGCGGCCGGGGGGCGGACACGGCTGAGGGGGCGGCGCGTGGTGCGCCGCCCCCTCAGCTGTCGGGAGTGCTCCGCGAAGGGCCCCGGGGCCCGCGGGTCGTCAGGAGTGCAGGTGCTGCTGGATCTCCTCGTCGAGGTTCACGAACTGGCCCTCCTGGCCCGCCGGAACGATCTCGTAGGTCCGGTGGAGGAACTCGGCCAGGGGAGAGACCTGGGTGTCGAACTCGGCCTGACCGAAGGGGGAGGAGAGCGCGATGCTCACACTGCGGTCGCCGTTGTCGTCCTTGGAGGGCCACACGCGGACGTCGCCCTCGCCGACCGGGCGCACGATGCCGACGGTCAGGAGCTCGCGGGCGAAGATCCACTCGACGGGGTTGTCCTCGCCGGTGTGGAAGGCCACCCGTATGGCGTACGGGTCGTCCGCGCTGTAGTCCAGGCGCGCGACCAGGGGAACCGCCGTGCGTTCGGGGACCACGAGCCGCAGGCCCAGCTCGGCGGTGGCAGTGGTGTCGCTACTGTTCATGTTCGCCAAACCTTTTCTCGTCCGGCCTTGCTGTTGCGGCGCGGGTCGGTTGCCGTCTCACGGGCTCCAACGCGGCTTCCCGCGGAACATGACGTGAGTACGGAGGCTTTCTTGGTGGGTGGGACCGGAGGTCTCGCCGCCCGTGCGACGGGCCCGGCGTGCCGCGGTGCGGCGCCACGATCCTTCGTCACTGTAATGACCAGGACAAACCAAAGATTTCCCAATGTTGGGTGTCCCACGTCACGCGGAGGTAATGAAGGGGTGGTGTTCGTCGGGTCCACGGGGGCGGGAACTCCTTATCACTGCGGGGATCGGGGGTGGGTGCGGACACTCCCGCGAACCCCTCGAAAGGTTAAAGTGACCTCCATCACATGGAACGGGGTCCGCCGAGGGCTTCCGTGTGCGTCGAGCACCCCCGAACGTGCGCTAGAGTCTTACTTGTCCGGCCGACAGGGCGGGCAGGCAGGAAGCTCAGGGCGATTAGCTCAGTTGGCTAGAGCGCGTCGTTCACACCGACGAGGTCACTGGTTCGAGTCCAGTATCGCCCACACGGCTCTGAGACGGTCCCACTCGGGGGTAGGTACCCCGGTGGGGCCGTTTTCCGTTCGTACGGGGCGCTGTCTCGTTCGTGCGGGGTCCCGTCCCGTTCGCGCGGGCGCTCCGGCGGTCCGCGGCCGTGGTCGGCGGGGGCCGCCCCTCGCGTCCAGCGCCGGTGCGCCGCCACCGCCCACCGGGGTCCGGCCGACTCCGGGGGCCTAGTCGGACGGGGTGTCCGGCAGCGGGTGCCCGCGCCGCACCGCCCTGCGCTCGCGCAGGCGCCGGAAGAACTCCTCCTTCAGGCGCATCCCGTACCGCTCGGCGCGGTGGAACCACACCTGGGCGGGCCGCACCACCTTCTGCGCCCACCGGAACTCGGTGCTGAGGATGACCAGCCCCAGGATGACCGAGGCCAGGCCCGGGCCCGGAACGACCATCATGACCAACCCGGCCAGGATCACGACGACGCCGACGGTCCCCACGAGCACGCTCCAGGGCAGGCGCAGCGCGGGGTGCGTGTGCATGCGCCTGCGGAAGAGGCGCAGCCGCGCTCGCATCCGCCGCCACCTGCGCGCGCGGGTGCGGCGGGTGGGGGATGTCTCCGGGGCCGGCTGGTCGTTGGTGGGGCTCGGTGACATGCGCTCACAGTATTCGGTCGAAGCGAGTGGATGCATTCGGGTCGACTGGGGGCGATGGCCAGGGCATCTGTTGATTCTCACCGATCCTGACAGTGGGATCAATGGCCTTTCGTAAGGGTGTGGACAGCCCCACGAAAGGTGACGTTCCATGACAGATCAGCCCCTGTCTGGTTCCCTGCCCCGCCTACGGGCGGTTCACGCGGGTACGCCCTGAAGAGTCCGAATCCCTGACCGAATCCCCGGTCGGTCCCCGGGTCCGCGGCACCGGAACCCCACCGTCCCACCACGTCCGCCGCGCCGCCAGCGTGGTCGCGCGGCCTGTGGACAACCGGGGCGGCCCCGCCCCGAAGCCGCTAGCATCGGGAGGGAGTACACGCCCGGCCGCGCACAGCGGCCGGTCCGCGTTCGACATCATCCACGTCTTCCTAGGAGTCACCGTGTCCGCCGCGCCTGAGCTGCACATCACCCTCGCCGGAACCCCGCGTGCGGTGGCGGCGAACACTACGGCGGGCCAGGCTCTGGAGGCCGACGGCAGGACCGTCATCGCGGCGCTGGTCAACGGCGAGCCGCGCGACCTCGCCCGGGAACTGCACGAGGGCGACACCGTCGAGCCGATCGCCATCGACTCCGAGGAGGGGCGGGCGATCCTGCGCCACTCCACCGCGCACGTGCTGGCCCAGGCCGTCCAGGAGCTCTTCCCCGAGGCCAAGCTGGGCATCGGCCCGCCCGTGGAGAACGGCTTCTACTACGACTTCGACGTCGCCGAGCCCTTCACCCCCGCCGACCTGAAGAGCATCGAGAAGAAGATGCAGCAGATCGTCAAGCAGGGGCAGCGCTTCGACCGCCGCGTCGTCTCGGACGAGGAGGCCCGCGCCGAACTGGCCACCGAGCCCTACAAGCTGGAGCTGATCGGGCTCAAGGGCGGCGCCACCGAGGCCGCCGAGGGCGCCGGTGTGGAGGTGGGCGCCGGTGAGCTCACCATCTACGACAACGTCCACCCGCGCACCGGCGAGCTGTGCTGGAAGGACCTGTGCCGCGGGCCGCACCTGCCCACCACCCGCGTCATCCCGGCGTTCAAGCTCATGCGCACCGCCGCCGCCTACTGGCGCGGCAAGGAGACCAACCCGCAGCTGCAGCGCGTCTACGGCACCGCCTGGGAGAGCAAGGAGGCCCTCAAGGACCACCTGACCTTCCTGGAGGAGGCCGAGAAGCGCGACCACCGCAAGCTCGGCTCCGAGCTGGACCTGTTCTCCATCCCGGACGAGATCGGCTCGGGCCTGGCGGTCTTCCACCCCAAGGGCGGCACCATCCGCCGGGTCATGGAGGACTACTCGCGGCGGCGGCACGAGGAGAGCGGGTACGAGTTCGTCTACACCCCGCACGCCACCAAGAGCACCCTGTTCGAGAAGTCCCAGCACCTGAGCTGGTACGCGGACGGGATGTACCCCCCCATGCAGCTCGACGGCGGCCAGGACTACTACCTCAAGCCGATGAACTGCCCGATGCACAACCTGATCTTCGACGCGCGCGGGCGCTCCTACCGTGAGCTGCCGCTGCGCCTGTTCGAGTTCGGCACCGTGTACCGGTACGAGAAGTCGGGCGTGGTGCACGGCCTGACCCGCGCCCGCGGCTTCACCCAGGACGACGCGCACATCTACTGCACCAAGGAGCAGATGGCGGACGAGCTCGACTCGCTGCTGACCTTCGTGCTCGAACTGCTGCGCGACTACGGCCTGGACGACTTCTACCTGGAGCTGTCCACCAAGGACCCGGAGAAGTACGTCGGCGGCGACGAGGTCTGGGAGGAGGCCACCGAGACCCTGCGCGAGGCCGCGCAGAAGCAGGGCCTGGAACTGGTCATGGACCCGGGCGGCGCCGCCTTCTACGGCCCCAAGATCTCGGTGCAGGCCAAGGACGCCATCGGCCGCACCTGGCAGATGTCCACCATCCAGCTGGACTTCAACCTGCCCGAGCTGTTCGACCTGGAGTACACCGCGGCCGACGGCTCGCGCCAGCGCCCGGTGATGATCCACCGCGCCCTGTTCGGCTCCATCGAGCGCTTCTTCGCCGTCCTGCTGGAGCACTACGCGGGCGCGTTCCCGGCCTGGCTGGCGCCGGTGCAGGCGGTCGGCATCCCCATCGCCGACGAGCACGTGCCCTACCTGCGCGAGCTCGCCGCCAGGCTGCGCGCGGAGGGCATCCGCGTCGAGGTGGACGCCAGCGACGACCGCATGCAGAAGAAGATCCGCAACGCCCAGAAGCAGAAGGTGCCCTTCATGCTGCTGGCCGGTGACGAGGACGTCAGCAAGAACGCGGTGTCCTTCCGCTACCGGGACGGCTCGCAGAACAACGGCGTGCCGCTGGACGAGGCGGTGGCCGAGATCGTCGCCGCCGTCCGCGAGCGCCGCTGACGCCCGAAACGCACGCGAGAGGAGCGCCCATCCGGGGTGACCGGGTGGGCGCTCCGCCGTCTCGGGTCAGCGCCGCTCGCCGGGCGCCTGGAACTCCTCCTCGTCGCGGAACAGGTCCGCACGGGAGATGCGCGCGGTCGCGTTGGGGTCCGGGGCGGTCGTCTCCTCCTCGTCGTCGCGGAACAGGTCCGCGCGCGAGATGCGGTGCGTCGCGTTGGGGTCACTCATGAGGGCGGTACTCCTTGTTGCTACGGGGGCAAGGCGAATTTTATCCGCCTCACGGGCGGGTCCGGGTGCCCGGACGTGCGCGTGAGGCCGCTCAGCGGCCGGGGGCGCGCCGTTTCCAGGCCTCGGCGGGGACCCGCTCCACGAGGGCGATCAGGTAGTCGGCGGCGGTCACGGCCCGGTCGGGATCCAGCCGCATGGCCGCCCACGTGAGGACGTAGTCCCCGCTGAAGCGTACGGGAAGGGACCGGGACCTGGGATCGGTCAGCAGCCACTTGGTGACCACGTTGTCGAGCACGGCCCCGGTGAACGCGGGATCGTTGCCCGTCGCGTGGAAGGCGCCGGCGAAGTCGTCGTCGGAGGCGTCCGGGTCCCACCTGCGCAGTATCTGTAGTTCGGCGTTGGGTCCGGGGGTGCGCACGGCCACCACGCGGTGGACGCGGCGGACCCGCTCCGTGCCCCTGCCCGCCGTGTGGGTCTGCTCGAAGGCGACGACCAGGTGCTGGCCCCGGCGGCCGGTGAGCACGTGCTGTGCGCGCGGGTGCGGCCCGAGGGCGGCACGGGGGAGCACGGCGTCCCCCAACGGACTGGGGAGCTGTTCGGTGTAGGTCCACCCGCGTTCACGCGCCCATCGGCGCAGCTCGGTGGAGCGTTCCTTGCGGAAGTGCGCGGCGACCGCGATCGTGCCGGCCGACATGACGACGGCGACCAGCGCGATCACAGACAGGGCGCCTTCCATGTCTCCTCCGGCTGGGGGATGTGAGGTGGCCGTGGGCCGCGAAGAACCCGTCCTGAGCGGGCCGGGTCGGGAAAGTCGGGGACCCGCGCTGGCCGTACGGGTCCATTCTGTGTTGATTTCGGGTGCTTGTCACCCCTTGTTGTTGTTCCGCGGTGACGCTGGGGGTTCGCGGCCTCGCGGTGTCCGCCCACGGTCTACCCGGAACGGACGCGGCGCCACCGTCACCGCGCGTCCCCGTCCGGTCACCACCTGCGCGAACGCCGTCCTCAGCGCGGCTCGGGAACCCTCCTTCGCCTGCCACGCGGCCCTTCCCGCCTCCGCGGCCCCGACGGTGCGCGGTCATGCGGAGGACACGGAGGGTGAGGACTGTCCGGAACCGGCCACCGTTCGCCCCGTCCGTGCCGCAACCGCCCCTCGCGGGCCGATCGCGGCAGCGGCGCTTCCGGGGACCGCCTAGGCGGGCAGGCCCAGCTCGCGGGCGATGAGCATCTTCTGCACCTCGCTGGTGCCCTCGCCCACCTCCAGGATCTTGGCGTCCCGGTAGAAGCGGCCCACGGGGTAGTCGTTCATGAACCCGTACCCGCCGAACACCTGCGTGGCGTCCCGCGCGTTGTCCATGGCCGCGTTGGAGGCCACCAGTTTGGCGACCGCCGCCTCCTTCTTGAAGGGCTCGCCCGCCAGCATGCGCGAGGCCGCGTCGTAGTAGGCCAGCCGCGCGGTGTGCGCACGCGCCTCCATCTCCGCGATCTTGAACTGGATCGCCTGGTAGCTGCCGATCGCGCTGCCGAAGGCGTGCCGCTCGTGGGCGTAGCGCACGCTCTCGTCCACGCAGCCCTGCGCCAGGCCCACCGACAGCGCCGCGATGGCGATGCGGCCCTCGTCCAGGATCCGCAGGAACTGGGCGTACCCGCGCCCGCGCTCACCGACCAGGTTCGCCTCGGGCACCCGGCAGTCCTCGAAGACCAGCTCGTTGGTGTCGGAGGCGTTCCACCCCACCTTGGAGTACTTCTGGCCCACGGAGAAGCCCGGCGTGCCCGCGGGCACCAGGATCGAGGAGATCTCCGGCCGCCCGTCCTCCCGGCGCCCGGTCACGGCGGTGACGGTCACCAGCGCGGTGATGTCGGTGCCCGAGTTGGTGATGAAGGACTTGGTCCCGTTGATCACCCACTGGCCGTCCTCCAGGCGGGCCGTGGTCCTGGTGGCGCCCGCGTCGGACCCGCCGTCGGGCTCGGTGAGCCCGAACGCGCCCAGCGCCTCACCCGAGGTCAACCGCGGCAGGTACGCCTTCTTCTGGTCCTCGGTGCCGAACCGGAAGATCGGCATCGCGCCCAGCGAGACCCCGGCCTCCAGGGTGATCGCCACCGAGGAGTCCACCCGGGCCAGCTCCTCCAGGGCCAGGCACAGGGCGAAGTAGTCGCCGCCCATGCCCCCATGCTCCTCGGGGAAGGGCAGCCCGAACAGGCCCATCCGGCCCATCTTGGCGACGATCTCGTACGGGAAGGCCTCCCGCTCGTAGTAGTCCCCGATGACCGGGGCGACCTCTCCGCGGGCGAACTCCTCCACGGCGGCCCGCAGGTCGGCGTGCTCGGTCGAGAGCTGATGACGGTTCATGCGTGCGACTCCTCGCTGGTGGCGGGGGAGGGCGCGTCCGACGGGGTGTCGGCGGACGCGTTCGGAACGGGTTCGACGGTGACCAGGACGGCGTCCATGGGCACGGACGCGCCGGGGCGCACCGCCACGGCCGCGACGGTCCCGTCGACGGGTGAGGTGACGGAGTGCTCCATCTTCATGGCCTCCACGACGGCGAGCGGGGTCCCCGCGCTCACCGTCTGCCCCACCCGCACGGCGACGGAGAGCACCGTGCCGGGCATGGGGCTGCGCACGGTCCCGTCGGCGGCGGCGTCGTCCTCGCGCAGCGCGGCCGCGACGGGCTCCTCGTGCAGGCTCCAGGCGGCGCCGCCCGAGCCCAGCCAGCGGTGCGCGGTGCCGGGGTCGTCGGCGCGCGCGTAGGTGCGGGTGGCGTAGCCGTCGGTGACGGTGAGCCGGGTGCCGTCGGCGGAGCGCCGGGCCCCGAACGCGACGGGTTCCCCCTCCGCCACGCTCACCAGGTAGCGTCCGGGCTCCCCGTCGCGGCGCACCCGGACCGCGACGGCCTCGCGCCCGGAGAGCCGCAGCCGCCACGGGGTCCAGGCGGGGCCGCCCATCCGCCAGCCGTCCGGTACGGCGAAGCGGTCGGCGCCCGGCTCCGTCTCCAGGTCGAGCTGGTGGTCCAGGGCCGCGGCCGCGTACACCTCGTCGAGCGTCCGTTCGGGAGCCGGTGCGGGCGGGTCGGAGGCGATGAGGTCGGTGCTCAGGTCCCCGGCGACCACACGCGGGTGGCGCAGCAGCCGGCGCAGGTAGGCGGTGTTGGTCACGCAGCCCAACAGCTGGTAGGAGGCCAGCGCGGAGTCCATCCTGTTCAGGGCCTCGGCGCGGTCCGCGCCCCAGGTGATCACCTTGGCGAGCATCGGGTCGAAGTCCGAGGTGATCCGCCCTCCCTCGGCGATGCCCGAGTCCACCCGGACCTCGTGCCCCCGGGGTTCGGTGAGGGACAGGACCGGCCCGCCGGTGGGCAGGAACCCGCGGTCGGCGTCCTCGGCGTAGATCCGCGACTCCACGGCGTGCCCGACCCAGGACACGTCGGACTGGGCGAAGGGCAGCTCCTCCCCGTAGGCCACCCGCACCTGGAGTTCCACCAGGTCCACGCCGCGCTCGCCGCGCACCGCGACGACCTCCTCGGTGACCGGGTGCTCGACCTGCAAGCGGGTGTTCATCTCCAGGAACGAGAACGACAGGTCGCCGTCCCGCCCCGCCTCGGCGATGAACTCCACCGTGCCCGCGCCCACGTACCCGCACGAGCGGGCGGCGGCCACGGCGGCCTCGCCCATGGTGGCGCGCTGGGCGTCGGTGAGCAGCGGGGAGGGCGCCTCCTCCACCACCTTCTGGTGGCGGCGCTGGAGGCTGCACTCGCGCTCGCCCAGGTGCAGGACGTTGCCGTGGGCGTCGGCCATGACCTGCACCTCGATGTGGCGGGGCCGCTCCACCAGCCGCTCCACCAGCAGGGTGGAGTCGCCGAAGGAGGCCAGGGCCTCGCGCCGGGCGGCGGCGGCAGCGGCCACCAGGTCGTCGGGGGAGTGCACGGACCGCATGCCCTTGCCACCGCCCCCGGCGGAGGGCTTGATGAGCAGCGGGTAGCCGGTCTCCTCGGCCGCGCGCAGGAGTTCGTCGTCGCCCAGGGGCCGCCCGGGCTTCTCGGTGAACCCGCCCAGGACGGGCACGCCCGCGGCGGCCACGGTGTCCTTCGCGCGGATCTTGTCGCCCATGGCCTCGATCGCGGAGGCCGGGGGGCCCACGAAGACCAGTCCGGCGTCGGTGCAGGCGCGCGCGAAGCCGGCGTTCTCGGACAGGAAGCCGTAGCCGGGGTGCACGCCGGTGGCGCCGCAGTCCAGGGCCAGGGCGACGATCGCCTCGGCGTCCAGGTAGTGCTCCACCCGCAGCGCCAGGTCGGCGGCGAGGGTGTGCGGGGCGTTCGCGTCGGCGTCGGTGTACACGGTGGCCGGGCTGATGCCCATGCGGCGCAGGGTGCGCATGACGCGCAGCGCGATCTCGCCCCGGTTGGCGACCATGATGCGCGCGGGCCCGCGGACGCCCGGGTTCGTGCGTGGCGTTGTGGTCAAGGGTTCCTCACATCCGGAAGACGCCGTAGCCCACCGGCTCCAGCGGGGCGTGGCGGGCGGCGGACAGGGCCATGGCGAGCACGTCGCGGGTGTCGGCGGGGTCGATGACGCCGTCGTCCCACAACCGCGCGGTGGAGTAGTAGGGGCTGCCCTGCTCCTCGTACTGGTCGCGCACGGGCGCCTTGAAGGCCTCCTCGTCCTCGGCGGACCACTCCTGCCCGTGCGCGGCCATCTGGTCGCGGCGGACGGTGGAGAGCACCGAGGCGGCCTGTTCCCCGCCCATCACCGAGATGCGCGCGTTGGGCCACATCCACAGGAACCGGGGCGAGTAGGCCCGCCCGCACATGCTGTAGTTGCCCGCGCCGAAGGACCCGCCCACGACCACGGTGAACTTGGGGACGCGGGCGCAGGCCACGGCGGTGACCATCTTCGCCCCGTGCTTGGCGATGCCGCCCGCCTCGTAGTCCCGTCCGACCATGAACCCGGAGATGTTCTGGAGGAAGACCAGCGGCACGCCGCGCCGGTCGCACAGCTCGATGAAGTGGGCGCCCTTGAGCGCGGACTCGGCGAACAGGATGCCGTTGTTGGCGACGATCCCGACCGGGTGGCCGTGCAGGTGCGCGAACCCGGTGACCAGGGTCGTGCCGTACTCGGCCTTGAACTCGGTGAACTCGCTGCCGTCCACGATCCGGCCGATGACCTCGCGCACGTCGTAGGGGGTGCGGGTGTCGGCGGGCACCACCCCGTACAGCTCCCCGGGGTCCAGCGCCGGGGGACGGGGCTCGCGCACCTCCCACGCGGGCGGTCCGGGCGGGCCGAGGGTGTCGGCGATGCGCCGGACGAGGGTGAGGGCGTGCGCGTCGTCGTCGGCCAGGTGGTCGGTGACCCCCGAAACCCGCGAGTGCAGGTCGCCGCCGCCCAGCTCCTCGGCGGTGACGACCTCGCCGGTGGCCGCCTTGACCAGCGGCGGGCCGCCCAGGAAGATCGTGCCCTGCTCGCGCACGATGACCGCCTCGTCGCTCATCGCCGGGACGTAGGCGCCGCCCGCCGTGCACGAGCCCAGCACCGCGGCGATCTGCGGGATGCCCATCCGCGACATCGTGGCCTGGTTGTAGAAGATCCGGCCGAAGTGCTCGCGGTCGGGGAAGACGTCGTCCTGCATGGGCAGGAACGCGCCCCCGGAGTCGGCGAGGTAGACGCACGGAAGCCGGTTGTGCAGCGCCACCTCCTGGGCGCGCAGGTGCTTCTTGACGGTCATGGGGTAGTAGCTGCCGCCCTTGACCGTGGCGTCGTTGGCGACCACGACCGTCGGGCGGCCCATGACCCGGCCCACGCCCGCGATCATCCCGGCGCCGGGGGCGTCCTGTCCGTCCGCGCCGTAGAGCCCGTACGCGGCCAGGGGAGCGATCTCCAGGAAGGGGGAGCCGGGGTCCAGGAGGAGGTCCACGCGGTCGCGCGGCAGGAGTTTGCCCCGCTCGACGTGCCGTGTCCGGGTCCTCTCCGGGCCGCCCAGGGCCGCGGTGGCGATCCGCTCGCGCAGCTCCAGGGCGAGGGCGCGGTTCGCCGCGTCGTTGGCGGCGAACGCGGGCCCGGCGGTGTCCACCGCCGTGCCGAGCACAGGTGCCCTGCTCATGGTGTCCTCTCGTGGAGGGGTGTTAATGCTCACTAACATCTGGGATGTTAGTGACTACTAACATGGGTGTCCAGGGCCCGGCGCGACACCGGGGGAGGGGAGGAGACCGGATGGGGGCCAGACCCGCGGGTGAGCGGCGCACGGCGCTCCTGGGCGCGGCGGCGCGGCTCTTCGCCGAGCACGGCTACCGGGGGGTGTCCATCGACGACCTCGGCCGCGCCGTCGGCACGACAGGGCCCGCCCTGTACCGCCACTTCCGCGGCAAGCAGGCGCTGCTCGGCGCGGTGCTGGTGGACATCAGCGAACGCCTGGCGCGCCAGGGCGGCGAGCTGGTGGCGCGGGCGTCGGGCGCCGAGGAGGCGCTGGAGGCCCTGCTGCGCGGGCACATCGCCTTCGCCCTGGACGAGCCCGACCTGATCACGGTGCACGACCGGGAGCTGGGCAACCTCACCGACGCCGACCGGCGCAGGGTGCGCCGCCTCCAGCGCGGCTACGTCGAGCAGTGGGTGGGGGTGCTCGGCGAGCTGCGCCCCGACGCCTCGGCCACCGTCCTGCGCGCCGCCGTGCACGCCGTGTTCGGGCTGCTCAACTCCACCCCGCACAGCCGGGGCGAGCTGTCGCGGCGGCACATGGCGCGGCTGCTGCTGGAGATGGGCCGGGCCGCCCTGACGGTCCCCGCCGCCGAGCCCGACTGAGCGTTCGCCCCGAGCCGGTTCCGGCCGCGGTCCCCCAGCGCTCTTCCGGTACCGGGCGCCCCCGCCCGCCGTGCCCCTGACGGCCCATCCCGGGATTTGGCGCCGGTCATGCCCTGCGCTGACCCGCCGCCGGGTAGACAGGGCGCCAGGCACCGGAGAGGAGGAGCGCCATGAACGTGGTGAGCAGGGGTTTCCAGGGGCGCAGGGGAGGCGACCCCTCGCGTGTGCCCCCGGGGCAGTACGAGACCCACGACTTCCCCGTCCTGTCGGCCGGACCCACACCGCACGTGGACACGGCCGAATGGACCTTCGCGATCGCCGACGAGGCGGGCGGCACGCACTCCTGGACGTGGGACGAGTTCCTGGACCTGCCCCAGGAGCGGCCCCGCGTGGACATCCACTGCGTCACCCGCTGGTCCAAGCTGGACACCGACTGGGCGGGCGTGAGCGTGGACACCCTCCTGGAGGACGTGGAGACCGCGGCCGAGTACGCCCTGGCGGTCAGCCACGGCGGCTACACCGCCAACCTGCCGCTCCAGGACCTCACCGACGGCCGGGCCTGGGTGGTGCACAGCTTCGGCGGGGAACCGCTGGCCCCCGAACACGGCGGACCCGCCCGGCTGCTGGTCCCGCACCTGTACTTCTGGAAGTCGGCCAAGTGGGTGCGCGGGCTGCGGCTGCTCGACGAGGACGAGCCCGGGTTCTGGGAGCAGGCCGGGTACCACGACTACGGCGATCCGTGGCGCGAACAGCGCTACCAGGGCGACTGATGGCGGCCTGGCGGCCCGCCGAACTGGTGGCCGACCGGTGGGAGACCGCGAGCGCCAGGACCCTGGTCCTGGAGGTGCCGGGGTGGCCCGGGCACCGGCCGGGCCAGCACGTGGACGTGCGCCTGACCGCCGAGGACGGCTACACCGCCCAGCGCGGCTACTCGATCGCCTCGGCCGCGGACGGCGAGCGCGTCGAGCTGACCGTGCAGCGGGTGGAGGGCGGGGAGGTCTCCCCCTGCCTGGTGGACGTGTTCGCGCCGGGCGACCGGGTGGAGGTCCGCGGTCCGCTGGGCGGCTGGTTCGTGTGGGACGCCGCGTCGTCCGACCCGGTGGTCCTGGTGGGCGGAGGCTCGGGCGTGGTCCCGCTGATGGCGATGGTGCGCGAGCGGCGCCGGACGGGCGGCCGGGCCCTGTTCCGGGTGCTGTACTCACTGCGCACCCCCGAGGACCGGTACTACCGGGGGGAGCTGGGTGCGCACCGGCCGGGCGACGGAGGGGTCGACGTGTTCCTGGCCTACACGCGCCGCGCGCCCGAGGGCGCGGTCCGGGGACCGGGACGGTTGGGCGTGGCCGAACTCAACACCCACGGCTTCCCCGCCGAGTTCGCGCCGGTGTGCTTCGTGTGCGGGCCCACCGGCTTCGTGGAGACGGTGGCCGACGCCCTGGTGGCGCTGGGGCACGACCCCCGGCGGGTGCGTACCGAGCGTTTCGGCTCGGGTGGAGGTGGCGGATGAGGGAACCGGAGCACATGGACGCCAACGTGCTGGCCGGACCGCTGTCGGAGATCATGTCCGTGGACCTGACCTCGGCCGAGCGCCGCTGCTCGGTGTGCGGGGCGTGCGGGACCTTCGCCGAGCTGTACGTGACGACGGACGGGCCCGGCCTGGTGGCGAGCTGCCCGCGGTGCCGGACCCTGGTCCTGCGGCTGGTGCGCACCCCCGACAGCGTGTGGCTGGACCTGGGCGGTACCGGGGTCGTCCGGATCCGGCTCGGGCTCTGACGGGGTCCGGGGCGGGCCCGCGGCCCGCCCCGGCACCACGTCCGCGCCCTACACGCCGCCCGTGGCGCCGCCCGTGTTCGGGCTCTGCTCCGCCGGAGCCGTGGGTGCCTCCTGGGCGGGGGCCTCCTCGGCCGGAGCCTCAGGGGCCTCCTCGGCGGGGGTCTCCGGGTCCTCGTTGACCACCGGCGGCTTGGAGTCCTCCCCGAAGACGCCGTCGAAGAGGAAACCGAGCACCCCTCCGGGGCGCGAGTCGTCCTGGTCCGCGGTGGCGGCCACGGCGGCCCCCGTCCCGGCAACGGTCAGTCCGGCGGCCAGCACCGTCGCGGCGGTGATCCTGGTGAACGCACGCATACGCGCTCACGACTCCCTTCGTGTCGGGTGTCAATGCATGACGTGATTATCTTGTTACATAAAGTCACGAAAATCACGAACTCCCCCCGCGCGGGTGTTTCGGACCGGCCAGGGGAGTCGCCCCGTCCTCCCCAGGGGCCGCCAACGGCGGGCAAAGTCCCCGACAGGTCACGGGTGGCGGCTCCCGGATCCGCCGACCCGGCCATACATTGGCCGCGGCCTTGTGGGTAGTGCTGCGTCCAACGGCCCAACGGACGCACTCAGCCGTCCCGCCCCACGACACGTCAGAAGGAGCGCTGTCTATGTCTCGGCCTCGTATCGTGGTGGTCGGCGCGGGTTTCGGTGGTCTCCACACCCTGCGCCACCTCGAACGCCGCATCCCGGCGGGGGCGGCGGACATCGCCCTCGTCGCGCCGCACGACTACATGCTCTACAGCCCCCTGCTGCCGCAGGTGGCCTCCGGACTGCTCACACCGCAGTCGGTCGCCATGTCGGTGCACCGGCTGACCCGGCAGACCCGGTTCGTCCCCGGACACGCCGTCGGCGTGGACCCGGGAGACCGCGTGGTCGTCGTACGGCGCCCCACCGGCGAACTCGCCCCGGTCCGCTACGACCGCCTGGTCCTGGCGCCCGGCGGGGTCACCCGCGCCTTCGACATCCCCGGTCTGGCCGAGCACGCCTACGGCGCCAAGACGCTGGCCGAGGCGGTGCTCCTGCGCGACCACGTCCTGGCCCAGCTGGAGCTGGCCAACGACAGCCGCGACCCGGCCGAGCGCGAGGAGCGCTGCCGCTTCGTCGTCGTCGGCGGCGGCTACACCGGCGTCGAGACCGCGGCCTCGCTCATGCGCCTGTGCCAGGAGGCGGCCAAGCGCTACCCGGACCTGCGCTCGGTGATCCGCTGGCACCTGGTGGACATCGCGCCCAAGGTGCTGCCCGAACTCGGCGACCGCCTCGGCCGCAAGGCGCTCGACCTGCTGCGCTCCATCGGCGTCGAGGTCAAGCTCAAGGTGAGCGTGCGCGAGGTGACCGACGACAAGGTGGTGCTCACCGACGGCCGCGCCCTGCCCTGCCGCACCCTCATCTGGACGGCGGGCGTCTCACCCAGCCCGCTCATGGCGACCCTGGACAAGCCCACCCAGAAGGGGCGCCTGGAGGTCGGCGCCGACCTGCGGGTCCCCGGCCTCGACGACGTCTTCGCCGTCGGCGACGCCGCGGCGGTGCCCAACCTCTCGCACGAGGACAGCGACTACTGCCCGCCGACCGCCCAATACGCCACGCGCCAGGCGGCCACCGTCGCCGACAACGTCGTCTCGTCCATCCTGGGACGCCCGATGAAGGAGTTCCGGCACCGGGACATGGGGCTGGTCGTGGACCTGAGCGGCAACGACGCGCTCGCGCGCGTCATGCAGCTGGAGCTGAGCGGACTGCCCGCGCTGGGCGTCACCCGCGGGTACCACCTGATGGCGGTGCCCTCCGCGACCGCGCGGGCGCGCATCCTGGCCAACTGGGGGATCCGCAAGGCCACCGGCGGCGACACCTCGCGCCTGGGGTTCGCCGACGGCGGGCGCCCGTCCTCGTTCGTGGCCAACGAGTCGGTCGACTACCTGGACGCGGAGGCCTCCCGCCGGGAGGGCGCGCGCCTGCTGGAGAACCTGCACGCGCGCTACGGCGTGCACTGACCGGGAGCCGTCCGGGCCCCGCCGGAGTCCGGACCGCAGAGCCCCGCCGACCGGCCGCGGCGCCCCGCCGCGGCCGGTCGGGCGTGGGCGCGGGGGCGACGGGGTCAGGAACGGACCAGGCGGGCGATCGCCTCTGAGGCCTCGCGGACCTTCTCGTCCGCCTCCTCGCCGCCGTTGGCCACCGCGTTGGACACGCAGTGCTTGAGGTGCTCGTCGAGCATGGACAGCGCGAAGGAGCGCAGTGCCTTGTTGGCCGCCGACGTCTGGGTCAGGATGTCGATGCAGTACTGGTCGTCCTCGACCATCCGCTGCAACCCGCGGATCTGGCCCTCGATACGGCGCAGCCGGTTGATGTGGCTCTGCTTGTCGTTACTGTAACCGTGGGTCGCAGCCATGCTCCCGCTTCCGTGTCGTTCCTGCTCAGATGCCATTACCATACCCCCTCGTGGTATCCAACGGCGGGGGCCGGGAACGCATTCCGCCGGTGCGCCCCCCGCGGGCGCGCGCCGCACCGCCGACGCGGTCGTAGTAGGAGTTTCCCAGACGAACGGGGACCGGTCGCCCCGCCCGGAGTCGCGCGCGTGCCGTGCGCGGGAACCGTCACCGCGCGTAAACGTCCGGTCCGCTCTGGGCAACGCGGGGGTGGTGGCCCTTGCCCGCGGCCCCGCCCCGAACCGACCATGGCGGTATGACTGACAGCGCCGAGAACGACATCATGGCCACCATCCGGGGACTGATCGACGAGGAGCACGCGCTCCGCTCCACCGCCGGGGGACTGGACCCGCGGGAGCGCGCCCGCGTCAAGCAGGTCGAGGAGGCGCTCGACCAGTGCTGGGACCTGCTCCGCCAGCGCAGGGCCCGCGAGGAGTTCGACCAGGACCCCGACGAGGCCGAGCCGCGCCCGGTCTCCGAGGTCGAGAACTACCGGCAGTAGGGGGGCCGAACCGAAAACCCCGCGTGCTCCGCGAGCGTCAACACGGGTACAGCGGTGCCGGGCGGTGACCGCATGACCGCACGGCGCCCCACGCCGGGAGCACAGAAGGAAGCGCATGCTCACCACACTGACCGGGCTGGGCCTGGCCTCCGCGGCCGGGCTCAACGCCTACATCCCCCTCCTCCTCGTCGGACTGCTCGCACGCTTCACCGACCTGGTCCCGCTGGGAGAGTCCTGGCAGTGGATCGAGCACCCCGCCACCCTCGTGGTCCTCACCGTGCTGCTGGTCGTGGAGTTCGCGGCGGACAAGATCCCCGCGGTCGACAGCTTCAACGACGTCCTCCAGACCGTGGTGCGGCCCACCTCCGGCGGCATCACCTTCGGTGCGGGGGCCTCCGCGGTGGAGCTCGGCGAGATCACCGGGGTCGCCTCCGGCGCCGCCGCGGGCGGTGACGGGGTCTCCTGGTGGGCGGTGGTCGCGGGCGTGGTCGTCTCCCTGGCCTTCCACGCGGTCAAGTCCCTGGCCCGGCCGGTGGCCAACTCCGTGTCCCTCGGGTGCGCGGCCCCGGTCACCTCCTTCCTGGAGGACGTCGTCAGCTTCGTCACCTCGCTGCTGGCCCTCCTGGTGCCCGTCCTCGTCCTCGTCGTGTTCCCGCTCATGGTGGCGGCGGGCGTGTGGGCGGCCCGGCGCGGGCGGCGGCTGCGCCGGGAACGCCGCGAGGCGCGGGGAACCGGGCCGCAGGGCGCGGACGCGGGCGCGCGGACCGGTGCGGAGGGCGTGGACCCGGCGGGGGAGTCCCACCCCGGGTGAGGGGCCCCGGCGGGCGCGGGGGCCGGGCCGGGGTGGCGCACGACGCATTCCCCGACCGGGGCCGGTGCCCGTAAAGTGCGGTCAATGGCTGAGACGACTTTCGACCGACACGACAGCACCCACATCGTCTGGGACTGGAACGGCACCCTCCTCAACGACAACCACGCCAACCTCGCCGCGGTGAACGCCGTGTGCGAGCTGTTCGGCCGCGACCCCGTGGAGCTGGACCACTGGCGCTCCGTCTTCCGCCGCCCCCTCATCCCCTGCTACGAGGAGCTCCTCGGCCGGGCCTTCGAGGAGGGCGAGTGGGAGCGGGCGGAGCGGCACTACGACAGCAGCTACCAGGAGCTGCTGCCCTCCTGCGAACTCACCGCGGGCGTCCCCGACGTCCTCCGGGAGTGGACCCGCGGCGGCGGCACCCAGTCCCTGCTGTCCATGGCCTCCCACGACCACCTCGTGCCCCTCATCGAGGAGCGCGGCCTGACCGGGCACTTCACCCGGGTGGACGGCCGCCAGTTCCAGACCGAGGACGACTCCAAGGCCGAGCACCTGGTACGCCACCTCGAACACCAGGGCATCGACCCGGCCCGGGTCGTGCTGATCGGCGACATCGACGACGACGCCCGCGCCGCCCGCGAGGCCGGGGCCCGCTCCATCCTCGTCACCAGCGGCCTGATGTCCCGCGCCCGCCTGGAGGCCACCGGCTCCCCGGTGGTCGACTCCCCGGCGGCCGCGGTGGCCGCGCTGCGCGGCGCCTGAGGCCACCGCCGGGCCCGGCCGCAGCCAGCGCCCCCGGGCCCCGCGCGCCCGGAGCACCGCGCGGGCGCTGACGCGGCAAAGGTCCGGTCACTGGCTCTCCCGCCCGC
Organism: Nocardiopsis sp. CNS-639; assembly: GCF_000381685.1. Classification (NCBI taxonomy): domain Bacteria; kingdom Bacillati; phylum Actinomycetota; class Actinomycetes; order Streptosporangiales; family Nocardiopsidaceae; genus Nocardiopsis; species Nocardiopsis sp. CNS-639. The sequence goes on from NZ_KB906864.1 coordinate 173,805, forward strand.
CTCCGACCCCTGTCAACGGTGACCGCCCACGCCCGCGCGACCGCCCGCCAGTGGGTTCCACACACCGGTTACCTCCCACCGGTGACCTGCGCACTCGACCCGCCTCCCGGCCCCCGTCACCCCGGGGGCCGGGCCGTCGCCGCCGTCATGGGGTGTTGTTAGATGGGTCTCACAGCAACACACGGTCGGCAGCACACCGTGCGGAACACAGTGCGAATGGGAAGGCGGGCCAATGACGGAGAACAGCGTGCCCCGGGTGCTCTGGAAGCCCGACGAGGAGAGGGCCGCGTCCTCCAACATCGTCGCGTTCGCCCGATGGGCCGAGCGCGAGAAGGGGGTCCGGGCCTTCGGCGACGCCTCCGCCGCGTCCTTCGACTACGACTCCCTGTGGCGCTGGTCGGTCACCGACGTCGACGGCTTCTGGGAGTCGGTCTGGGAGTACTACGGCGTACGCTCCGAGACCCCCTACGAGCGGGTCCTGGGCGAGCGCACCATGCCCGGAGCCGAGTGGTTCCCCGGGGCCACCCTCAACTACGCCCGGCACGTCTTCGAGGGCCGCGACGACGACCGCGTCGCCATCCGCCACGCCACCGAACTGCGCGGGCTCGGCGAGTGGACCTGGGGTGACCTGCGCCGCCGCACCGCCGCCATCGCCGCCGGCCTGCGCGGGCTGGGCGTGGGTCCCGGCGACCGCGTCGTGGCCTACCTGCCCAACCTGCCCGAGACCGTCGCCGCCTTCTACGCCGCGGCCTCCCTGGGCGCGGTGTGGTCCTCCTGCTCCCCGGACTTCGGCGTGCGCAGCGTCATCGACCGCTTCGCCCAGATCGAACCCAAGGTCCTGCTCGCCGTGGACGGCTACCGCTACGGGGGCAAGGACTTCGACCGCCGCCCCGTCGTGGAGGAGCTGCGCGCGGCCCTGCCCACCGTCGAGCACACCGTCCTCCTCGACTACCTCCACCCCGGAGAGTTCCTCGACGGCACCCTGCCCTGGGGCCGACTGGAGGAGTCCGGGGCCGGGGCCGAGCTGGAGTTCGCGTCCGTCCCCTTCGACCACCCCCTGTGGGTGCTCTACTCCTCGGGAACCACCGGCCTGCCCAAGGCCATCGTCCACGGGCACGGCGGCATCCTGCTCGAACAGCTCAAGAACCTCCACCTGCACCTGGACGCCCAGGAGCACGACCGGGTCTTCTGGTTCACCACCACCGGCTGGATGATGTGGAACTTCCTGGTCAGCGTGCTGCTGACGAAGGCCTCCATCGTCCTGTACGACGGCAGCCCCGCGGCCCCCGACCTGGGCGCCCTGTGGGACCTGGCCGCCGAGGCCGGGGTCACCGTCTTCGGCACCAGCGCCGGGTTCCTCTCCTCCTGCATGAAGGAGGGCGTCCACCCCCGCCGGGGCCGCGACCTGTCCGCGCTCAAGGCCATCGGCTCCACCGGCTCGCCGCTCAGCCCCGAGGCCTTCTCCTGGGTCTACGAGGAGTTCGGCGAGGACCTGTGGCTGTTCTCCACCTCCGGCGGCACCGACGTGTGCAGCTGCCTGGTCGGCGGCACCCCGACCCTGCCCGTCCACGAGGGCGAGATCCAGTCCCGGGCCCTGGGCATGGCCGTGGCCTCCTGGGACCCCGACGGCAAGGAGCTGGTCAACGAGGTCGGCGAGCTCGTCGTCACCGAGCCCGCCCCGTCCATGCCGCTGTTCCTGTGGGGCGACGACAGCGGCGAGCGGCTGCGCGAGAGCTACTTCTCCGTCTACCCGGGCGTCTGGCGGCACGGCGACTGGATCGCGATCACCGACCGCGGCACCGCGGTCATCTACGGCCGCTCCGACTCCACCATCAACCGCGGCGGCGTGCGCATGGGCACCAGCGAGATCTACCGTGCGGTCCTGGCTCTGGACGAGGTCGTCGACGCGCTGGTCGTGGACGTGCCCCAGGCCGACGGCTCCTCCCGGATCGAGCTGTTCACCGTGCTGCGGGAGGGCGCCGACCTGGAGGGCGACCTGCCCCGGGAGATCGCCCGCCGCATCCGCACCGACTGCTCGCCCCGCCACGTGCCCGACCGCGTCCGCGTCATCGGCGCGGTGCCCCGGACCCTGTCGGGCAAGGTCCTGGAGGTGCCGGTCAAGCGCATCCTCATGGGGGAACGGCCCGACCGGGTCGCCAGCCGCGACTCACTGGCCAACCCCGAGGCGCTCGACTTCTTCAGCACCCTGGCCGGGGAGCGGGAGAACACGGGCTGACGGCGACCGCGCCGGGGCACGTGGCCGGTGACGGCCACGTGCCCCGGCCCGTTGTTGCCGCGCGGGCGACGGCATAGCCTGACGGGCGTGACACAGAACCAGTCCGGCGAGACCTCCGCCGCCCCCGCGGGCCCGTCCTCGGGCCGGGTCCGGATCGACGGCATCGACGCCGCACGCGCCCTCGCGGTGTTCGGGATGTTCGTCGTGCACCTCGGGGTGGAGTCCATGGGACTGCTGTCGCCGGAGGGCTACGCCTGGGACGTGCACGGCGTCGTGCGCGGCAACTCCTCGGCGCTCTTCGCCCTCCTGGCGGGGACCTCCCTGGCCATGATGACCGGGCGCACCGACCCGGTCGGCGGCGATCGCCTGCGCGGGGCCGTCGTGCGCATCCTCACCCGCGCGGCGCTCATCGGCGTGCTGGGCCTGGTGCTGGACCTCATGGGGGTCCCGGTCGCCATCATCCTGACCTACTACGCGGGCTTCTTCGTGCTGGCCCTGCCCCTGCTCAGACTGCGCTCGGGCGCGCTGTGGACGGTGGCGGGCGCCCTGGCCGTGCTCGGCCCGCCGCTCTCGTTCCTGCTGCGCGACAACGTCTTCCCGCCCTCGCCGCGCACGTCCTCGCTGGCCTCGCTCAGCGAGTTCCTCCTGACCGGCTACTACCCGGCGATCACCTTCATGGCCTTCGTGACGGCGGGGATGGCGCTGGGGCGGCTGGACCTGGCCGCCACCGCGGTGCGGCTGCGCCTGCTGGCCTCCGGCGCGGCCCTGCTCCTGCTCGGCCACCTCGGCTCCTGGGTCCTGCTCGGCCCGATGGGCGGCATGGACCGCCTGGTGCGGGCCAGCGGTCCCGCCCTGACCGGCCTGCCCTCCGGGGAGATGACCGACGAGGCGACGGCGGCCCTGGTGCGCGCCGCGGTGGTGGAGGAGACGCAGTCGCTCTCGGGCCAGGTGCCCACCGACTCCTGGTGGTGGCTGGCGGTCGGCACGCCCCACACCGGCACCACCTTCGAGATCGCCGAGGCGGTCGGTCAGGGACTCGTGGTGCTGGTGGTGTGCATGTTCCTGTGCGACCGCTTCCGGGTCCTCATGTACCCGCTGACCTCGGTCGGCCGGATGCCGCTGACCGTCTACACCGGACACATCCTGGCCCTGGCGGTGGTCATCGCCGCCTCCGGCGGGATCGGCTGGCACCAGCCGTGGCTGCTGGAGGGATTCGTCCTGGGGGCGCTGGTCTTCGCCACCCTGTGGCGGCTGACGGCGGGCAGGGGACCGGCCGAACTCCTCCTGGGCGAGGCCGCCGACGGCGTGGTCGCCCTGGTGGAGGAGCGAAGATCCGCCGCCGACGGGCGCCTTCCCCGCCGTCCTAGCGACGGTCCCCCCGCGTGATCCTGGCCGAGGTGCGGTCGCGGTGGGCCAGGGAGTCGGTGGTGGTCCGCGCGTTCTGGCGCATGAGCCTGCGCGCGTCGTCGGCCGCCGACCGCGCGACCGCCGGACTGGCCACGGGCCGCTGCGCGACCTCGGCGTCCTCGGGCAGGCCGATGTCCATGGGCAGGCCCGCCCTGCTGATCACCCGGAGCTGGGCCTCCTCCTGCGACCTGGAGGGCCGGATGTCGCCGTCGGGGGTGCGCCACGCCTTCAGGCGGGCGTGCAGCCAGTCGGTGCCCTGGTAGTCGGGGCCGCTCGGCCAGGGCACGCCGTCGGGACGGTGCCCCAGAGCGTGCAGGGCGTCGGCGACGGTCCACCCGGCCGAGAAGAAGCGCGCGGTCTCGTCGCGCAGCACGCGAAAGTCCACGCGGCGCAGGGACGCCTCCTCACGCCGCAGAGTCTCGCAGGCGTCGTGCACGTCGCGGGGGGTGTGCCGGGTGCGGTGCAGGGGGTCGGCCTCCGGTTTGCGCAGCAGGGAGTCGTCCACCGTCACGATCACCTCGCCGCGGCGGTTGTCCCAGACGCTGACCTCCTCGCGCGCCCACCCCTGGGACTCGGCCAGGGCCACCGCCATCCTGCGCAGGTCGACCCGCTCGTCATCGCTGCTGATCCGGAACTCCGCCATGCCCCCAGCCTAGACGAGCCCTTCCCCGGGCCTGCGCGGACGGCGAGAGGGCGTCCCCGGCAGTGGGCCCGGCAGGTCCCGGGCGGCTCCTCGCAGGGCCGCCACCCCGCCCCTCTCCCGCCCGGCCCGGACCGCGCCGGACCCCCTGACCCCGCTCAGTCCCGCTCCACCGGGCGGGCCATCACCAGCTGCGGTCCCCCCGCCGTGTCCACGAAGCGGCGGCCGGTGAAGACGAACCCGGCGCGCCCGTAGACGCGGGCCGCCGCGTGGTTGGCCTCGTCCACGCACAGCACCAGCTCGGCCGCCTCCGGCGCCACCTGCGCCGCCAACCGGTCCAGCAGCGGCGGAGAGCACACGGCCCGTCCCACGCCCCGGTTCTGCCAGGCGGTGGTGACGTAGAAGGCGCGTAGCAGCACCGCCCGCGCCGGGTCGGGCACCAGGTCGCGCGCGTGCACGGCCCGGTCCAGCACGCCGAAGCCCGCGCAGGCCACCCGCGCCCCGGCGGCGTCGGCGACGGCTCCCGGACCGACGACGGCGAAGGGCGTGCGCGCCGGGTCGGCGTCGGCGGCGGGCAGGGTGGTCACCGGCAGCCGCACGTGGCCGCGCTGGCCGGGCGGCAGGCGGTGGCGCAGCACGGTCTCCCGCAGCAGGCCCGCCTCCGGCGTGGCCCGGTCCAGCCTCACCAGGCGCACCGGCTCCGTCCCGTCCGCTCGTGGCTCGCTCCGCTCTCCGGCCGACATCACCGCTCCCGTCACCTCGGGGTCCGCTCCTCCGGCTCCCGGGCCGGCTGGGCGGGCCGGGGGGAGGATTCGGGCCAGTCTCGCATCCCGCCCACGTAGCCAAAAGGGAGTGGTCCGGTCTAGACCGCGCGTGTCCGTCCCAGCGGTGACAGAACAGTGCGGATGTCCTTTTCTGGGGGTTTTCTGTGCCGGATTGGAGGAAAGGACGACGAAAAACCAGAGCGGGCGTTAGAGGCTCCTCCAACCTTGGGCGGCTCGATCCGGACGGATGCTGACGGCGGCTCCGCCCGGCGTTAGGGTGACTGCCTGACGGCCCGGCCCGGGGGAAGAACTCCCCGCGCGCCGCGCCGCGAGCCCCGTTTCCGCTGGCCACAGCGGACGGGCAGGCCAGCAAACCGACGAGCTGTAGGTGCCCGTGCCCCACACCGCATTCGCGCCCGAGGCGGCGACCAACCGCGAACTCCGCGCGTTCCTGCACGGCCTCCCGGGCGTGGACGAGGTCGGCGCGCGAGCCCGCGCCCAGGACCTGTCCACCCGGTCGGTCAAGACCACCGCGAAGGCCCGGGCCATCGACCTGGCCATCACCATGGTGGACCTGACCACCCTGGAGGGCGCCGACACCCCCGGCAAGGTCCGGGCCCTGTGCGCCAAGGCCGCCCACCCCGACCCCGCCGACACCACCGTGCCCCGCGTGGGTGCCGTGTGCGTCTACCCCGACATGGTCGCCACCGCCGTCGAGGCGCTGCGCGGCACCGGGGTCGGCGTGGCCTCGGTGGCCACCGCCTTCCCCTCCGGCCGGGCGCCCATGGAGGTCAAGCTCGCCGACACCCGCCGCGCGGTCGCCGACGGCGCCAGCGAGATCGACATGGTCATCGACCGCGGCGCCTTCCTGTCCGGCGACTACCTCAAGGTGTTCGAGGAGATCGCCGCCGTCAAGGAGGCCTGCGGCACCGCCCACCTCAAGGTCATCCTGGAGACCGGCGAGCTGGCCACCTACGACAACGTGCGCCGCGCCTCCCACCTGGCCATCCGGGCCGGGGGCGACTTCGTCAAGACCTCCACCGGCAAGGTGTCCCCGGCCGCCACCCTGCCGGTCACCCTCGTCATGCTGGAGGCGGTCCGCGACCACCACGCCGCCACCGGCAGGCGCGTGGGCGTCAAGCCCGCGGGCGGCATCCGCACCACCAAGGACGCCATCCGCAACCTGGTCCTGGTCAACGAGGTCGCCGGTCCCGACTGGCTGACCCCCGACCTGTTCCGGATCGGCGCCTCCAGCCTCCTCAACGACCTGCTCATGCAGCGCACCAGGCTGTCCACCGGCACCTACCCGGGCCCCGACTACTACACGCTGGACTGAGAGCCGTGATCTTCGAGTACGCGCCCGCACCGGAGTCCCGCTCCGTCGTCACCCTGCGCGAGAACTACGAGCTGTTCGTCGACGGCGCCTTCACCCCGGCCGAGGGCGGCGAGTACCTCACCACCCTCAACCCCGCCGACGAGACCGAGCTCGCCCGGGTCGCCGTCGCCGGACCCGCCGACGTGGACCGGGCCGTCGCCGCCGCCCGCCGCGCCTTCGACACCGTCTGGGGGCCGATGCCCGGCGCCGAGCGCGGCAAGTACCTGTTCCGCATCGCCCGCATCATCCAGGAGCGCTCGCGCGAGCTGGCCGTGCTGGAGTCGATGGACAACGGCAAGCCCATCAAGGAGACGCGCGACGTCGACCTGCCGCTGGTCGCCGCGCACTTCTTCTACCACGCGGGGTGGGCCGACAAGCTCGCCCACGCCGGGCTGGGCCCCGACCCGCGCCCGCTGGGCGTGGCCGCCCAGGTCATCCCGTGGAACTTCCCGCTGCTCATGCTCGCGTGGAAGATCGCGCCGGCGCTGGCCACCGGCAACACCGTCGTGCTCAAGCCCGCCGAGACCACCCCGCTCACCGCGCTGGCCTTCGCCGAGATCTGCCAGGAGGCCGACCTGCCCCCGGGTGTGGTCAACATCCTCACCGGCGCGGGCGAGACCGGCCGGGCCCTCGTGGAGCACCCGGGCGCCGACAAGGTGGCCTTCACCGGCTCCACCGGGGTGGGCCGCCAGATCGCCCGCTCGGTCGCGGGCACCGGCAAGCGCCTCACCCTGGAGCTGGGCGGCAAGGGCGCCAACATCGTCTACGACGACGCGGCCCTGGACCAGGCGGTCGAGGGCATCGTCTCGGGCATCTTCTTCAACCAGGGCCACGTGTGCTGCGCGGGTTCGCGGCTGCTGGTCCAGGAGTCGATCGCCGAGGAGCTGCTGCCCCGGCTCAAGGAGCGCATCGCCAAGCTGCGCCTGGGCGACCCGCTGGACAAGAACACCGACATCGGCGCGATCAACTCCGCCGCGCAGCTGGAGCGCATCCGCGAACTCACCGACACCGGCGAGGCCGAGGGCGCCGAGCGCTGGTCGCCCGCCTGCGAGCTGCCCGCGAGCGGCTACTGGTTCGCGCCCACCGTCCTGACCGGCGTCAGCCAGTCCCACCGCGTGGCCCGCGAGGAGATCTTCGGCCCCGTGCTCTCGGTGCTGACCTTCCGCACCCCCGAGGAGGCCGTGGCCAAGGCCAACAACACCCCCTACGGCCTCTCCGCCGGGGTGTGGACCGAGAAGGGCTCGCGCATGCTCTGGACCGCCGAGCGCCTGCGCGCCGGGGTGATCTGGTCCAACACGTTCAACAAGTTCGACCCGACCAGCCCCTTCGGCGGCTACAAGGAGTCGGGATACGGCCGCGAGGGCGGGCGGCACGGATTGGAGGCCTACCTTGGCTGAGCGGCGCGAGAACCGGAAGACCGCCAAGAACGCGGCCAGGGCCGTCAAGGCCGCGAAGGGCACGGCCGACGCCGCCAGGCCCGCCCGGCTGGCGGTCCGCAAGACCTACAAGCTCTACCTGGGCGGGGCCTTCCCCCGCTCGGAATCGGGCAGGAGCTACCCCGTGACCTCCGCCAGCGGCCAGCACCTGGCCAACGCCTCGCTCGCCTCCCGCAAGGACGCCCGCGACGCCGTGGCCGCAGCGCGCAAGGCCTTCGGCGGCTGGTCGGGCCGCACCGCCTACAACCGCGGCCAGATCCTGTACCGGGCCGCGGAGATGCTGGAGGGGCGCCGCGACCAGTTCGCCGCCCAGGCCGTGGCCGCGCAGGGGCTCTCCCGCGCCGACGCCGAACGCGTGGTCGACGCCGCCGTGGACCGGTGGGTGTACTACGCGGGCTGGACCGACAAGGTCGCCCAGGTCCTGGGCGGCGCCAACCCCGTCTCGGGGCCCTACTACAACCACTCCGCGCCCGAACCCACCGGCGTGGTCGCGGTGTTCGCCCCCCAGAACGCGCCGCTGCTCGGCCTGACCTCCGTGGTCGCCCCCGTGATCGCCACCGGCAACACCGCCGTCGTGGTCACCTCCGGGGACGCGCCGCTGGCCGCGATCGACCTGGCCGAGGTGCTGGCCACCTCCGACCTGCCGGGCGGCGTGGTCAACCTGCTCACCGGACGCGTGCCGGAGCTGGGCCCCCACCTGGCCTCGCACGCCGACGTCAACGCCCTGGACCTGACCGGCGCCGGAGACCTGGCCGCGGAGTTCGAGAGGGCCGCCGCCGACACCCTCACCCGGGTGCTGCGTCCCGGCCCCGGCTCCGACGGCGGCGAGGAGGCCTGGCTCGACCCCGACCCCGGCACCGCACGCCTGAAGCCCTTCCTGGAGACCAAGACGGTCTGGCACCCCGTGGGGATCTAGGGGGCGCCGAGGCCGCGGCCGGTGTGACACACGGGTTCCACCGGCGACGATCCCGCACCCCCGGCGCGTCCGGGCCGCCCGGACGCGCCGCGGGTAGCAGGATCACGCTTACGGCACCGCGTCCGTGAACCCTTCCCGGGCACCAACGAACGGAGAGACCCGCTGTGACTCGCACACCCCAGGCAGCCGCCGAGGAGGCCGCCGCCGAACTGCGCTCGCGCACCGGCGTGGACGCCTACGACGTCGCCCTGGTCATGGGATCGGGGTGGGCCTCCGCGGCCGACCTGCTCGGCGACTCCGGTCAGGAGCTGCCCACCACCGACCTGCCCGGCTTCGTGCCCCCGGCCGTGGAGGGCCACAGCGGCACCGTGCGCAGCATCAGGGCGGGCGACCGCTCCCTGCTCGCCTTCCTGGGCCGCACCCACCTGTACGAGGGCCACGGCACCGACGCCGTCGTGCACGGCGTGCGCACCGCCGTGGCGGCCGGGGCCTCCACGGTCGTGCTGACCAACGCCGCGGGCGGCATCAACCCCGCCTACGCGGTGGGGTCCCCGGTGCTCATCGCCGACCACCTCAACATGACCGCGCGGTCCCCGCTGACCGGCGCGACCTTCGTCGACCTCACCGAGACCTACACCCCCGCCCTGCGCGAGCTGGCCCGGTCGGTGGACCCCTCCCTGCCCGAGGGCGTGTACGCGGCCATGCCCGGCCCGCACTTCGAGACGCCCGCCGAGATCCGCATGCTCAGCGCCATGGGCGCCGACCTGGTCGGCATGTCCACCGTGCTGGAGGCGATCGCCGCCCGCGCCGCGGGCGCCCGCGTCCTGGGCCTGTCCCTGGTCACCAACGTCGCGGCCGGGCTCACGGGGGCCAACCTCGACCACGAGGACGTGCTGGCCACCGGCCGCGACGCCGCCGCAACAGTCGGACGCCTGCTCGCCGACATCACCGCCAAGCTCTGAGGGGAGCCCCCATGACCGACCTCGCCCGGGCCAGGCGGTGGATCGCCCAGGACCCCGACCCCGACACGCGCGCGGAGCTGGCGGGACTGGTGGAGCGCGCCGACCGGGGCGAGGCCGACGCGCTGGCCGACCTGGACTCCCGCTTCGGGGCCCGCCTGGAGTTCGGCACCGCCGGACTGCGCGGCGCCCTCGGCGCGGGCCCCAACCGGATGAACCGGGTGGTGGTCATGCGGGCCGCCGCGGGGATCGCCGCCTGGCTCGGCGAGGGCCCCGGGCACGTGGTCATCGGCTACGACGCCCGGCACCGCTCGGCGGACTTCGCCCGCGACAGCGCCGCCGTCCTCACCGGCGCCGGGCACCGCGTGTCCCTCATGCCCGGACCGCTGCCCACCCCCGTCCTGGCCTTCGCCGTCCGCGACCTGGGCGCCGACGCCGGGATCATGGTCACCGCCAGCCACAACCCGCCCCGGGACAACGGCTACAAGGTCTACGCGGGGGCGGCCAAGGCAGGCGGCGCCGCCGACGCGGGAACCCAGATCGTCTCCCCGGCCGACGCCGAGATCTCCGCCGCCATCGACGCGGTGGGCCCGGTCGACGAACTGCCCCTGGGCGAGGGGTGGACGGTGCTGGGGGAGGAGGCGGTGGAGCGCTACCTGGACGCGGTCACCGCGCTGGTCCCGGGCGGGGACCGCGACCTGGCCACCACCTACACCGCCATGCACGGGGTGGGCGGCCGGGTGCTGCTGGCGGCGATGGAGCGGGCCGGGTTCCCCCGCCCGTCCGTGGTCGCCGCCCAGTTCGAGCCCGACCCCGACTTCCCGACCGTGGACTTCCCCAACCCGGAGGAGCCCGGCGCCATGGACATGGCACTGGCCACCGGCGCCGCCGACCGCTCCGACCTGGTCATCGCCAACGACCCCGACGCCGACCGGCTCGCGCTCGCGGTCCCCGGGCACGGCCTGCTCACCGGCAACGAGGTGGGCGGGCTGCTCGCCGAGTACGTGCTCGACCACACCAGCGGGTCCGACCGGGTGGTGGCCGCCTCGATCGTCTCCTCCAGCCTGCTCGGCAAGATCGCCCGCGACCGGGGCGTGCACTACGAGGAGACCCTCACCGGCTTCAAGTGGCTGGCGCGCGCGGGCGGCCCCGGGCAGCGGCGGGTCTTCGCGTTCGAGGAGGCGCTGGGCTACTGCGTGGGCGCCGACGGCGGCCGTCCGGTCGCGGACAAGGACGGGATCAGCGCGGCCCTGGTGGCCGCGGCGCTCGCCGCCCGGGCCAAGCGCGAGGGGGCGACCCTGTTCGACCTGCTCGACGACCAGGCGCGCCGGTACGGTCTGCACCTGAGCGACCAGCTGTCGGTGCGGGTGGAGGACCTGGCGGTCATCTCCGCGGCGATGCGGCGGTTGCGCGCCGAACCGCCCGCCGCGTTCGGCCCCCTGCGGGTGGTGGGGGTGGACGACTTCGCCGCCGGACACGCGGGTCTGCCGCCGACGGACGCCCTGCGCTTCCGGTTGGAGGGCAGGGGACGTGTGACGCTCAGGCCCTCGGGGACCGAGCCCAAGCTGAAGGCCTACGTCGAGGTGGTGCTGGACGTGGACGGTGACGTGGCGGCCACCCGCGCACTGGGCTCGGAGCTGCTCGCCGAGCTGATGGCCTCGGTCACCGCGGCTGTCGGGGGTTGAGGGCGCCGCTCAGCCGCCGTCGGAGGGTTCCACGACCGGCCGGTGCACGACCTCGTCGATGACGGTGAGCGTCTGGGTGGACGTCACACCGGGAAGCGACTGCAACCGGGTGAGGATCAGGTCGCGGAGCTGGTTGGTGTTGGCCACGCGGACGAGGAGGACGATGTCCGCCGAGCCCACGACGTACCAGCAGTACTCGATCTCCGGGTAGGAGGACAGGATCTCCCGGTTGGCGCGCCAGTCCGGCTGGCTGCCCGAGATGAGGACGAGCGCGGTGACGCCGAGCCCCATCTTGGAGTGGTCGGTCACCACGGAGTAGCCGCGGATGACGCCCTCGTCGGTGAGCCGCTTGATGCGGTTGTAGGCCGTCGCGCGGGACACGTTGGCCAGTGCGGCGATCTCGGTGATCCCGGTCCGCGCGTCCTTGGCGAGCGCGCTCAGGATCGTCTGGTCGGTCGTGTCCGGCCGCCGGCCGTTCCTCCGCTGGTCGCCCATGGCCATGTGCGTGCTCCTCGTGTGCTCTTGTTTCAGGACGAAGCCCCTCACTGTCGTCGTTGACCGGGGCTAACGAGTTACCAGGTAAACGTTGTTTCCGTCTATCGGAATCTCAGTCGGCGAGATGCGCGGCGTTCGGGCACCCCCTCCGGTCGCCGCGGGGGCGGCGCCGGAGGAGGACGGGAGCGGGGACCCTGGCGCGGGGTCCGACGGGCGGGGGGAGGCGCGTCGGGAGTCCGACTGTACTCGTGGTCGACGCTGTCGGTGGATGGGGTGGTTTCCCGGACCGGCGGCGCCTACACCACGCGGCCCGGAACACGACAGAACTTCTTGCCGCGGGGTTCCGTGGGGTCCAAGTGTCGGGAAATCGGGGGGTTTCGTTGACCGGATGACCGGTGCCTCGAACGTACGCGCTCGGCGCCGGGAAGTGCGCCCGCCGCGGCCGATCGCGGCTGTTCCGTGACCGTGGACCCCCCTCCCGGCGACGCCGCGTGCGCTCCCGGTCGCGGCTCGCGCTCCCCCGGGGCCCGAGGGCGTTCGTGGGGTGTACAGGCCCGTGTGTCGTTTTCTCGGGTGGAACGGGGTTCGAGCTGGACTACAGAGGACCATATGGCGAATTTCGTTCCCTTATGTATCAAGTAGCGGCGGATATCTAGCGAAAGTGTCGAGTCTTCCGGAGAATCTGTGTACAGGACAGACACCACCCGGAGCCCGGACCGCGCCACCGCGTCGGACGGGGCCACGTTGGGAGCCGCTCGACATGCCCGCCAGTCGCCCGCCCTCGCCCCAGGACCCGCTGCGCGCAAGGCCCGGGGCCACCGCCCCCGACGGAGGCGCCGTGCGTCCGGACCCCGCCCCCCACGAGTCGGCGGACCGGGGCGCCATCACCGTGGGTCACCTGCCGCCCGACCTCACCCGTGCCCTCTACCGCCACATGAGGACCGCGCGCGACCTGGACACCGAGGCCATCGCCCTCCAGCGCCAGGGCGTCTTCCCCGCCTACGTGTCCGTGCGCGGCCAGGAGGCCGCCCAGGTCGCCAGCGCCTCGGCCCTGGACCCCGCGCGCGACTTCGTCTTCCCCACCTACCGGGAGATGGCCTCCGCCCTGGCCTACGGGGTGGAGATGGTCGGCTACATGGCCACCCACCGCGCCCTGTGGCACGGCGGTCTCTACGACGTCGCGGCCTCGCGGTTCGGCGCCGTCAACGCCGTGGTCGGCGGCCCCGTCCCGCACGCGGTCGGCTGGGCCGTGGGCGAGCGGCTGCGCGGCGACGACGGCGTGGCCCTGGCCTACTTCGGCGACGGCGCCAGCTCCGAGGGCGACGTCCACGAGGCCATGAACTTCGCCGGGGTCTTCGGCGCCCCCGTGGTCTTCTTCTGCCAGAACAACCAGTGGGCGCTGTCGGTGCCCAACCACCGCCAGGTCGCGGGCGGCTCGGTCAGCGCGCGAGCCGAGGGCTACGGCATGCCCGGCGTGCTGGTGGACGGCAACGACGCGGGCGCGGTCCACGAGGCCACCGCCGAGGCCGTCGCCCGGGCCCGCCGCGGCGAGGGGCCCACCCTCATCGAGGCGCTCACCTACCGCGTGGAGCCGCACTCCACCTCCGACGACCCCGGCCGCTACCGCGACGACGCCGAGGCCCGGCGCTGGCGCGAGCGCGACCCCGTCACCCTGCTGCGCGAGGCCCTGCTCGCCGCCGGGCACGCCGACGAGGGCGAACTCGCCCGGGTCGACGCCGAGGCCCGCCGGGAGGCCGAGCGCATCCGCGACGGCGTGGCCACCGCGCCCGAACCGGACGGATCGGAGCTGTTCACCCACGTCTTCCGGGAGACCACCGAGGAGCTGACCCGGCAGCGCCGCACCTGGCAGGAAGAGGTCGAGCTGTGACCGAGCTGATCGAACGCGCCGACACCGCCGCCGAGGCCCCCGCGGTCGAGCTGTCCATGCAGCAGGCCATCAACCGCGCCCTGCGCGACCTGCTCGCCGAGGACCCCGACGTGCTGGTCTTCGGCGAGGACGTGGGCGCCCTGGGCGGGGTCTTCCGCGTCACCGACGGGCTCCAGAAGGAGTTCGGGGACACGCGTGTCTTCGACACCCCGCTGGCCGAGTCCGCCATCATGGGCATGGCGGTCGGCCTGGCCATGAACGGCTGGCGGCCCGTCCCCGAGCTCCAGTTCGACGGTTTCGCCTACCCCGCGATCGACCAGATCGTCAACCAGGTGGCGCGCATGAACTACCGCACCCGCGGCGCGACCCCCATGCCGATCACCCTGCGACTGCCCTCCTTCGGCGGCATCCAGGCGCCCGAGCACCACGGCGAGAGCCTGGAGGCGCTCTTCGCCCACACCCCCGGCCTCAAGGTCGCCGCGCCCTCGGACCCCGCCGACGCCTACAGCCTGCTGCTCCAGTCGGTGCGCTCCGACGACCCCGTCGTCTACATGGAGCCCAAGGCCCGCTACTGGGACCGCAGGCCCGTGCGGCTGCGCGAGCCCAGCGAGCCCATCGGCACCAGCCGCATCGTGCGCCCCGGCAGGCACGCCACCCTCATCGCCTGGGGCGCCATGGTGCACCGCTGCGTCCAGGTGGCCGAGCTGGCCGCCGAGGACGGCGTGGACCTGGAGGTGCTGGACCTGCGCTGGCTCAAGCCCCTGGACGCCGCCGGGATGGCCGCCTCGGTCGCGCGCACCGGACGGGCCGTGGTCGTGCACGAGGCGCCGCTGACCGCCGGGCTCGGCGCGGAGGTGGCCGCCCTGGTCACCGAGCACTGCTTCCGCGACCTGTCCGCCCCCGTCCAGCGCGTCACCGGGTTCGACGTGCCCTACCCCGCGGGCCCCCTGGAGCCGCAGTACCTGCCGACCATCGACCGCGTCCTGCTCGCGGTGCAACGGACCCTGGAGTACTAGAGCGACCATGGCAGAAGACAACATCACCTTCTCCCTCCCCGACCTGGGCGAGGGGCTGGTCGAGGCGACCGTCCTGGAGTGGCAGGTCGCCGTGGGCGAGGAGATCGAGCGCAACGCCCCCCTGGTGGAGGTGGAGACGACCAAGTCCGCGGTGGTCATCCCCTCGCCCCAGGCTGGCCGGATCGTCGAGCTGCACGCCGAGGAGGACCAGGTGGTCCCGGTCGGCGCGCCCCTGGTGACCTTCGCGGTCCAGTCCTCCGGCGACGCGCCGAGGGCGGGCATCGTGGGCCGCGTCCCCGAGGAGCAGGCCCGGCCCGCCCGCCGGGTCCGGCTCAGGCCCCCCACGGACTGACGGCGGCCGACCGCGGGGCCTGTTCGGAGGAAGGCACGAACGGCGGCGCCCCTGGGCGCGCGCCATTCGGAGGAAAATCCGACCGGGCCCCGCGTTTTTTCCCTTTTCTTTTCGAAAACATGGTGGGTGGTTTTCATGTCCGCGAATCTCGCCGACGGCGTGACAATGCGTTATGCGGATTTGCGCCCGCAGGCTCAGGGGGGCGGGGTCCCCGTACTCCTCCTGCACGGTTTCGGCACCGACTTCGGCATGAATTGGCGGGCCGCCGGGTGGACGCGGGCCCTGGAGTCGGCTGGGCTACGGGTGATCGGGCCGGATCTGCGCGGTCACGGAAACAGTGACAAACCGACCGACAGTGCTTTCTACCTGCCCGGACACTTCGTCGCCGACCTCGTCTCCATGCTCGACGAGTTGGCGGTGGACAAGGTCGACGTGGTCGGTTACTCCATGGGTTCGCGCCTGGCCTGGGAACTCGCGCTGACCGCTCCCGAACGCGTCAGGCGGGTGGTTCTCGGCGGTTTCGGACCGAAAAACGCCTTCGCCGGAACGGACCTGTCCGACCCCGGTTCCGGGGACACGCCCTTCGACCACGTCTACCGGACGGTGGCCGCCCTGCCCTCCAACGACCCCGCCGCGCTGGCCGCCTGCGCGCGCGGCCAGGCCTCGCGCCCCTTCGCCGCGGAGCCCCCGCTCAGCGGGTTTCCGGTGCTGCTGGTCTCGGGCGCCCGGGACCAGCTCGCCGAGGGCGCCGCGGCCCTGGCCGAGCGCTGCGGCGGCACGCACGTGGAGATCCCCGGGCGCGACCACGCCAACGCCGTCTCCTCCCGGCACTTCCGGCAGGCCGTGCTGGACTTCCTGGCCGACTGACGCCGGGCGGAGCCCCGCGGCTCCCGCCGCCCGACGCGGTTAGTCCGGTCTAGACCGGCCCCCTCCGACGTGCCGCTGTGACAACCGGTGAAGGGGGCGAAGCCATGCGTGGTAATGCCGTGTCGGGGCGGGGAACGGCTTCCCCGCAACACAATCCCGAAACACCGCCGACCGCTTCGGGCGCACGCTTGTCGACTTTCGGGTAAGGACCCGTGTCGCTACGCTCTCGCCTTCATAACAACTCCGCCCGTTGGTTAGATGTACTTTCGGCCACCGGATATCGTCCGGCTGCAGAACTCAGGTCGGTCGCGAGCGAATGCTGGCCGCTGAGAGGGCGTAAGAGGAGTGAGAAGTGAAGCGCAGCAACACAGTCAGGTTCGCCGCGGCCGCGGCGGCCGGTGTGCTCGCCCTCACCGCGTGTGACAGCGCGGCCGAAGAGGGCGGCGGCGAGGGCGGCGGCGAGGAGTCCGCCTCCGAGCTCCAGGTCGGCCTGGCCTACGACGTCGGCGGTCGCGGCGACCGCTCCTTCAACGACTCGGCCTACCGGGGACTGGAGCGGGCGGCCGAGGAGCTCGGCGTCGAGGTCAACGACTTCGAGCCCAGCGACGGCGAGGCCGAGTCCGCCAAGGAGGACCGCCTGGCCACGATGGCCGAGGAGGGCTACGACGTCGTCATCGCCGTCGGGTTCGCCTACGACGGCGCCGTGCGCGCGGTCGCGCCGGAGTACCCGGACGTCCACTTCGCCATCGTGGACTCCGAGATCGCCGACATCGACAACGTCACCAGCCTGGTCTTCGCCGAGGAGCAGGCCTCCTTCCTGGCCGGCGCCGCCGCGGCGCTGACCACCGAGGAGGACCACGTCGGCTTCGTCGGCGGCGTCGAGACCCCGCTGATCCACAAGTTCGAGGCCGGTTACGCCGCGGGCGTGGAGCACGTCAACGAGGACATCACCGTCGAGGTCGACTACCTGAGCCAGCCGCCGGACTTCAGCGGCTTCAGCGACCCCGCCAAGGGCCGTGAGACCGCCCAGGCCCAGTACGACCGCGGCGCGGACGTGATCTACCACGCCGCCGGCGCGTCGGGCAACGGCGTCCTGGAGTCGGCCGTGGCCAACGACTTCACCTTCATCGGCGTCGACAGCGACCAGTACGAGAACGCCGCCGAGGACCAGAAGCCGCACGTGCTCACCTCCGCCATCAAGCAGGTGGACGTGGCCGTGTTCGAGCTGATCTCCGCCGCCACCGAGGGAGGGGTCGAGGGCGGCATCCAGCGCTTCGAGCTCGCCGACGGCGGCGTGGACTACACCACCTCCAACGAGGAGGCGATCAGCCCCCTCCAGGAGCAGCTGGACGAGATCAAGCAGCAGATCATCGACGGCGAGATCGAGGTCCCGACCGAGCCGTAGACCGCGCCACGCGCGACCGTCGTCGCGGGGGCGCCCGCGGCGGCCAGCATCCACGGGCGGCAGCGACCGGGGTAGATCCCCGGTCGGTGCCGCCCCGGTTGCCGTTCGGCGGCGGGGCGTCCGGCAGCGGCCGCGACCCGGCCGGTTCCGCGGCGCCACACCGCACATTCCACGAGGAGACTGATGAGCAGCACGCCATCGGGCGAGGGGGCCCTGGCGCCCCCCGCCGTTGAGCTGCGCGGGATCACCAAGCGTTTTCCCGGCGTCGTGGCCAACCACGACATCGACATCACCGTGGCTCCCGGTACCGTGCACGCCATCGTCGGCGAGAACGGTGCGGGCAAGTCCACGCTGATGAAGACCCTGTACGGCATGCACCGGCCGGACGAGGGACACATCTACGTCCAAGGCCGCGAGGTGCGCTTCGGCTCGCCCTCCGACGCCATCCGCAACGGCATCGGCATGGTGCACCAGCACTTCATGCTCGCCGACAACCTCACCGTGCTGGAGAACGTGGTCCTGGGCGCCGAGCGCCGCCACGGCATCGGCAACCGCGCCCGCGCGCGCATCCGCGAGCTGTCCGCCCAGTACGGCCTGGGTGTCGACCCCGACCGCCTCATGGAGGAACTGGGCGTGGGCGACCGCCAGCGCGTGGAGATCCTCAAGGTCCTCTACCGCGGCGCGCGGACCATCATCCTTGACGAGCCCACCGCCGTCCTGGTCCCGCAGGAGGTCGACGAGCTCTTCGACAACCTGCGCGAGCTCAAGCGCGAGGGCCTGACCGTCATCTTCATCTCCCACAAGCTGGACGAGGTGCTCTCCGTCGCCGACGAGATCACCGTGATCCGCCGCGGCACCACCGTGGCCACCGCGGACCCGGGCACCACCACCGCCCGGGACCTGGCCACGCTCATGGTCGGCGGCGAGCTGCCCGTGCCCGAGCTGCGCGAGTCCACCGTCACCGACCACGTCGTGCTGTCCCTGGACGGGGTCACCGTGCACTCCGCCGACGGCCGCGCCGTCGTGGACGGGGTGAGCGTCGACATCCGCCGGGGCGAGATCGTCGGCATCGCCGGTGTCGAGGGCAACGGCCAGTCCGAGCTCATCGAGGCCATCATGGGCATGCGCCCGCTGGCCGCCGGGAGCATCCGCCTGGAGGAGCAGGACATCACCGGCTGGCCCACCCTCAGGATCCGCGAGGCGGGTGTGGGCTACATCCCCGAAGACCGCCACCGGCACGGCGTGCTGCTGGAGTCCCCCCTGTGGGAGAACCGCATCCTCGGCCACCAGACCAAGGAGCCCAGCGTCCGCGGCCCCTGGATCAACCGGACCGGCGCGCGCGCCGACTCCGAGCGCATCGTCGCCGAGTACGACGTGCGCACCCCGGGCATCGACGTCATCGCCGACGCCCTGTCCGGCGGCAACCAGCAGAAGTTCATCATCGGCCGGGAGATGAGCGGCTCCCCGCGCTTCCTGGTCGCCGCCCACCCCACCCGGGGCGTGGACGTGGGCGCCCAGGCCGCCATCTGGGAGCAGCTGCGCGACGCCCGTGCCGCGGGCCTGGCCGTGCTGCTGGTCTCCGCCGACCTGGACGAGCTGATCGGCATGTCCGACACCCTCCACGTCATCCTGCGCGGCCGACTGGTCGCGCAGGCCGACCCGACCACCGTCACACCCGAACAGCTGGGCTCGGCCATGACCGGCGCCGGACTGCACCGGGCCGACCAGAGCACGGAAGGCGACAGCGGTGCCGACCGAAACGGAAGCGAGGGCGGCGCATGAGTAGGATCCCCCGTCCCGCGAGGACCCTGCCCGCACCCGCGGCCGCGGGCGTCGCGATCGCCCTGGGCGTGGTGCTGACCATCGCCCTGGACACGGCGCTGCTGTGGTGGGCGGCGCTGATCATCGGCGTGGTCGCGGCCTTCGCCTTCGTGGCCTGGTCCGGGCCCATGGTGCCGCGTGAGCGCCGGGCGGGCGCGGACGGCGCCCGCGAGGAGGGCACGGTCCTGCACAACACGCTGGTGGTGCCCACCGCCCTCGTGCTGTCGGTGGTCGCCGGTCTGCTGACCGCGTGGTTCCTGGACCTGTCCCTGATCGAGCCGGTGGCCGCCGCGCTGGGCGCGCTGGTCGGCTCCGCCGCGGCCTTCTGGCTGTTCCACCGGTTGTCGGCCATGCTGGCGCTGTCCTTCGCCGCGGTCCTGGCCGCCGGGGTCATCGCGACCGCGGTCACCGCGGCCGTGCTGTTCTTCAGCGGAATCCCGCCGCTGGCCACGTTCGAGCGGATGCTGGAGTACGGCACCCGGCCCGACAGCCTGGTGCGCATCGTCAACGACGGCACCACGTACTACCTGGCCGCGGTCGCGGTGGCGATCGGCTTCAAGATGAAGCTGTTCAACATCGGCGTGGACGGCCAGTACCGGCTTGCCGCGCTGCTGTCGGCCGCCGTGGGCGGTTACATCATGCTGCCGCCGGTGCTCAGCCAGATCGTCATCGTCATCACGGCCGTGGCCGTGGGCGGCGTGTGGGCGGGCATCGCCGGGTACCTCAAGGTGACCCGCGGCGTGTCCGAGGTGATCTCCACGATCATGCTCAACTCCATCGCCACCGGCGTCACCGCCTACCTGCTGAGCACCGACCGCCTCGCGGTGGAGATCAGCACCAACAACATCGGCACCCCGCCGATGCCCGAGTCCTCCTGGGTGCCCGGCATCCCGGCGGGCTTCCTCGGCTCGGACGAGACGATCTTCGGGTTCGTGTTCCTGGCCGTGGCCGTCGGCATCGGCTACTGGGTGATGCTCAACCGCACCCGCTTCGGCTTCGAGCTGCGGGCCACCGGCCAGTCGCAGACCGCGGCCGAGGCCAGCGGAGTCAACGTCAAGAAGATGGTGTTCCTGTCCATGCTCTTCTCGGGCATGGTCGCCGGTCTGGTGGGCCTGCCCCAGTTGCTGGGCAGCTCGCACCACTACGCCCTGGACTTCCCGACCGGCATCGGCTTCATCGGCATCGCCATCGCGCTGCTGGGCCGCAACCACCCCGTGGGCATCGTCTTCGCCGCCCTGTTCTGGGCCTTCCTGAACCAGGCGTCGGGCATCCTGCCCTTCGACGGCATCCCGCAGGAGATCGCGGTCATCTCGCAGGCCACCATCGTCCTCACCGTGGTCGTGGTCTACGAGGTCGTGCACCGCTGGGGCCGCCGCTACCAGCAGCAGCAGATCGGCAGGCAGCTCGGCACCACCGCCGAGTCGCCCGCACCGGAGACGGTGAAGGTGTCCGCGGACGAGACGTCCCCGGCCCCCGCGGACGGGTCCACCGACGCGGGCACCGCCCCCGAACCCGAGGACAGGCGCGGAGGGGAGGCCAAGTGAGCCAGGAGATCAACGTGATGGAGCCGGTGGCCAAGCCCGCCGCCCGGCCCCGGGGGTGGGCGCGCTGGCGCATCCTCACCCTGTTCGGCGCGGTGCTGGTGTCCCTGGCGGGACTGCGGGTCATCACCGGGCACGACATGCTCACCGACGCGGGCACCATCAGCACCACCATCACCTTCGCGGTGCCCATCGGGCTGGCCGCGCTGGGCGGTCTGTGGGCCGAACGCGCGGGCGTCATCAACATCGGCCTCGAAGGCATGATGATCCTGGGCACCTGGTTCGGGGCCTACTTCGCCTGGTCCACGGGCAACCCGTGGATCGGGCTGCTGGCGGGCGTGCTCGCCGGTATGGCGGGCGGGCTCCTGCACGCCGTGGCCACGGTGACCTTCGCGGTGGACCACATCGTCTCCGGCGTGGCGATCAACATCCTCATGCTCGGCGCGATGCGCTACCTGTCGATCCTGGTCTACTCCGACGTGCCCGGCGCGGGCGCGGCCCAGTCGCCCCCGGCGCCCTCGTTCCCGGTGTGGGACCTGCCCCTCGTGGCGCAGGTCCTCAGGCCGGTCGCCGACAGCGGGGTCTTCCTGGTCAGCGACCTGGCCTCGCTGGTGCTCGGCGCGACCACGAACATGCCCGCGCTGACGGTCGTCGCGATCCTGATGATCCCGCTGACCTACCTGGTGCTGTGGCGGACCACGTTCGGCCTGCGGCTGCGCTCGGTGGGTGAGAACCCCGACGCCGCCGAGTCCCTGGGCGTGCCGGTGTACAGCCTCAAGTACGTCGCGGTGATCGTCTCCGGCGGCCTGGCGGGCATGGGCGGGGTGTTCCTGTCCGTGGTCGCCTCGCAGATCTACCAGGAGGGCCAGACCGGCGGCCGCGGCTACATCGGCCTGGCCGCGATGATCTTCGGCAACTGGCGCCCGGGCGGCCTGGCCATGGGCGCGGGCCTGTTCGGCTACACCGACGCCCTCCAGGTGCGCGGCGGCGGCGCGGCGGTGCACGCCCTGCTGCTGCTCCTGGCCGTGGCGCTGGTGGGCGTGGCCGTGTGGCAGGTGCGCCGTGACCGCAAGGGCCTGGCCGCCTTCGGCGCGCTCACGGCGGTGCTGCTGTTCGTGTGGTACTTCTCCACCGACTCGCTGCCGCGCGAGCTGGCCACCTACAGCCCGCACATCGCCACCCTGCTGGTGCTCTCGCTGGCCTCGCAACGGCTCCGGCCACCGGCCGGGGTCGGCAAGCAGTGGAGGGCGAGCCGGTCATGACCGACGCACCACTGGACCCGGCGAGCGTGGACTGGGAGGCCCTGCGGGCCGCCGCCCGCGAGGCCATGGGCCGCGCCTACGCGCCCTACTCCCAGTACCCGGTGGGTGCGGCGGCGCTGGTCGACGACGGCCGCACCGTCAGCGGCTGCAACGTGGAGAACGCCTCCTACGGGCTCGGCCTGTGCGCCGAGTGCGGCCTGGTCAGCGCCCTGCACGCCTCCGGCGGGGGCCGTCTGACGGCCTTCAGCTGCGTGGACGGGCGGGGCGAGCTGCTCATGCCGTGCGGGCGCTGCCGCCAGCTCCTGTTCGAGCACGGCGGGCCGCAGCTGCTCGTGGACACCCCCGAGGGAGTCTGGACCATGGACCGGGTGCTGCCGCAGGCCTTCGGCCCGCACAGCCTGACGTGACCGGGATCCTTCGTCAGCCGCGCCTCCCCGGACGCCGCCCGCGCGGCGGCCTCCGGGGAGGCGCTTCTTCTTCCGCCAGTCGAGAGGGGATGACATGGACGTCATCGAGATCATCCGAGCCAAGCGCGACGGGGGAGAGCTGAGCCCCGGCCAGATCGACTGGGTGATCGACGCCTACACCCGCGGCGAGGTCGCCGAGGAGCAGATGTCGGCGCTGGCCATGGCGATCTTCCTGCGCGGGATGAACCGGGCCGAGGTGAGCCGCTGGACCGAGGCGATGCTGGCCTCGGGGGAGCGCCTGGACTTCTCCGACCTGGCGCGGCCCACCACCGACAAGCACTCCACGGGCGGGGTGGGCGACAAGATCACCCTGCCGCTCACACCCACCGTCGCGGCCTGCGGGGCGGCCGTGCCGCAGCTGTCGGGGCGCGGGCTCGGGCACACCGGCGGAACCCTGGACAAGCTGGAGTCGATCCCCGGGTGGCGGGCCTCGCTGTCCACCGGCGAGATGCGGGAGGTGCTGGACTCCACGGGCGGGGTGATCTGCGCGGCCGGGTCCGGGCTGGCCCCGGCCGACCGCAAGCTCTACGCCCTGCGCGACGTGACCGGCACGGTCGAGTCGATCCCGCTGATCGCCGCGTCCATCATGAGCAAGAAGCTCGCCGAGGGCACCAGCGCGCTGGTCCTGGACGTCAAGGTGGGTTCGGGGGCGTTCATGAAGGACGCCGACTCCGCGCGCGAGCTGGCCCGCACGATGGTCGACATCGGAAACGACCACGGCGTGCGCACGGTCGCGCTGCTCACCGACATGTCGGTCCCGCTGGGCAGGCAGGTGGGCAACGCCCTGGAGGTGGCCGAGTCCGTGGAGGTGCTGTCGGGCGGCGGGCCCGCGGACGTGGTGGAGCTGACCGTGGCCCTGGCCCGGGAGATGCTGGCCGCAGCCGGGCTCGTCCCCGGTGAGGGCGGGGTCAAGGACCCGGCCGAGGCGCTGCGGGACGGCAGCGCGCTGGAGTCGTGGAAGCGGCTGGTCCGGGCGCAGGGCGGGGACCCGGACGCGCCGCTGCCGGTGGCCGCCGAGCGCCGGGTGGTGCTCGCTCCGGCCTCGGGGACGGTGACCCGGCTGGACGCCTACCAGGTGGGGCTGGCCGCGTGGCGGCTGGGCGCGGGCCGGGCGCGCAAGGAGGACGCGGTGTCGTTCGGGGCGGGGGTGACCCTGCACGCCAAGCCGGGGGAGTCCGTGCAGGCCGGGGAACCGCTGTTCACGCTGCACGCGGACGAGGCGGAGCGGTTCGAGCGGGCGGCCGAGGCGCTGGAGGGCGCCTTCGACATCGAGCCGGAGGGCGGGGCGGGCTACGAGGCCCGGCCGCTGCTGATCGACCGGATCGCCTGACCCCGGAGTCCGCTGCTCCACGATCGCGGGGCGGCGACCGGACCTCCGGTCGCCGCCCCGCGGCTGGACAGGGCTCTCCCTGCCCCGCGTGGATCAGTTCGGCATCGGCATGGGCTGGGGCGCGCTGCCCGCGGGCATCATGACGTAGGCCACGACCGCCAGCAGCACCAGCAGCAGGCTCACGATCAGCACGGAGGCGGCCAGCCACCGCGCCCAGGGCCGGGTCCGCAAACCCGCCAGGGCCAGCGCGAGCCCCGCCAGGATCGCCGTCAGCGCGGCCAGGCCGCCGCCGATGAGCAGTTGCACGGAGAACTGCGACACCTGGTCCACGGGCACCGGCTGGTCGCCGATGAGCACCACCGTGGTGAAGAGCTGGACCAGTTGGCTCGACAGCACCGTCACGGCGAGCAGGAACAGCGCGGTCAGGGCGAAGGTCTCCGCGCCCAGAGCACCGCTGGGCCGGTCGGTGCGCTCCGGGGCGGCCACCCCGGAGTCCGGTTCCAGCAGGGGCTCCTCCACCATGGCGGGCTCCTGCGCGGGCACCCCGGACCCGGCGGCCGGGTCGGCCCCGGGCTCCGGCTCGCGGCCGGGGTCCCGTGCGGGCCCCCGGGTGGGATCGGTCGGGTCGTTGCCTTCCGCTGATGTACTCACGCGGTCAACCTACCCGCCGAAGTACCAAGGGAGTTTCTACGAAACCCCTGTTCAGGACCCGGACGGCAGGGTGATGAAGGTCAGCACCGAGACCACGACCAGCAGCGTGCCCACGATCACGGCCGCGGCGGCGCCCCAGCGGCTCCACGCCCGCGTGGCCGCGCCGCCCCGCAGCAGCGACAGGGCCCCGGCGAGCACGGTCAGCGCGCTCAGCCCGCCCGCGACCATCACCTCGGCCGCGAGCGCGCTCGCCTCCCCGGCGCTGGTGTCGGTGGGGACCCGGCCCACGAAGAAGAAGCCGAAGAGTTCGAAGAGCCGGGTGTTCAGCGCGGTGAGGACGAACAGCATCAGGGCGATGACGCTGAAGGTCTCGGCGGCGAACAGGCCGCTGGGGGAGCGGGCCGGCGCGCCCGCGATGAAGGCGCCGCCGGCGTCGGCCTCCTGACGCGCCCCCGGGGCCCCGGCCTCCCCGCGCGTTCCGGCGGTCCCGGCGGCACCGGTGCTCCCGGCCTCCGGGGTCTCCTCCGCCGACGTCCGCGCTGTCTCCGCCTCCGTCGTCTCCGCCGCCTCCGCCGTCCCTTCGGAGGAGGCGGCGTCGTCGGCGGGGTTGGTGTCTTCTCGCGAGGTGTTCACGGCGCCAAACTACCGCGCGCCTCCCCCCGCTCCGAGGGGGAGTAACGCACGCTCCGTGGCCGGTTTCGGCCATACCGCGCCCACCTCACCGTGTCCGCTCGGACCCGTCCGTCCCGTACGGAAAAACAAGCACGTGTGCTTGTTTTTCCATGTGATCGGTGTCACCCTCGTGTCCATGACCGCTGCTGCCACCCCGGCGCCCCCGCTGCTGGTCGCGAACGCCTCCGGTTTCTACGGGGACCGCTTCGCCGCCGTCCACGAGATGCTCACCGAGGGGCGCGTGGACGTCCTCACCGGCGACTACCTGGCCGAGCTCACCATGGCCATCCTCGGCCGCGACCAGCTCGGCGACCCCGGCCGCGGCTACGCCCGGACCTTCCTGAGCCAGATGCGCGAGACCCTGGCGCTGGTCATGGAACACGGCACCAGGGTGGTCACCAACGCGGGCGGCCTCAACCCGCGCGGCCTCGCCGACCGGCTCACCGAACTCGCCGACGGGCTCGGCCTCGAACCCCGCATCGCCTGCGTCACCGGCGACGACCTCATCGACCGCGCCGAGGAACTCGACCTGGGCTCCCCCCTGACCGCCAACGCCTACCTGGGCGCCTTCGGCATCGCCGCCTGCCTGGAGGCGGGCGCCGACATCGTCGTCACCGGCCGCGTCACCGACGCCTCCCTGGCCGTGGGCCCGGCCGCCGCCCACTTCGGCTGGACCCCCGGGGACCTGGACGCCCTGGCCGGGGCCACCGTCGCCGGGCACGTCATCGAGTGCGGTACCCAGGCCACCGGCGGCAACTACGCCCTGGCCGCCGAACTCCTGCGCGAGGGCCGCGACCTGGACCGGCCGGGCTTCCCCCTCGCCGAGATCCACGCCGACGGCAGCGCGGTGATCACCAAGCACCCCGGCACCGGCGGCGCCGTCACCACCGGGACCGTCACCGCCCAGCTCGTCTACGAGGTCGCCGGAGCCCGCTACCCCGGCCCCGACGTCACCGCCCGCCTGGACACCGTGCGCCTCACCCGACAGGGGCCCGACCGCGTCCTGCTCAGCGGAACCCGCGGCGAGGAACCGCCCCCCGACCTCAAGGTCGGACTGACCAGCCTCACGGGCTTTCGCAACGAGGTCGAGTTCCTGGTCACCGGCCTGGACGCCGGGGCCAAGGCCGCACAGGCCGAACGCCAGATGCGCGCCGCCCTCGCCGACCGCGCGCCCGACGACCTGCGCTTCACCCTCGTGCCCGCCCAGGACCCCCACGGCGACACCCAGGACGCGGCCACCGCACGCCTGCGCGTGGTCGCCCGCGACCACGACCCCGCGGTCGTGGGCCGCTCCTTCGGCGCGGCCGCCGTGGAACTGGCCCTGGGCAGCTACGCCGGATTCCACCTCACCGCGCCGCCGCGCGAGGCCCGACCCGACGGGGTCGCCGCCACGCACGCGCTCGTGCCCGCCTCCGAGGTCGCCCACACCGCGATCCTGCCCGACGGCGCCAGGGTGCCCGTCGCGCCCGCGCCCCGCACCCGGGCCCCGGCCGAGGTCGCCGAGCCCCCGCTGCCCGAACCCCTGCCCCGGGGCCCCGCGCGTCCGGTCCCGCTCGGCCTGGTCCTGGGCGCGCGCAGCGGCGACAAGGGCGCCGACGCCAACCTGGGCGTGTGGGTGCGCGGCGAGACGGCGTGGCGGTGGCTGGCCACCACCCTGACCGCCGACCTGCTGCGCGAACTCCTGCCCGAGACCGCCGGACTGCGCGTCACCCGGCACCTGCTGCCCAACCTGCGCGCCGCCAACTTCTGGATCGAGGGCCTGCTCGCCCCCGGCACCGCCCGCCGCGAGGGCGTGGACCCCCAGGCCAAGGGGCTGGGCGAGTGGCTGCGCGCCCGCCGCGTCCCCGTTCCCGAGATCGTGTTGGCGGAGGTGGAGCAGCCGTGAACGTGCCCAGGACCGGAAGCGTTCCCGTCCCCGAGACCAGGGAGGCGGGCCAGCCGTGAGCGTGCTCAGGAGCGGGCTCGCCACCGCCTCACCCGCCTTCGCCGAGGCCCGCGAGGCGATGCTCGCCAAGCTCGCCGAGATCGACGCCGAGCACGCCAAGGCCCTGGCCGGAGGAGGGCGGCGCTACGTGGAGCGCCACCGCGCCCGGGGCGGCCTGCTGGCCCGCGAGAGGATCGAACTCCTCCTGGACGAGGGCAGCCCCTTCCTGGAGCTGTCTCCGCTCGCCGCCTGGGGCAGCGACTTCCACGTCGGCGCCAGCCTCGTCACCGGTGTGGGCTCGGTCTCCGGCGTGGAGTGCGTGCTGGTGGCCAACGACCCCACCGTGCGCGGCGGCTCCAGCAACCCGTGGACCCTGAAGAAGACCGCCCGGGCCGCCGAGGTCGCCGAACGCAACCGGATGCCGCTGGTCAGCCTGGTGGAGTCCGGCGGCGCCGACCTGCCCACCCAGAAGGAGATCTTCATCCCGGGCGGCCGCGCCTTCCGCGACCTGACCCGCCTGTCCGCCGCCGGAATCCCCACCGTCGCGCTGGTCTTCGGCAACTCCACCGCCGGGGGCGCCTACATCCCCGGCATGAGCGACCACGTGGTCATGGTGCGCGAGCGCTCCAAGGTGTTCCTGGGCGGGCCACCGCTGGTACGGGCGGCCACGGGCGAGGAGAGCGACGACGAGTCGCTGGGCGGGGCCCGCATGCACGCCGAGGTCTCCGGCCTGGCCGACCACCTGGCCGAGGACGAGCGCGACGCGATCCGTATCGGACGGCGGATCGTGGCCCGCCTGGGACACACCAAGGCGGGGCCCGCCCCGCGCCCGTCGGCACCCGAACCCCTCTACCCGGCCGAGGACCTGCTCGGGATCATGCCGCCCGACCTGCGCGTGCCCGTGGACCCGCGCGAGATCATCGCCCGCCTCGTGGACGGCTCGGTGTTCGACGAGTTCAAGCCCTCCTACGGCGGCGGCCTGGTCACCGGCTGGGCCGACCTGCACGGCTACCCCGTCGGCGTGCTCGCCAACGACCACGGCGTGCTCTTCAGCGCCGAGGCCCAGAAAGCCGCCCAGTTCATCCAGCTCGCCAACCGCGCGCACACGCCTCTGGTGTTCCTGCACAACACCACCGGCTACATGGTCGGCCGCGAGTACGAGCAGGGCGGCATCATCAAGCACGGCTCGATGATGATCAACGCCGTCTCCAACAGCACCGTCCCCCACTTCTCGGTGCTCGTGGGCGCCTCCTACGGCGCGGGCCACTACGGGATGTGCGGGCGGGCCTACGACCCGCGCTTCCTGTTCGCCTGGCCCAGCGCCCGCTCCGCCGTCATGGGCCCCCGCCAGCTCGCCGAGGTGCTGTCCATCGTCGCCCGCCAGTCCGCGGCGGGGAGGGGACAGCCCTACGACGAGGACCAGGACGCCGCCCTGCGGGAGATGGTGGAGCGCCAGATCGAGGCCGAGTCACTGCCCCTGTTCCTGTCCGGGCGGGTCTACGACGACGGCGTCATCGACCCCCGCGACACCCGCACCGTCCTGGGCCTGTGCCTGTCCTACGCCCACAACGCCCCCGTCCGGGGCACCGACCGCTTCGGCGTCTTCCGAATGTGAGGAGAACGTGAACCACACGCCCTCCGCCGTGCCCTCCGGTGGTTCCGCCGAGGCGGGCGCCACGGCCCCCGGCCGGCCCGCGCCGCCGCGCCCCGTCACCCGCCTCCTGGTCGCCAACCGGGGCGAGATCGCCCGCCGGATCCTGCGCACCTGCCGCTCCCTGGGCGTGGCCACCGTCGCCGTGCACGCCCCCGGCGAGGAGGACGCCGCGCACGTGGCCGAGGCCGACACCGCCGTGCGCCTGCCCCTGCCCCGGGGACGCGGCCCCGTGGACGCCTACCTCGACCCCGACGCCGTGGTGGCCGCCGCCCGCGCCTCCGGCGCCGATGCCGTCCATCCCGGCTACGGCTTCCTGTCCGAGAACCCCGCCCTGGCCCGCGCCGTCACCGGCGCCGGGCTGACCTGGATCGGCCCCCCGGCCGAGGCCGTCGAGAGCATGGGCGCCAAGACCCGGGCCAAACGCATCGCCCGGGACGCCGGGGTGCCCGTCGCCGACGCCCTGGACCCCGAGCGGGTGCGCCCCGAACACCTGCCCGTGCTGGTCAAGGCCGTCTCCGGCGGCGGCGGACGCGGCATGCGCGTGGTCCGCGACCTGGCCGACCTGCCCGCCGAGGCCGCCGCCGCCCGCGCCGAGGCGGCCTCGGCCTTCGGCGACCCGGCGGTGTTCTGCGAGCCCTACGTCCCCCACGGCCGCCACGTCGAGGTGCAGGTCCTGGCCGACACCCACGGCACCGTGTGGGCCCTGGGTGAACGCGACTGCTCCCTCCAGCGCCGCCACCAGAAGGTCGTCGAGGAGACGCCCGCCCCCGGCCTACCCGACGACCTGCGCGAACGCCTGCACGAGGCCGCCCGCCGCCTGGCCCGCGCCATCGGCTACACCGGCGCAGGAACGGCCGAGTTCCTCGTCCCCGTGGGGGAGGAGGGCTTCGGCGAACCGGTCTTCCTGGAGATGAACACCCGGCTCCAGGTCGAACACCCCGTCACCGAGTGCGTCACCGGGCTGGACCTGGTCGAGTGGCAGATCCGCGTCGCCGAGGGCGAGGCCCTGCCCGGGAGCGGCCCGCCCGCGCCGCGCGGCCACGCCGTCCAGGCCCGCCTGTACGCCGAGGACCCCCGCGACGGCTGGCGGCCCCGCACCGGCGTCCTGCACGCCTTCGACGTCCCCGCCGACACCCGCTTCGCCGCGCCGCCCGCCTTCGGGGTGCGCCTGGACAGCGGCGTCGAACCCGGTGACACCGTCGGCGCCGACTTCGACCCCCTGCTCGCCAAGGTCGTCGCCCACGGGCGCGACCGCCGCGACGCGCTGCGCCGCCTGGCCGCGGCCCTGGCCGCCGCGCGCGTGCACGGGGTGGGCACCAACCGCGACCTGCTCGTGCGGGCGCTGCGCCACCCCGCCTTCGCCGGGGCCGAGACCCGCCCCGAGGGGCTGCACACCGGCTACCTGGACGGCGACCGCCTCAGCGCCCTCGTCCAGCCCCTGGCCGACCCGGCCACCGAACGCCTCGCCGCGCTGGCCGCGTCCCTGTCCGCCGCCGAGGCCGCCCGCGCCGACGCCGCCACCCCCGCCGGGATCCCCGCCAACTGGCGCGGCCTGCCCTCCCAGCCCTTCGTCCGCCAGCACGACGTCGACGGCGACGAGACGAGGCGGACCACCACCGCCTACCGCACCCTGAGGGGGACCTACCTGCCCGAACAGGCCGGGGTCCGCGTGCTCTCGGCCGCACCCGACCGGGTGGTCCTGGAGGCGGACGGCCTGCGCCGCGCCTTCGACGTCCACCGCCCCGCCGCGGGCGGCGACGTCCACGTCGACTCCCCCCTGGGGTCGGTCACCCTCACCCCCGTCGACCCCCTGCCCGAACCCGAGGCCGCGGTCGACCCCGGCGCCCTGCCCGCGCCCATGCCCGGCACGGTCACCGCCGTGGAGGTCGCCGTGGGCGAGCGGGTCGAACCCGGGCAGACCCTGCTGCGCATGGAAGCCATGAAGACGGAGCACCGCGTCACCGCCCCCGCCGCCGGTGCCGTCCGGGAGATCCCGGTCGCGGCGGGGCAGAGGGTGCCCGCCGGGGCGCCCCTCGCCGTCCTCGACTACGAAGGGGCCACGCCGTGACCGGTGCCATGACCTTCAACGAACCCGCCGAGCGCGTCGACCTGCGCGCCGCCGTGTCCGCGTTCGCCGCGGGGTACGGGTCCGAGTACTACCGGGCCCGCGCCAAGGAGGGCGCCTACCTCACCGAACTGTGGCGCGAGGCGGGCGGACTCGGCTACCTCGGCGTCAACATCCCCGAGGAGTACGGGGGCGGGGGCGGCGGCATCGGCGACCTGGCCGCCGTCCTGGAGGAGCTCAGCGCGGCCGGGTGCCCCACCCTGATGATGGTGGTCTCCCCGGCCATCTGCGGCACCGTCCTGACCCGCTTCGGCACCCCCGAACAGCGCGCGCGCTGGCTGCCCGGCCTGGCCACGGGCGAGACCATCATGGCCTTCGCCATCACCGAGCCCGACGCCGGGTCCAACTCCCACCGCATCACCACCACCGCCCGGAGCGACGGCGGGGGCTGGGTGCTCAACGGCCGCAAGACCTTCATCTCCGGTGTGGACGTGGCCGACGCCGTCATGGTCGTCGGACGCGTCCAGGACGAGGACACCGGGCGCCTGTCCGCCGCGCTGTTCGCGGTGCCCACCGACGCCCCGGGGTTCGAGGCCCGCCGGATCGAGATGGACCTGGTCAGCCCCGACCACCAGTACCAGCTGTTCCTGGACGACGTGCACCTGCCCGCCGACGCCCTGGTCGGCGACCCCGGGGCCGGGCTCCTCCAGCTCTTCGCCGGACTCAACCCCGAGCGCATCATGGCCGCGTCCCTGGCCTCGGGCAGCGCCCGCCACGCCCTGGACAAGGCGGTGGCCTACGCCAGGGAGCGCACAGTCTGGCGCGACACCCCCATCGGTGCCCACCAGGGGCTGGCCCACCCGCTGGCGCAGGTCAAGATCGAGCTGGAGCAGGCCCGCCTGATGACCCAGCACGCGGCGCTCCGCTACGATTCCGGCGACGACGCGGGGGCGGGGGAGGCGGCCAACATGGCCAAGTACGCCGCCGCGGAGGCGTGCGTGCGCGCGGTCGACCAGGCCGTGCAGACCCTGGGCGGCAACGGCCTGGCCAGCGAGTACGGGCTGGGGTCGGCGATCGCCGCCGCCCGCCTGGCGCGCATCGCGCCGGTGAGCCGGGAGATGGTGCTCAACTACGTGGCGCAGCAGTCCCTCGGCCTGCCCAGGTCGTACTGAACGGTCGGCGCGCGGGCACGGGTCGCCTCAGGGACGCGGGGACAGGGGGAAGCAGCGACGTGGACACCGGGGCCGACCGCGAGCCGCGCCAGGAACGCAGCCGGGCCACCCGCGCCCGACTGCTGGAGGCCGCCGTGGCCTGCCTGGCCGAGGAGGGCACGGCCGGCGCCACCGTGGGCGCGGTCGCGCGGCGGGCCGGGGTGTCACGCGGGGCCGCCCAGCACCACTTCCCCACCCGCGAGGACCTCTTCC
This sequence comes from Nocardiopsis sp. CNS-639, assembly GCF_000381685.1. NCBI lineage: Bacteria > Bacillati > Actinomycetota > Actinomycetes > Streptosporangiales > Nocardiopsidaceae > Nocardiopsis > Nocardiopsis sp. CNS-639. The sequence continues at coordinate 206,057 of NZ_KB906864.1, forward strand.
TGGCCGTGCTGCGGCACATGCTCGACAGCCGCGGCGCGGAGCTGCGGCGCGGCGCGGCCGCCGTCCCCGAGGGCGGCGGCCGCACCGAGGCGGTCGTGCAGATGGTCGTGGACGCCTTCACCGGGACGGACTTCCGCGCCGCCCTCCAGCTGTGGTCGGCCGCCGCCAGCGACCCGGTCCTGCGCGAGCGCATCATCCCCATGGAGGAGCGGATGGGCCGGGAGATCCACCGGGCCGCCGTGGAACTGCTGGGGGTGGACGAGTCGGTCCCCGGGGTCCGCGAGACCGTCCAGGCCACCCTCGACCTGGCACGCGGCCTGGGACTGGCCAACCTGCTCACCGACGACGGGCCCCGGCGGCGCCGGATCGTGCGCCAGTGGGCGCGCACCCTGGACGGGCAACTGCGGACCCCGGCACCGTGAACCGGCTACCTCGACGGCACGGAGCGTGCTTATCATCGAAGCGGCGCGGGGCCACGGGCCCGCGCCGAACGTCATCCCCGGACCGGACAAGGCGGTGTGAAGGTGAGCGCGGATGCGGGCAGGGACCTTCCGGACCTGGCCAGGCGGGCGTTGGACGCCTTCGCCGAGAGCGCCTCGCGCCGCAGGGACCGCGACGCCCTGATGGACAACGCCTTCGCCGCCCTCTTCGCCCTGTACCGGGCGACCACGCCCGCGCAGCGCAGGTCCCCGGGCGGTCAGGAGTTCAGCGCCACCCTGGCCGAGCTGCTGGTGGGCGGCAGCAACCCCGACCGGCTCAGCCTGTACGTGGTCCGCACCCAGACCGCGGCCGAGAACGGCGAGCACGAGGCCTACCGCCCCGCCTGCTGGCGGCGGTCCATGCTGGAGCTGCTCGGCGAGGAGTTCGTGCCCTGGGAGGCCTTCCTGCGCCCGGGAGACCTGGAGGCCCTGCCGCGCATCGACGAGGCCCTCACCGCGGTGGCGGGCCGGGCGCGGCCGGTCAACGAGGAGGAGGTCCCCTCCTGGGTGCCCGAGTCGCACTGGTGGTGGTGGGAGCCCGCCCGCCAGCGCGGCGAGGAGGTCCCCGAACGCCACGACAGCGGCACCCTGGACGCCGTCGGGGACTGAAGACCCCGGCCGCGCCCCGCTCCCGCGCCGCCGCGCTCCCTCACGCACCGGCTGACGCGGTCCTGGCGGCGACGAGGTCCCGGTACCAGGCGAAGGAGTCCTTGGGGGTGCGCGCCTGGGTGGCGTGGTCCACGTGCACCAGCCCGAAGCGCTGGTGGTAGCCCTCGGCCCACTCGAAGTTGTCGGTGAGCGTCCACACGAAGTACCCGCGCACGTCCGCGCCCCGCTCCCGCGCCGCCTCCACGGCGGCCACGTGCCCCTCCAGGTAGGCGATCCGCTCGGGGTCGGCGATCCGCCCGCCGGGGGAGACCCGGTCCTCGTAGGAACAACCGTTCTCGGTGACGTACAGCGGCGGCAGCGCCTCGCCGTGGCGCTCGCGCAGCAGGTCGATCATCCGGCCCAGCCCCTCGGGCACCACCGGCCACCCGAACGCGGTCACCGGCGCCCCGGCGACCTCGCCGAACCCGAACGGCAGTCCCGACCCCTCGTCGGGCGCGGTGGCCACGGTGGGGTTGTAGTAGTTGACCCCGAGGCCGTCCGCGCTGCCCGCGACCGCCTTCAGGTCGCCCTCGCGCACGCCGGGGACCTCCGCGACGCCGAAGGCCGACAGGTCCGGGTAGGCGCCGGTCAGCACGGGGTCGGTGAACAGCCGGTTGTGCAGGGTGTCGTAGGCGTGCGCGGCGGCGGCGTCGGCCTCGGAGCCGGTGGCGGGGCTGACGGGGGAGTAGTTGTTGGTGAGCAGTGCCTCCAGGCCGCGCGAGCGCAGCTCCCCGGCGGCCAGCCCGTGCGCGAGCAGCATGTGGTGGGCCACCCGCATCACCTCGGGCACCGCCAGGGTCCGCCCCGGGGCGTGGACGCCGAGCGCGTGCCCGTAGGTGGTGTGCACCAGGGGCTCGTTCAGGGTGATCCACCGCTCCACCCGGTCGCCGAGGCGGTCGGCGGCCGCCGCCGCGTACTCGGCGAACGCGTACGCCGTGTCGCGTTCGCTCCAACCGCCCGCGTCCTCCAGCGCCTGGGGCAGGTCCCAGTGGAACAGCGTCGGCACCGGGGTGATCCCCCGGGCCAGCAGCGCGTCCACCAGGCGATCGTAGAAGTCCAGACCGGCCCCGTTCACCGCGCCGCGCCCGGTCGGCACGACCCGGGGCCAGGCGAGCGAGAACCGGTAGGCGTTCACCCCGAGCCGGTCGAGCAGTTCCACGTCCTCGGCCCACCGGTGGTAGTGGTCGCAGGCCGGGGCGGGGCTGTGCCCGTCGCGGACCGCGCCCGGACGCTCGGCGAAGACGTCCCACACCGACGGGCCGCGCCCGTCCGCGTCGAGGGCGCCCTCGATCTGGAAGGCGGAGGAGGCCACTCCCCACAGGAACGGTGACGACATGGACGGTACCTGCCTTTCGCTGGGTCTGACGGGGTGAACGGGGGTCGAGGAGCGGACAGGAGGGGACGCGTGGAACCGGCGGGGACTCATGCCACACCCCGGATCCGCCACACCAGCGCCCCGCCCAGCAGGCTGAGCAGCCCGCACACGGTGTACAGGACCGGGTAGCCGCCCAGGTGGACCACGATCGGACCGGCCAGGGCCGGGGCGATGACCTGCGGTCCGGCGCTGGCGATGTTGACGATCCCCAGGTCCTTGGCCCGCCCGCCGGCGCTCGGCAGGACCTCGGTGACCAGGGCGTTGTCCACGGACAGGTAGACGCCGAAGCCGACCCCCAGCACCACCGCGCACACCAGGCTCATCGGCCACGTCGGAAACGCGGCGATCAGGAAGGCGGGCACCGCCGAGACCACCCCGGACAGGCACACCATCCCCCTGCGGCGGCCGATGCGGTCCGAGACCAGACCGGCCAGCACGGTCGTGGCCACGACCGCCGCCGTGTACACGGCGATCAGCACCAGCAGCCCGCCGCGGCCGAGGAACCGGGGAACAGCTCCTCGTAGCCCACCGCGTCGGTGAGGAAGTAGAGCAGGTAGAGGGTGAACATGGCGTTGCCCGTCTGCATGAGGAAACGGGTCAGCCACGCCCAGCCGAAGTCGGGGTGGCGGCGCGGGGACACCCACAGCCCGCGCGCGAACCCGCTCCAGGAGGGGCGCGCCTCGCGGGGCAGCGGCGGGTCGGGGGCCAGCAGCGCGAACGGCAGGACGCACAGGACGGTCAGCGCGCCGAGGAGGGCGTAGCCGGGGGCGACCCCCGTGACCACCACGGTCACCAGGAGCACCGCCACCACCACGCCCGCCGACTGCGGTACGCCGATCCACCCCGAGACCACGCCGCGCTGGCGGACCGGCACGTGGTCGGGCACGGCCGCGAGCAGGGTCGCGTTCAAGCAGGACAGCGCGGCCTGGACGAAGGACCACCCCACCAGGACACCGAGGACGCCGTCCTGTCGGCCGAGCACCACCAAGCCCAGGCCGCCCAGGAGCGCACCGGCCAGGATCCAGGGGCGTCGGCGCCCGAACCGGCCGGCGGTCCGGTCGGACAGGGCCCCGGCCAGCGGGGTGCCCAGGGTGGAGCAGGCCGCGCCCGCCCCGGTCACCCAGGCCAGGGCGGTCTCCTTGGCGTCGGGGGCGAGCAGGCCGACCTGTTCGGGCAGCAGGACCTGGAGCGGGCCGAAGAAGGCCATCCACATGCCGAGGTTGGCCAGGCTGATCCCGGCCACCCACAGGCGGCGCACGGGTCGGGTGGGTTCGGCGAGCGCGGCGGGCGTTCGCGGGGAGGGGGAGGACTGCGCGGGGGGTGGGCGCACGTGTGACCTGCCTAACATGAATGTGTCTCATGTTAGGAGGCCCGCCTTGCCGAGGAAAGCCCCGCGGCGGGGTCGGTTCGCGGCGCACCGGCGCGGCCCCGGGGTCAGTCGTGCGCGGCGCCGGGTCCGGCGTTCCCAGTTGTGTAGTCAAGTTTGACCAGTGGACTCCGGGAGGGCTACCCTCGCAAAGTAATCAAACTTGACTAATAGGAGGTGCGCGTGGCCGCGACGGACACCGCGCGGGCGGACGGCGGTAAGGAGGGGGACACGGGACAGGAGCGGCCGGAGGCGGCCGTTCGGGCCAACGAGACGACCGTTCCGCTGCTGCCGTGCGTCTCGGCCGAGGAGACCCTGGAGTTCTACCGGGCGCTCGGCTTCGAGGTCACCTACGAGCAGACCAGGCCCTACCTCTACCTGGCCTTCCGCTGGAGCGGGTTCGAACTGCACTACGGCCGCGCCTCGAAGGACCTGGACCCGGGGCTGGAGAACAGCGGCGGCTGCATGGTCGTGGTCGACGCGGTCGCGCCCTACCACGCCGCTTTCACGCAGGCCATGCGCCGGGCCTACGGCAGGGTCCTGGCCAAGGGTCTGCCCCGTATCACGCGCCACCGGCCGGGCGCCAGCCGCTTCACGCTCGTGGACCCCTCGGGCAACTCGCTCATCTTCATCCAGCGCGGCGAACCCGAGAGGCTGGAGTACGGCGGCTCCGGGGAACTCGACGGGCTCGCCCGCGCCCTGGACGGCGCGCGGATCCTGCGCGACTTCAAGACCGACGACCTCGCCGCCTTCCGGCGGATCCGCTCCGGACTGAAACGGCACGGGGACCGGGCGCCCGCGGTGGAGCGGGCGCTGGCACTGGCCATGCTCATCGAACTCGCGGTCGCCCTCGGCGAGGAGGAGGGCGTCCAGGAGTGGCGGGAGCGACTGGGCGCGATCACCCTCACCGGCGGTGAGCTGAGCAGGGTCGAGGGGGAGTTGCGCAACGCCTCCGCGCTGCGGAGCTGGCTCGGCGCGCGGACCCCGGAGGCGGACGGGGACTGAGGGATCGCCTCAGCCGGAGGGGGACGCCTCCGGCTCCTCGCCGGTGAGGACGCCCTCGTAGGGGTCGCCCCCCTCACCGGCGAAGGAGTAGGCGCCGCCCTCGATCCGCCGGATCAGCGAGCGCGTCCACGCCGCGTCCGACTCCGCGGAGTGCACCCACATGTCCATGATCTCGCCGATGTGGCCCGCCTGTCCGGGCCCCTCCTCCGGGGCGTAGTGGGCGACCACGCCCCCGCGCCACTCCTCCAGGCCCTCGACCCGCCGCCTGAGCAGGTCGACCGCCTCCCGCCGGGACAGGTCCACGATGAAGCCCAGACCGGCCGAGAGCACGTCCGTGTGCGCGTCGTGCGAGGACACCGCCCGGCGCAGCAGGGCGAAGTACTCCCGGGCGCCCTCCCCGGTGATCTCGTACTCGGTCCGGGGCGGCCCCCCGGCGGTGGACGGCGCGGTCTCGTGGGCGTGCAGCAGCCCCTGCCGGGCCATCTGCTTGAGCGCGTGGTAGATCGACCCCGGCTTGGCGTTGGACCACTCGTGCGCGCCCCAGGACTCCAGGTCGTTGCGCACCTGGTAGCCGTGCGCCCGCCCGCGCAGGCGGACCGCCCCCAGGACCAGCAGCCGGATGGCCGACATCCACACCCCTCATCCCACCAGCGCGTCCGCACCCTTCGGCGGCCCGCGCCGTCCGACTCCGACCAGCCTATCCACGCGCCCGCGCCGGCCCGCGCCCCCTGCCGCCTCCCCCGTGCCCCGACGGGCGCCGGCACGGGGGAGGGGCGTCGGCGCGACGGAGGGTCCTCAGCCGCGCCCGGGGACCGGGTCGCCCTGGCGGGCGTGCTCGCCGCCCAGCGCGATCGGCGCGGCCAGCCACTCGTCGCGCAGGCCGAACGCGTTCACCAGCTGCACGGCGTAGGGGCGCAGGCCCCGGCACAGGTCGTTGACCGCCTGGGTGACCGCCTTGGCCCGCGAGGTGGAGAGCCGCTCGTGCTCCAGGAACCACGCGCGGTCCTCCTCGACCACCGACATCACGTACAGGTCGCACAACCGGTTGAGCAGCTTGGCGGTCGCGGTGTCCCCGCAGCGGTCGATCCCCGCCACGAACGCCTCCAGCACCACCCGGTCCATGTGCGCGCGGCCCGCGGCGAGCACGTGGTCCTGGGCGCGGTTGAACACGTCGAAGGCGTCCTCGCCGTTCCTGCCGGACCTGCGCAGCCGCGCGGCCAGGCCCTCGATGACGTGCTTCTCGCGGTCCTCCAGCAGCTCCAGCTGCCAGCCCCGGTTGTACAGGCTGGCCTCCTCGCCGCGCCCCGGGGCGGCCGCGACGAGCCGCTCGATCAGCGGGATCGCGGCGGTGCGCTCGATGACCGTCTCGAAGACCTTGCCCGCCATGAACCGGGCCAGCCCCAGCTGGTCCAGGTCGCCGAACGAGTCCTTGAAGTTGGTCAGCAGGCCCTTGGTGAGCTGCTGGAGCAGGACCGTGTTGTCGCCCTCGAACGTGGTGAAGATGTCGGAGTCGGCCTTGAGCTGCGGAATCCGGTTCTCGGACAGGTACCCGGCGCCGCCGCACGCCTCCCGGCAGGTCTGGATGGTCTGGCTGGCGTGCCAGGTGGCCACCGCCTTGAGCCCGGCCGCCCGCGACTCCAGCTCGCGCTGGGCGTGCTCGTCGCGCTCGGGGGAGCGGGACAGCTCGTGCAGCCGGGTGACCAGCTCCTCCTGCGCGAAGTGCAGCGCGTAGGTGCGGGCCAGGGCGGGCAGCAGCTTGCGCTGGTGCGCCAGGTAGTCCAGGACGCGCACCTCCCGCTCGGGCCGCCCCTCGCCGTCGGGCCGGGTGAACTGGCGGCGGGTGTCGCCGTAGCGCACCGCGATGGTCAGCGCGGCCTTGGCCGCGCTCCCCGCGCCGCCCGCCACGCTGATCCGGCCCCGGACCAGGGTTCCGAGCATGGTGAAGAAGCGTCGGCCCTTGCTCTCGATGGGGCTGGAGTAGGTGCCGTCGGCGGCCACGTCCCCGTACCGGTTGAGCAGGTTGGTGCGCGGCACCCGCACGTGGTCGAACTCCAGCCGTCCGTTGTCCACGCCGTTGAGCCCGGCCTTGGGGCCGCAGTCGCCGATGCGCACGCCCGGCATCGGCCTGCCCCGCCCGTCCCGGATCGGGACCACCAGGGCGTGCACGCCGTGCTCCTCGCCACCGGTGCTCAGCTGGGCGAACACCACCGCCAGGCGGCCGTCGCGGGCCGCGTTGCCGATGTAGTCCTTGCGCGCCGCCTCGTCGGGGGTGTGGACCACGAACTCCTCGGTGTCGGGGTCGTAGACGGCCGTGGTGCGCAGGCCCTGCACGTCCGAGCCGTGGCCGGTCTCGGTCATCGCGAAGCAGCCGGGCAGCTCCATCGACATCGCGCCGGGCAGGTACTCGGCGTGGTGGGCCTCGGTGCCCAGGGCGCTGATCGCCCCGCCGAACAGCCCCCACTGCACGCCCATCTTCACCATGAGCGACAGGTCGTTGACCAGCATCTCGAAGCCGACCACGGACGCGCCGACGTCGTCGCGGCCGCCCACCGAGGCGGGGAAGCCGTAGGCGGGCAGGTCGGTCTTGGCCAGGGCCTTGATCTGGGTGAGCGTGCGGGCGCGGTGATCCTCCACCGACAATCCGTACACGGGGGCGTACAGGTCTCCCCGCAGGGCGTCGCGCATGTGTTCGCGCACGTGGGCCCAGCGGCCGTCGAGCAGGCCGCGCAGCTCGGCCTCGTCCACTCTCAGCGCCTGTTCGTTCATGTGCTCCCCCTGTGGTCCTGGCTGACGCGGCCCGGCCCGTGTTCGCCGCCGGAAGGCGGGTCGCGCACGGAACCGTACCCGCGGGTACACGCCCCACGTTAGGGGCGGGTGGGAAGTCAGACGGCCAGGGAGGCGGTCGCGGGGTCCCGGGCGGCGGTCGCGTCGGCGTCCACCCGGCGCAGGAGTTCGTCCAGGGACAGGCCGAGCGCGGCGGCGATCGCCGCGACCGTGAAGAACGTGGGGGTGGGGATGCGCCCGCCCTCGATCTTGCGCAGGGTCTCGACCGAGATCTGGGCCTCGCGCGCGACGTCGACCATCGTGCGCTCCGCGCGGGCCCGGCGGAGCAGGGCGCCCAGGAGACGCCCGCGCTCGATCTGGTCTGCGGTCAGCGGTTCACGCACCATGCGACGAGTCTAACGCCACGGCGCCGGATCGGTATATCAATACCGGTGATGCTGCTCGGTCGGCCCGTCGGCCCGTCGGACAGTGGGCGGTATGGAGAGGGCGGGTGAAGTCCGCCACGCGCGGGCGGAAGGCCGCCGGGAGTCCGGAGCCGAGCGCCGAGAGGCCCTCCCGTAACCGCCGGCCGTACCCGCCGTGCACGGAACCGCCGCGCGGACGAGGGTCCGGGCGCCGTCGGCGCGGGGACGAAGCGGGGTCCGGCCCCGCCCCGCGCCCGGGGACCCTAGACCAGTCCCGGGACGGCCAGCTCCAGACGGCCCCCGTCCGCGTCGAGCAGGGCGGGCACCCCCAGCGGAACCGTGAGCTGGGCCGCGCAGTGCCCGAACTCCAGCCCCCACAGCACCGGCACCCCCAGCGGCTCCAGCCGGTCGCGCATCAGCTCGGCGACCACCTCCGGCCCCGGCGGGCAGTCCGTCCACGAACCCAGGGCCACCCCGGCCAGCCCGGCCGCCCACCCCGTGCGCAGCAGGTGCGTGAGCATCCGGTCGATCCGGGCCACGTCCTCACCGACGTCCTCCAGCAGCAGGATGCCGCCGGAGGCCGACAGGCGGCTGTGCGGCGTGGCCAGACCGTCGTTGAGCAGGCTCAGGTTCCCGCCGAAGGTCACCCCCTCGGCCCGCCCCGGCACCAGCGCGTGCGCGCCCGGCGAGGTCAGCACGGTCCGCCGCTCGGGCTCGAACAGGGTGGCCCGCAGCTCCTCCTGGGCCACCGGATCCCCCACGAAGTACCCCGTGCCGACCACGGGACCGTGCACCGTGGCCACGCCCAGCTCCACCGCGAACGCCTCGTGCAGCGCCGTGATGTCGCTGAACCCGACCAGCGCCTTGGGCTCGGCCCGGCGCATCGCGTCGAAGTCCAGCAGGTCCACCGTCCGGTGCGCCCCGTCGCCGCCGCGCACGCACAGCACCGCGTCCACGTCCGGGTCGCACCAGGCCTCCTGGAGGTCGGCGGCCCGCGTGGCGTCCGCACCGGCCAGGTAGGGCAGCCGCGGGTGACGTTCGCGCACGTGCGGGGCCAGCTCCACCTCCAGACCCCAGCCGCGCAGCGTTCCCACCGCGGCCTCCAGCCGCTCCGCGGGAACCGGGCTGCACGGGGCGACCAGACGCACCCGGCCGCCCTCCCGCAGGCGCGGCGGACGGACCAGCGCGCGCACACCCCGCGCGTCCGCGACCCGCACCGCCGCGTCCGTCACCTCGGTCATCGCCTCTCCCACCCTGGGCCCTCTCCCTCGCTCGCGCGCCACCGGACGCGACGCCTCTCCCCACCACTGCTGCTCGGACACTCCCGCGACCGGCCCCTTCGAGGCCACGTCTTGCGGAGTCCGGCCCTCCCTAGTCCCAGCCTCCCAGCCGACCAGGGGTTTCGCCGTTCAGGCGCGCAGGAACGTGTCCAGCGCGCGCACCCCGAAGCGCAGCCCCTCCAACGGCACCCGCTCGTCCACGCCGTGCAGCAGACCCGAGTAGTCCAGGCCCTCGGGCTGGGCCAGGGGCGAGAAGCCGTAGCAGTCGATGCCCAGCCGGGAGAAGACCTTGGCGTCGGTGCCCCCCGACAGGCACACCGGCACCACGTGGGCCCCGGGGTCGTGCAGCAGCAGGGCCTCGCGCAGCTCCGCGAACGCGGGGGAGTCCACGGGCGCGGACACCGGCGGCGAACCGTGCGCGTACTCCCAGGTCACCCGGTCGCCGGTGAGCTCCTCCATGACCGCGGCGAACTGCTCCTCCGCGCCGGGCAGCACCCGGCCGTCCACACCCGCCGTGGCCTCCCCCGGCACCACGTTCACCTTGTACCCGGCCGAGAACATCGTGGGCGTCGCGCTGTTGCGCGTGGTCGGGCCGATCAGCGGCGCGGCCGTCCCCAGGCTGGCGACCAGGGCGTCCACCGCCTCCGCGGTCGCCGTGTCACCGGGGAAGCGCTCCACCTCCAGGGCCGCGGCGATCGCGTCGATCGCCGCACGCGTGACGGGGGTCAGGTGCAGCGGCCACTCGTAGCCGTCGATCCGGGCCAGGGCCGCGGCCAGGGCGCCGATCGCGTTGTCGCGCGGGGGCCGGGAACCGTGCCCGGCCGTGCCCTGGGCGCGCAGGTTCAGCCAGGCGCTGCCGCGCTCGGCCGCGCCCACCGGGTACAGGCGCACCGGCTCCCCGGAGGCCGTGCGGGCGTGGATGGTCTCCCCGCCGCCCTCGCCGATCGCGGTGGTGCAGCCCTCGAACAGCTCGGCGTGCTCGCGGACCAGGTAGTCGGCGCCGTAGGCGGCGCTGTCCTCCTCGTCGGCGACGAAGGCCAGCACGATGTCGCGCCGGGGCCGCAGCCCGTGGCGCGCCCAGTGGCGCACCACGGCGGTGACCGTGGCGATGGTGTTCTTCATGTCCACCGCGCCGCGCCCCCACAGCGCGGGCACGCCGGTGACGGGGCAGTCGGCGACCTCGCCGGCGAAGGGGGGCAGCGTCCAGTCGGCCGCGTCGGCGGGCACCACGTCCAGGTGGCCGTGCACCAGCAGCGCCGGGGCCGAGGGGTCGGTGCCGGGGACGCGCACGACCACGTTCGCGCGCCGGGGCGCCGACTCCAGCAGCAGGGGGTCCAGTCCGGCGTCGCCCAGGGCCTCGGCGACGTACTCGGCGGCCTCGCGCTCGTCGCCCTGACCGCCCCCGCGGTTGGTGGAGTCGCGGCGGACGAGTCCCCGGGCCAGGTGGACGGCGTCCTCCCCGGCCGCCGCGAGGCCGTCGGCCCCTTCCGGGAAGCCGTCGGTTCTCTCTGGGAAGGAAGTGGCGATGTGGCCCACGAGCGCGCCTCGCTCTCGCTGAGGTGTCAGTAACGGGGGAGGACCTTAGTGACCAGTGGTGACGAAGTGGTGCTCCCCGGCACAGTTCTACCAGCCCCGCCCGCCGCGCCCCGGCATTCGCGGGCGGCGGACCCCCGCGGCCCCGGACCCGGCCTCAGCCGTAGCGCTCCTCCATGGCGTTGGAGATGAGCGTCGTGACCGCCTTGAAGCAGCGGATCATCTCGTAGGCGTCCGGGGAGACGTACCGGACGCGCCGCACCCCCGTGCGCGTGACGCCGGGGACGACGGCGGCGGCCTGGGCCAGCTGCGCGGAGTCCACCTCCACCTCCACGGCCCGGGGCTCGGGCCCGACGGGGTCCAGGCGCCCGGCCAGGGTCATGGCGGCGCGCGCCCCGGCCCGGATGTCCCGCTCGGTCGCGGCCGGGGGACGGCAGCGGGCGGCGTACCGGCTGACGTGCTCCTTGACCGCGACCGTCCGCGCGAACGGGGCGTAGGTCGCGGCGTCCTCGCAGGCGCGGTCGTCCCCCGTGACCAGGATGACCGGGGTGCCGTACTCGGCGACCACCGCGGCGTTGAGGCGGCCCTCGCTGGCGGGTTCTCCGTCCAGCCACACACCGGTCACCGCGTTGGGCAGGTAGGTGTGCGCCAGCACGCCCTCGTCACCGGCGCCGCAGTGGTAGCCGAGGAACACCACGCCGTCGCAGTCGCCGGACTGCACGCCCTCGACCATGGACAGCTCCTTGTGCCGCCCGGTGATCATCGTGGCGTCGGTGTTGAGCTCCTCCAGCAGGAGGTTGCGCATGGTCGCGTGCGCCTCGTTGACCAGCACCTCGGTGGCGCCGCCCTCCAGCAGGCCCTCGACGGCGGCGTTGACGTCGCTGGTGAACATGGCGCGGCAGCGCTGCCACTGCTCGGTGCCGGGCTCGACGTCGGCGGGCCAGGTGACGCCCGTGGCGCCCTCCATGTCGGCGGAGATGAGGATCTTCACCCGCACGACCCTACGCCCCGGTCCCCTTCCGTGGCCACGTCCGGACGCCGCGTTCCGTCCGTGGGCGTACGGGAGGGGACCGGAGCGGCGGTCACGGCAGGGTGAGGATCTCCGCGCCGGACTCGGTGATGACCAGGGTGTGCTCGAACTGTGCGGTCCACCTGCGATCGGCCGTCACGGCCGTCCAGCCGTCGTCCCACATGTCGTACTCCACGCCGCCGAGCGTGATCATCGGTTCGATCGTGAAGGTCATCCCCGGCTCCATGACGGTGTCCGCGCGCGGGTCGTCGTAGTGCGGCACCACCAGACCCGAGTGGAACTCCGGCCCCACGCCATGCCCGGTGAAGTCGCGGACCACGCCGTAGCCGAAGCGCTTGGCGTAGGACTCGATGACCCGGCCGATCACGTTGATCTGGCGGCCCGGCCGGCACGCCTTGATCCCGCGCATCATGGCCTCGTGGGTGCGCTCGACCAGCAGCCGGTGCTCCTCGGAGACGTTCCCGGCCAGGAAGGTGGCGTTGGTGTCGCCGTGCACGCCGTCCCGGTAGGCGGTGATGTCGATGTTGACGATGTCGCCGTCGGAGACCACGGTGTCGTCGGGGATGCCGTGGCAGATCACCTCGTTGAGCGAGGAGCACAGCGACTTGGGGTAGCCCTTGTAGCCCAGCGGGCTGGGGTAGGCCCCGTGGTCCAGCAGGAACTCGTGGCCGATCCGGTCCAGCTCGTCGGTGGTCACGCCGGGCCGGACGTTGCGGCCGACCTCCTCCAGCGCCTGGGCCGCCAGCCGTCCCACCACGCGCATCCGCTCGATGGTCTCGGGGGTCTGCACGTCGCCCAGAACCCCCTCCACGGGGTGCTTCCGTCCGACGTACTCCGGGCGGACGATGTGGGAGGGAACCGAACGTTGTGGCGAGATTCGCCCAGGAACCAGCGGAGTAGTCATGGACACTGATTGTAGTTCGTGGGTCGGCCCCGCGGTCCTGGACGATGCCCCTCCCCCACGGGTGTAGGGGACGTCCCGGCCTGGGTAGGTCCCCCGGAAAGCACGTTCCCGTCCGGGCGGCGTCCCGTAGAAAGCGAGTCACGGTGAGCGAGGACACTCAGCTGGACGACAAGTGGTGGTACTGCCTCCGGCACAACCGGGTGGAGCACGGTCCCGGCTGCCCCAACAAGGAGCGCATGGGCCCCTACCCGGACGAGGCCACCGCCGCCAGCGCGCTGGCCATCGCCGCCCGGCGCAACGAGGCCTGGGACGAGGCCGACGAGGAGGAGCGGTGAACACCGCTCACGTGCGCTCCGGACCACTGTGCGGAGCCATGCCGGGGGCGCCTTCCAGCGGCGTCTCTGACAGGATCGGCGCATGACTGAACAGAGCACGTCCGCAGGCGCGGACATCGCCGGACTGTCCGTCGCCGTCCTGGGCGGAACCGGGGACCAGGGCCGGGGCCTGGCCCGCCGCCTCGCCCTGGCGGGGCACACCGTCCACCTCGGCTCGCGCAGCGCCGAGCGCGCCGACAAGGCCGCCCGGGAACTGGTGGAGGCCGAGTCCACCCCGATCGACGTGCGCGGCCTGGACAACGCCTCGGCCGCCGCCGCGGGCGACGTCGTCATCGTCGCCGTGCCCTGGGACGGCCACCGGGAGCTGCTGGAGCAGCTGGCCGCTCCGCTGGCGGGCAAGATCGTCGTGGACTGCGTCAACCCCCTCGGCTTCGACAAGAAGGGCCCCTTCGCCCTCGACGTCGTCGAGGGCAGCGCCGCCCAGCAGGCCGCCGAGGTGCTGCCCGACAGCCGTGTCACGGCCGCCTTCCACCACGTGTCCGCCGTGGTGCTGCTGGACCCCGAGGTCGAGGAGGTGGACCTCGACGTCCTGGTGCTGGGCGAGGACCGCGAGGCCACCGACGTGGTGCGCGCCCTGGCCGAGCGGATCCCGGGGGTGCGCGGCGTCTTCGGCGGCCGCCTGCGCAACGCCCACCAGGTCGAGGCCCTGACCGCCAACCTCATCGCGGTGAACCGCCGCTACAAGACCCACGCGGGCATCCGCATCACCGGTCTGTAGTCCCCGAACCCGCAGCCCCCGGGCACACCGGCCCCGCGGGAGCGCGTCGGACCGACCGCCTCCGGACCGCCCGGGGCTCCCGCCCGCGCACGCGCCCGGACGAGGAGGTCGAGGAGACCACCGCGGACTCGCGGTGCTCCCGCCCGCGCACGCGTACGGCGCCGGTCCCCGCCGCGGGGACCGGCGCCGCTGCGCCGGGCGCGCCCAGCCGCCAGGGGCCGGGGTCAGGACACCCACTCCTTGACCTTGCCGACCAGGGCGGCCGGGTTCTCGCCCACTGGGGTCACGTTGAGCTGGGTCACCCCGGCGGCCCGGAAGGCCTCCACGCGCTCGCGCACGTAGGACTCCGGGCCGACCATGTTCGTCAGCTCCACGAACTCCTCGGGCACGGCGGCCGCGGCCTCGTCCCTCTTCCCCGCCAGGTACAGGTCCTGGACCTTCTCGGCGGCCTCCTCGTAGCCGTAGCGGCGGGCGACCGTGTTGTAGAAGTTCTTCCCCTTGGCGCCCATGCCGCCGACGTACAGGGCGATCATCGGCCGTACGAGGTCCAGCAGCCTCTTGGTGTCCTCGCCCTCGCCGATGGCGAGCAGACCGCCCGCGGAGACCTCCAACCCGCCCAGGGACGGGTCGCGCCTGGCCCTGCCCTCGGCCAGCGCCTCGCCCCACACCTTGTCGGCCTTCTCGGGGATGAACAGGTGCGGGAGCCAGCCGTCGGCGATCTCCGCGGTCAGCGCCACGTTCTTCACACCCAGGGAGGCCACGTAGACGGGGATCCGGGGGCGCACGGGGTGGTTGATGATCTTGAGCGGCCTGCCGAGGCCGGTCCCCCTCTCCGGGGGCAGCGGCAGCTGGAAGACGGTGCCGTCGTGGGTGAGGCGGTCCTCGCGCGCCCAGACCTTGCGGCAGATCTCGATGGTCTCGCGGGTGCGGGCGAGCGGCTTGACGTAGGGGACGCCGTGGAAGCCCTCGACGACCTGCGGGCCGCTGGCACCCAGACCGAGGATGGCCCGCCCGCCGGACAGGTCGTCCAGCCCGGCGGCTGTCATCGCGATGAGCGTGGGGGTGCGGGTGTACAGCGGCAGGATCGCAGAGCCGATGGCCACGGTCTCGGTGCGGGCGGCGATGTAGCCCATCAGGGTGGGGCTGTCGAACCCGTAGGCCTCGGCGACCCACACGGTGTCGAGACCGGCCTTCTCCAGTTCGACCACCTGGTCGACGGAGGCCTTGGGATCGCCCGCGTACTGGAGCGGCATCGAGACGCGCATCTGTCCTCCCGGGAGGGCCGGACCCCCGGCCCGTCGGCGCTGGGTACGGTGCGACTCTACTCCCGAGTACGGTTCGGCCTGTTGCCCGGCTCACGTACCACGGGACCCCGGCGCCACACCGCCGGTCGGGCGGACCCGACCGGCGGTGCTCACCGGCGTCCGGAGAGGGGAGGGCTCACCCCGCCCCTCAACCGGCGTAGGAGTGGCGCTCCTCGGGGAACGCCCCGTTGACGACCTCGTCGGCGTAGGCCGAGGCCGCCTCACGCAGCGTCTCGTGCAGGTTGGCGTAGGTCTTGACGAACTTGGCCACCTTCGGGCTCAGCCCGGCCATGTCCTGCCACACCAGCACCTGGGCGTCCGTGGACGGACCGGCGCCGATGCCCACGGTCGGGATGGACAGCTGCTCGGTCACCTGCGCGGCCAGCTCGGCGGGCACGCACTCCAGCACGACCGCGAACGCGCCCGCGCGCTCCATCTCCTTGGCGTCCTTGAGCAGTCCGGCAGCGGCCTCGCCGCGGCCCTGCACCCGGTAGCCGCCCAGGGTGTTCACCGACTGGGGGGTCAGGCCCAGGTGCGCCATCACCGGCACGCCCGCCGAGACCAGCAGCTCCACCTGGGGGGCCACCGCGTGGCCGCCCTCCAGCTTCACCGCCTGGGCCCCGCCCTCCTTCATGAACCGCGAGGCCGCCTCCAGCGCCTGCTGGGGGGAGGCCTGGTAGGAGCCGAACGGGAGGTCGGCCACGACGAGCGCCCGCCGGGTGGAGCGGGACACCGCCGCGGTCAGCGGGAGGAGTTCGTCCACCGTCACCGGGACGGTGGTGTCGTAGCCGTAGACGACGTTGGCCGCCGAGTCGCCGACCAGCAGGACCGGGATCCCGGCCTCGTCGAAGACCCGCGCGGTGAGCGCGTCGTAGGCGGTCAGCATCGGCCAGCGCTCGCCGCGCCCCTTGGCGGCGGCCAGGTCGCGGATGGTGACGCGTCGGCTGGTGACCCCGCCGTACAGGGTGTTTCCTGTCGGGGCCCCGGTCGGGGCGAGGGGCTTTCCTGTGGTGCTCATGTGCTATCCCTCCGTTGTCTCGAAGCACCTCGCGGGTGTCTCCGGACGTGTGGACGAATGGTGTTGTCGCGCTCGCGCGCTGGGCGGACGAGGGGGCCGCGGGCGGTCCGCGGGGGACCGGGCGGGTGCGGGAGGAGGCGGGAACCGGCGTACGCGGACGACCGGGCGCGGCCACCGCACGCAAGCATCATCGCATGCCCGCTCCGCGCCTCTCCGCACCGGCTACAACCCGGTCCGACGGTCGGATGTTTCCCGACGGGAACGCTCCCGCCCTCCGCCGGGACCGGCCCGTGCTCCCCGCCGGAACCGCCCCGCAGACGGTCGGCGTCCTCCCTCCGGAACCGGCCCGAACACGGCCGACACACCGTTCGCGGCCCCCCCGAAGCGCGCGGTCGGAGCGGTTCGCGGGTACGGTCCGATCGGCGTGAGTTTCGGTGGGCCCCGGCGGTGGAGGTGGGTTGGTGGACGCGCAGACGGCGTACCGGCGCAGGTGGGGCGGGCTGGCTGTCCTGATCATCTGCCTGCTGGTGATCGTGGCCGACAACACGATCCTCAACGTGGCGCTGCGTGTGCTGTCCGACCCCGAGCGGGGCCTGGGCGCCAGCCAGTCGCAGCTGGCCTGGGCGATCAACTCCTACACGCTGGTCTTCGCGGGCCTGCTGTTCACCTTCGGCGTGCTCGGCGACCGGTGGGGGCGCCGCCGCATGATCGTGGTGGGGCTGACGGTGTTCGGCGCGGCCTCGGCGCTGTCGGCCTACTCCCAGACCCCCGAACAGCTCATCCTGGCCCGCGCGGTCATGGGGTTCGGCGCCTCCATGGTGACGCCGCAGACCCTGTCGATCATCGCGAACGTCTTCCCGCCCGAGCAGCGCGCACGCGCCATCGGGATCTGGGCGGGCGCGGTCGGGCTGGCGATGGCCATCGGCCCCTCGGCGGGCGGGCTGCTGCTGGAGAACTTCTGGTGGGGGTCGATCTTCCTCGTCAACGTGCCCTTCGTGGCGCTCGGCCTGGCGCTGGTGTTCTTCCTGATCCCCGAGTCGCGCGACGCCGACCCCGGCAGGCTGGACGTGCTGGGGGTTCTGCTGTCCGTCCCCGGCCTGGTGCTGCTCATCTACGGCATCATCACCGCGGGCGAACGGGCCTCCCTGACGGACTGGGACGTGTACGGCGCGCTCATCGGCGGCGTGGTGGTGCTGGTGCTCTTCCTGGTGCACGAGTCGCGCGCGCCCAACCCCTCCCTGGACGTGCGCTTCTTCCGCGACCCGCGGTTCAGCGTCTCCGTGGCCACCATCATGGTGCTGTTCTTCAGCATGTCCGGGATCATCTTCTTCCTGAGCTTCTACTGGCAGAGCGTCCGCGAGTTCTCCCCGTTCGTCGCGGGCCTGCTGGTGCTGCCCGCCGCGCTGGGGCAGATGATCATGGCGCCGCTCAGCCCGACGCTCGTGCGCTGGGCCGGGCCGCGCGTGGTCGCCGCGGTCGGCGTGCTGGGCGTGTGCTCCAGCTTCCTCTTCTTCACCCAGCTCGAACCGGACACGCCGCTGCCGCTGATCGTCGGGTTCTTCTTCCTCCAGGCCGGTGCGATGGCCGTGGTCCTCACCCCCGCCACCGACGCGATCATGTCGTCGGTGCCGCCGGGCAGGGCCGGAGCCGCCTCCGCCGTGCAGAACACGGTCCGGCAGGTGGCCACGGCGATGGGCGTCGCGATCCTGGGCGCGGTCATCTCCTTCCGGTACCGGGCGGGGATCACCCCCACCCTGGAGGAGGTCGCCGACGAGGGCCCGACGGGTGTGACGGACCAGCGGCTGCGGTCGGCGGGGGAGTCGATCGAGGGCACCCTGGCGCTGGCCCGGAGCCTGGGGGAGCAGGGGAGGGTCCTGGTGGAGCCCGCCAAGGAGGCGTTCATGTCGGGGCTGCACACGGCGGCGACGGTGTCGCTGTGTTTCGGGGTGGTCGGGCTGGTCGTGATCCTGATCTGGATGCCGCGCGAGACCGGGCGCCACCGGCCCCTGGACTCCGAGGACGACGGCGGCCCCTCCACGGGGACCGCGCCCGTCCCCGGCCGGGGGGAGCGGTGACCGGGGCCGGTCCCCTACGTTGAACACATGCGCCTGACCGCCTTCACCGACGTCTCCCTGCGCCTGGTCATGCGGCTCGCGGTCGCGGACGAGGGAGAACTCCTCACCACCAGGGCCGTCGCCGGGATGCTCTCCGTGCCCTATACGCACATGGCCAAGGCCGTGGCTCGGCTGTCCGACATGGGACTGGTGGAGGCGCGGCGCGGCCGCAACGGCGGACTCCTCCTGACGGAGAGCGGGCGGCGGGCCTCGGTCGGGTCGATCGTGCGCGAGCTGGAGGGCGCGGGGGAACTCGCGGGGTGCGAGGACGATCCGCCCTGCCCGTTGCGTGCCGCCTGCCGCCTGCGCGGCGCCCTGCGCGAGGCGCACGAGGCGTTCTACACCTCGCTCGACGGCGTCACCGTGGAGTCCCTGGTGTCCTCGCCCACGCGTGACGCGCTGACCCTGCTGCGCCCGTAGGGCCCGCGGCGGTGCTCCGTGGCCGTTCGCCTGTGGCCGTCCGCCTGTGGCCGCCCGCCCGTGGTCGCCTGCCCCGTGATCGTCCGCTCACGGGCGCACGGCCGGGCTCTGTCGGGGGACGGTTCTCTTCGCCGGACCGGTAGTCCTCCAGGCCGGTAGTCCGGTAGCCCGGTGGCCCTCCTCCAGTCCGGCAGTCCTCCAGGCCGCTAGGCTGCCCGCGCGTGACCGCTCCCGCCTGGCCTCTTCGCGCGGGAACGACCCCGGAGGAGGGGGTCGCGAAGGCGGATTTAATATGCATTTCAGATACCAGTTTTCGCTCCGAGACACCCTCTCCGAAGTGAGGTCGCATGCTCTCCACCGAGTCAGCCGCCACCGTCCGGGCCACGGTCCCCGCCGTGGCCGGAGCCCTGGACACCATCACCGCCCGCTTCTACGACACGATGCTCGGCGAGCGCCCCGAACTCCTCGACGGCCTGTTCAACCGGGGCAACCAGGCCTCGGGCGAACAGCGCAGGGCCCTGGCCGGGTCGATCGCCGCCTTCGCCACCCTCCTCCTGGAGCACCCGGACGAGCGCCCCGACGCCCTCCTCTCCCGCATCGCCCACAAGCACGTCTCCCTCGGGGTCACCGAGGACCAGTACGTCATCGTGCACAAGTACCTCTTCGACGCCATCGCCTCCACTCTCGGGGACGCGGCCACCCTCGCCGTCGTCAGGGCCTGGGACGAGGTCTACTGGCTCATGGCCGGAGCCCTCATCGCCCTGGAGGCCCGCCTGTACGCCGAGCGCGGGCACACCGGACGCGGGGTCTGGCGCCCCTGGCGGGTCACGCGGCGCCGGCAGGAGACCCCCGACACCGCCTCCCTCACCCTCGAACCCGAGGACGGCGACCCGATCCCCGCCTTCCTGCCCGGCCAGTACGTGAGCGTCCGCATGCGCATGCCCGACGGCGTCCGCCAGGCCCGCCAGTACTCCCTGACCGGCGGGGACGGCGAGTCCCGCCGTATCACCGTCAAGCGCCTGCGCGCGGTCGGGGCCGACCCGGCGGGGGAGGTCTCCACGCTGCTGCACGACACCGTCGTCCCGGGCGACGTCCTCATGGTCTCCACCCCCGCGGGTGACGTGACCCTGTCCGAGGGCGACCGCCCCCTCGTGCTGGCCTCGGCCGGAATCGGCTGCACACCGATGGTGGCCATGCTGAACCGGCTCGCCGAACAGGGCAGCGACCGCAGGGTTGTGGTCCTGCACGCCGACCGCAGCCCGGGGGAGCACGCCCACCGTGAGGAGACCGCCGCCCTGGTCGGGGCGCTGCCCGGCGCGAGCGCCCGGACCTGGTACGAGAACGGTGTGGACGGGGGAGATGGTGTGGAGGCTGTCGAAGGCGGAGGCGGAGGCGGAGGCGGCGACGGCGCTGAGGGCGGTGGGGGCGTCGGGGGCGTCGAGGGTGCTGTCCGGGGGCTGATGGACCTGGACGGGGTGGACCTGCCCGAGGGCGCTGAGGTCTACCTGTGCGGGCCGCTGCCGTTCATGCGCAGTGTGCGTGGCCAGCTGCTCGCCGCCGGGGTGCCCGCCCGCCGTATCCGCTACGAGGTGTTCGGCCCGGACCTGTGGCTGGGCGAGGACTGAGCGCCTGGGCGTGCTCTGAGGGGGCGGAACGGAAGGGCGGGTGGGCTGTTCCTGCTTCCCTTCGACGCTCAGGCCGCTGGTGGTGGCCGGGGTAGCGGCATCAGCTGCCGCGAAACGGTTCGGTTCGCTGTCAACGCCTGGGGTCGGGAGATGGTTGGCCTCTGCTGCGTTGGCAGCGACGGCGGCGGGTGTCTGGGCGCTCCGTTCAACGACCTGGTTGCGGGTGGTGGCCGGTGGCGGCGGCGTCAGCTGCCGCGTAGTGGTGCGGGAGGGCGGCCAACGGTTGGGGTTCGGGGGCGGCTGAGCTTTGCTGCGTTGGCAGCGAAGGCGGCGGGTGTCCGGGGGCTCCGTTCAACGCTCCACCTGCTGGTGGTGACTGGAGGTGGCGGCGTCAGCTGCCGCGAAGTGGCCTGGAAGGGCGGCCAACGCCTGAGGTCGGGGGGTGGTCGGCCTCTGCTGCGTTGGCACCAAAGGCGAGCGGGTCCTCCGGCCTCGGGTAGCGGTGCTGGCCCCCGGGGTGGGGGTGGGCGACGGTGGCAGCGACCACGGTGGGTGCGGGGTCCGGGCCGCTTGCCGGGTGCGGGCATGCCGGGGTTCGGCATGACTCGGGGTCATTTTCGGGGTGGTGGATCCGGGTCCCTGCTGGGCGGGTGGCCCCGCTCCCGTGCTCGTCCTTGGTGGTGTGTGCGCAGTTCGCGTTGGTATTTGGCCCGGTTGTGCGGCCCGCACAACGGTTGCAGGTTGGCCACCACCGTGCGCCCTCCTCGGGAGAAGGAGGTGACGTGGTCGGCTTGGCACAACGCCACCGGTACTTC